>NZ_JBXANI010000031.1:0-95376 GCF_058801495.1 Cupriavidus sp. GW822-FHT03E04
CCCATCTTCCCCATGACTGCATCTCCATGTTCAGTTTAGGAAGAATAGGTCTTTCTTTGTTTTGTCTCCACCCTCTTTGCCGGTCAAAGAAAAGTGACCGGCAGCCCCCGCAGGGGGATGTCGTATGGCCCTTGGGTGCAAGAGCCATCGCCGATGAAAGAAACAGCGACACCCCAAGCAGAGCGATGTCGTATAGCTGTTGGGTGCAAGCTGCCATCGCCGCCCAAAGAAACAGCGACCAACCCAATCACTCCAACACCCCCCGATACCTAGTCACCGCCAACAACACAATCTCATCCAGCCCAGCATCTTCACTCCCATCCAGCCGCGCCAGCAAAGCGCGCCGCATACGCGGCTCCCAGAAACGCTTGATATGGCTGGCGATATCCGCCACCGCTTCTTCGCGGTCCGGCATGGCTTCGAAGAAGGTGCCGATCTGGTTCGCCATCTTGACGAGGTTGTCGGAGTTCATGCTTGTTCCGTCCTGCTGTGCAAACGTTGGGGGTGGGAGTAGACCACGTGCCGGCCGGCGCGTACAAAGCCGGCCAGCGTGACGCCGGCATCGATCGCCAGGCGTACCGCGAGCGCGGTCGGGCCGGATACGGCGGCCAGCACGCCGACGCCGGCGCTGGCGGTCTTCAGCACCATTTCGTAGCTGGCGCGGCTGGTCACCAGCACGGCGCCGCGCGAGCGGTCCTCGCCGGTGCGTGCCAGCGCGCCGATCAGTTTGTCGAGCGCGTTGTGGCGGCCCACGTCTTCGCGGACCAGCGCAACCTGGCCGTCGGCGCGCAGCCACGCGGCGGCGTGCGTGGCGCCGGTGTGGCGCAGCAGTTCCTGCCGGGTCTGCAACTGCGCGAATGCGGCGTACATCGCCTCGTCGCTGAAGCTGGCGCCGCTGCTCACGGGTGCCGGGGCGCGCATGACTTCCTGCAGCGATTCGGTGCCGCACAGGCCGCAGCCGGTTCGGCCCGCCATGGCGCGGCGCCGATCCTTGAGCGCGGCGAAGGCTTGCGCCGCGATGCGCAACCGCACCGCGATACCTTCGGGGCGGACCTCGGTCTCTATCTCATAAACATCGCGCGGGCTGGCCACCAGCCCTTCGCTCAGGCTGAAGCCCAGCGCGAAGTCTTCGAGATCGGCCGGCGAGGCCAGCATGACCGCATGCGAGATGCCGTTGTACTCGAGCGCAACCGGCACTTCCTCGGCAATCTCGTCGTCCTCCAGTGCCAGCTCGCCCAGGCGGCTGCGGCTGACCGCGAAGGTGCTGTGGGTGGCCGGCTCGGCGTCGGCCATGGCGAGTTCGCAGAGTGTCATGCCGGCCCTGCCTCGGCGCTGGCCGCCTGCAGCAACTGCATCTGCTGATCGTGGAAATCGCGGTACTGGCGCTGCCATTCGGACGGCTGCGCCACCGGCATGACCTGCACCGCGGTGACCTTGTACTCGGGGCAGTTGGTCGCCCAGTCCGAGTTGTCGGTGGTGATCACATTGGCGCCGGACTCGGGGAAGTGGAAGGTGGTGTAGACCACGCCCGGCTGCATGCGCTCGCTGACGATGGCGCGCAGCACGGTTTCGCCCGCACGGCTTTGCACGCCGACCCAGTCGCCGTCCTTGATGCCGCGTTCCTCGGCGTCGTGCGGATGGATCTCCAGGCGGTCTTCGTCATGCCACATCACGTTCTCGGTGCGGCGTGTCTGTGCGCCGACGTTGTACTGCGACAGGATGCGGCCCGTGGTGAGAATCAGCGGGAACTTGCGGTTCACGCGTTCGTTGGTGGGCACGTAGCGGGTGATGATGAACTTGCCCTTGCCGCGCACGAATGCGTCGATGTGCATGGTCGGCGTGCCCTCGGGCGCGGCGTCGTTGCACGGCCACTGGATGCTGCCGAGTTCTTCCAGGCGCTGGTAGCTGACGCCGCTGAAGGTGGGCGTGAGCCGCGCGATCTCGTCCATGATCTCGGAAGGATGCTTGTACTCCATCGGATAGCCCAGCGCGTTGGACAGCAGCACGGTGGCTTCCCAGTCGGCATAGCGCGCCTTGGGCGGCATCACTTTGCGCACGCGCGAGATACGGCGCTCGGCGTTGGTGAAGGTGCCGTCCTTCTCCAGGAAGGACGAGCCCGGCAGGAATACGTGCGCGTACTTGGCGGTCTCGTTGAGGAAGATGTCCTGCACCACGATGCATTCCATGGCCGACAGCGCGGCTGCCACGTGCTGCGTGTTCGGGTCGGACTGCACGATGTCTTCGCCCTGGCAGTACAGGCCCATGAAGCTGCCGGACAGCGCGGCCTCGAACATATTGGGAATGCGCAGGCCCGGCTCCGGGCTGATCTCCACATTCCACGCGGATTCGAACAGCCCGCGCGTGGTGGAATCCGACACGTGGCGGTAGCCCGGCAGTTCATGCGGGAACGAGCCGATGTCGCACGAGCCCTGCACGTTGTTCTGTCCGCGCAGCGGGTTCACGCCCACGCCTTCGCGGCCGATATTGCCCGTGCACATGGCGAGGTTGGCGATGCCCATCACGGTGGTCGAGCCCTGCGCATGTTCGGTCACGCCCAGGCCGTAATAGATCGCGGCATTGCCGCCGGTGGCGTACAGGCGTGCGGCGCCGCGCAGTTGCCCGGCGGGAATGCCGGTGATCTCGGCCATGGCTTCCGGCGAGTTCTCCGGCAGCATGACGAAGTCGCGCCATTGCTGGAACGCACGGTCCTCGCAACGCTCGGCGATAAACGATTCGGCCATCAGGCCTTCGCTGACGATCACGTGGGCCATCGACGTCACCACCGCCACATTGGTGCCGGGACGCAATTGCAGGTGGAAGTCGGCGCGCACGTGCGGCGAATCGACCAGGTCGATGCGGCGCGGATCGATCACGATCAGCTTGGCGCCGGCGCGCAGGCGCTTTTTCATGCGCGAGGCAAACACGGGGTGGCCGTCGGTCGGGTTGGCGCCCATCACCATGATGACGTCCGCCTTCTCCACCGAGCGGAAGGTCTGCGTGCCGGCGGATTCGCCCAGCGTCTGCTTGAGGCCGTAGCCGGTGGGCGAGTGGCAAACCCGCGCGCAGGTATCGACGTTGTTGTTGCCGAAGGCGGCGCGCACCAGCTTCTGCACCAGGTAGCCTTCCTCGTTGGTACAGCGCGAGGACACGATGCCGCCGATGGCATCGCGGCCATGCTTGGCCTGGATGCGCTTGAATTCGGAGGCCGCGTGGCTGATCGCTTCTTCCCACGACACTTCGCGCCACGGATCCGTGATCCTGGCGCGGATCATCGGGTTCAGGATGCGGTCTTTGTGGGTCGCATAGCCAAAGGCGAAGCGGCCCTTCACGCACGAGTGCCCCTCGTTGGCCTGGCCGTTCTTGTACGGCACCATGCGCACCACTTCATTGCCCTTCATCTCCGCCTTGAAGGCGCAGCCCACGCCACAGTAAGCGCAAGTGGTGACCTTGCTGTGCTCCGGCTGCCCCATGCGGATGATGGAGGTCTCGGCCAGCGTGGCGGTAGGGCACGCCTGCACGCAGGCGCCGCACGACACGCAGTCGGAATCCATGAAGCTGTCGCCCTGCCCCGCCGTCACGCGCGAGTCAAAACCGCGGCCGCTGATGGTGAGCGCGAAGGTGCCCTGGGTTTCCTCGCAGGCGCGCACGCAGCGATTGCACACGATGCACTTGGAGGGATCGTAGGTGAAATACGGATTGGACTCGTCCTTGGCCTCGGCGCGGTGGTTCGCGCCGTCGTACCCATAGCGCACTTCGCGCAGGCCGACCACGCCGGCCATATCCTGCAACTCGCAGTTGCCGTTGGTGGGGCAGGTCAGGCAGTCGAGCGGATGGTCGGAGATATACAGCTCCATCACGCCGCGGCGCAGGTCGGCCAGCTTGTCGGTTTGCGTCTTCACCTTCATGCCGGCTTCGGCCGGCGTGGTGCACGAGGCGGGGAAGCCCCGCCGGCCTTCGATCTCGACCAGGCACAGGCGGCAGGAGCCGAAGGACTTGAGGCTATCGGTGGCGCACAGCTTGGGCACGTTCACACCGGCTTGCACGGCGGCGCGCATCAGCGAGGTGCCGGCGGGCACGGTCACGTCGACGCCGTCGATCTCAAGGGTGACCTGCTGTTGTGAATCGCTGGCCGGCGTGCCGAAGTCGATTTCGTTGCGTGTGTTCAAGGCGGGCTCCCGCTGCGGCCTGGGCCGCATACTGGTGATTCAGAGTGGCGCAGTGGCAGCGCCGGTTCGATAGGCTGAGGCGCTACGCTCAGGCAGCTTTGGCTGGCGCTGCCACGCCAAAGTCTTCCGGGAATGCGTCTAGCGCCGACAGCACCGGGTACGGCGTCATGCCGCCCATGGCGCACAGCGATCCGCCCAGCATGGTGTCGCACAGGTCGCGCACCAGCTTGACGTGCTTCACCGGCTGGTCGCCCGCGATGATCTTGTCGATCACCTCGACGCCGCGCGTGGAGCCGATCCGGCACGGCGTGCACTTGCCGCAGGATTCGATGGCGCAGAATTCCATCGCGTAGCGGGCTTGCCTGGCCATGTCGACGGTGTCGTCGAACACCACGATGCCGCCATGCCCCAGCACCGCGCCAAACGCGGCGAAGGCTTCGTAGTCCATCGGCGTATCCAGCCGCGACACCGGCAGGTACGCGCCCAGCGGGCCGCCCACCTGCACCGCGCGGATGGGCCGTGCGCTGCGAGTGCCCTGGCCGTAGCCCTCAAGCAGTTCGCGCAGGGTCACGCCGAAGGCTTTCTCCACCAGTCCGCCCTGGCGCACATTGCCGGCGATCTGGAACGGCAGCGTGCCGCGCGAGCGGCCCATGCCAAAGTCGCGATAGAACTGTGCGCCGCGCGCGAGGATCACCGGCACGGTGGCCAGCGAGATCACGTTGTTGATGATGGTGGGCTTGCCGAACAGCCCTTCGATGGCCGGCAGCGGCGGCTTGGCGCGCACCACGCCGCGCTTGCCCTCCAGGCTTTCCAGCAGCGCGGTTTCCTCGCCGCAGACATAGGCACCGGCGCCCTTGCGCACTTCGAGCCGGAAGCGCCGGCCGCTGCCGCGGATATCGTCACCCAGCCAGCCGGCCGCCTGCGCGATGCCAACGGCGGATTCCAGCACGGCGATAGCGTGCGGATATTCAGAGCGCACGTAGATGTAGCCATGCTCCGCGCCGACAGCTAGGCCGGCGATGGTCATGCCTTCGATCAGCATGAACGGGTCGCCTTCCATCACCATGCGGTCGGAGAAGGTGCCGGAGTCGCCTTCATCGGCATTGCAGACCACGTACTTGATGGGCGACTGCGCGTTGCGCACCGTCTGCCACTTGATGCCCGTGGGAAACGCCGCGCCCCCGCGTCCGCGCAGGCCGGAATCGGTCACTTCCTGCACGATCTGCGCGCCGTCCAGCGCCAGCGCGCGGGTCAGGCCGGCATAGCCATCGTGTGCGATGTAGTCCGCGAGCGAGAGCGGATCGGTGATGCCCATGCGGGCAAAGGTCAAGCGCTCCTGCCCCTTGAGGAACGGGATTTCCTCGGTGAGCCCCTGCGCCAGCGCATGCGCGCCACCCGCCAGGAAGTCGGCATCGAACAGCGCGGCGACATCTTCGGCGGTAACCGGCCCATAGGCCACACGTCCGGCGGGGGTCTGCACTTCAACCAGCGGCTCAAGCCAGAACATGCCGCGCGAGCCGTTGCGCACCAGTTCGATGCTGGCGCCACGCGCCGTGGCCTCACGCGTGATGGCGCGGGCCACCGCATCGGCGCCCATGGCCAGCGCGCTGGAATCGCGGGGTACGAAAACGGTGATGCTCATGCTTGCACCTCCTGGTCCACTGCCACGTCCGCGCAGGCTTTGATCAGGGCATCGAAGCGCTGCGCCGTGACGCGGCCAGCCAGCTCCCCGTCGATCATCACGGCCGGGCCACAGGCGCACTGGCCGAGGCAATACACCGGCTCCAGCGTGAACTCGCCATCGGCGGTGGTTTCATGGAATCCGCAGCCCAGCGCGCGCTCGGCGTGCGCGGCAAGGGCCTCGCTGCCAACCGACTGGCACGCTTCCGCGCGGCAGACCTGGACCACGTGCCGGCCCGGCTTGCTGTCGCGAAAGTGGTGATAGAAGGTGACCACGCCATGCACCTCGGCGCGCGACAGGTTGAGCGCGCGGGCAATCTCGGGCAAGGCGTCGGCGGGCACGTAGCCTACCGTGTCCTGGATCTCGTGGAGGATGGGCAGCAAGGCGCCCGGCATGTCGCGGCGCGCGGCCACGATGCGGGCGACCGGGTCGCGCACGGCGCTGGCGGCTGGCTTGGCAGCGGAATCAGACATCGAGTCTCCTGGTGGCGCAGCTCGGGCCGGCGCAAGCGCTCAAGCGCGGCGCCAGCGGCAGACGTTGTGGCGCATTGGCTTGCGCGTCTTGCCAGGATTTGCTGCGGGGTGCGGCACGCCGTGTCGCGGCGACCGCGTTATATGCTATTTTTTTCATATCTTGGGGGCTCTGAACGGGCATTCCCCATCTCGCCTGGGCAGTTAAGCGGGCTTTTATCGGGTGCTATGCCTCTTCGAGCGGACTATAGGCAGTTGGCCACGTTCGAGCAATATGCTATTTTTCTCATATGATTCGCATCTCGATCCTGCCCCACCTCCAAATCCGCGACGACAGCGATGCCGCCAGCGCCCCACTAGACGTGTCCCGCCTGGTCACCTTGCTCGGGCATATCGAAAGCACAGGCAGCATCAGCCAGTCGGCGCAGGCGACCGGCCTGTCCTACCGCTACGCCTGGGGCATCCTGCGTGACGCGCAAACCCTGTTCGGCGGCGCGCTGATCGTCAAGACCCGCGGGCGCGGCAGCGCGCTGTCGCCGCTGGCACAGCAACTGGTGTGGGCCAGCAAGCGCATTGCCGCGCGGCTCTCACCCACGCTGGAGAGCCTGGCCTCGGAACTGGAAATCGAACTGAAAAAGCTGGTGGACCAACCCGGCCCCACGCTGCGCCTGCACGCCAGCCATGGCTTCGCGGTGGCGGCGCTGCATGATTTCCTGGATGCGCACCAGGTGCGCCACGACCTGAAATACTGCGGCAGCCTTGAGGCGGTTGCGGCACTTGCGCAAGGTGCCTGCGATATTGCCGGCTTCCATGTGCCGATCGGCGAATTCGAGCGGGACATGCTGGCGAGCTTTGCCACATGGATTCGCCCGCAGACCCATTGCCTGATTCAGCTCGCGGTTCGCTCGCAAGGCATCTTCGTGCGCCCCGGCAACCCGAAGCAGGTCACCACGCTGCAAGATCTCTGCCGCGCCGACGTGCGCTTCGTCAACCGCCAGACCGGTTCCGGCACGCGGCTGCTGCTGGACCTGATGCTCAAGGCGCGCGGCATCGACAGCGGGCGCATCGAGGGTTACAGCAATGGCGAGTTCACCCACGCCGCGGTGGCCGCCTATATCGGCAGCGGCATGGCGGATGCGGGGTTCGGCGTGGAGACGGCGGCGCGCCGCTTCGGGCTGGATTTCGTGCCGGTGCTCAAGGAACGGTACTTCTTTGTGATCGAGCGGGAGCGCCTGCAAAGCCCAGCACTGGCCGGCGCCGTCGCGGCACTCAGGAGCGCCGGTTTCCGGCAGGTGGTGGATGCCCTGCCCGGCTATGACGGTAGCCTGACCGGTACGGTATTGACGCTGGAAGAGGCGTTCCCCGACCGCGCGGGCCCGAGCGACTGACCAGGCTGGAGCTAGCCGGATCTAGCGCGCAGGCGCGCCGTCCGGCACGGCCTCGATCCGCTCGACGCGGATGGCCGGCGCCCACGTGCCGGGCTGGTTTGCGCGCAGCACGGTGCCGGTCACGCCCACCTTCTGGCCGCGCAACGCCTCGGCCTCGCCGACAGGGAATTTCTCCAGCACCCATGCCTCGCCATCAGCGGTGACCAGCACCGGCTGCTGGAACAGGGCGCTGCCCTTGACCATCACCGTGCCCGTCAAGGCGATGGACCGCCCGGCCGGCACCGCGTGCACGCACGCAGCCAGCACGACGGACAGGGCAGCAATCAGGAGCAGGATTCGGCGCATGAGGTTTGTTGGATTGACAAGTCCGGGCGGCGAACATCGCCGCCCGGGAGCCGCCGGAGGCAGATCCGGCGAGCCTGCGCTTAGCGCGGTCAGTACAATCAGTACACCACGACGGATAGCGTAGCGCCGGCAGGCACGCGCACGGTCTCGCTGAACGTGGCACCCCCGTTGCTGCGAACCACCGGGAAACTACCATACGGCTGCAACGTGGCGGGCACGGCCACCGGCAGCTTGCGCGAGGCGCGGAACAGGTCCGGATCGATCAGCGGGAGCGTGAAGCCGCCGTCGACACGGGCCGGGTAGCCGTAACGCGACGGCGACGTCGCGGCTGGCATCAGCGAATTGCTGGTCACGCTCCAGCGCAACAGTTCCTGGCTAAAGCCGGAGTCCGGGCGCGCGGCCTTGATGGCCTGGTCGAGCACGGTCTTGGAGTCCGCGCTGGAAGTCCGGCCCAGCAGGTCCTTGTAAAAGGCCAGGCCGAGTTGCCGGTCCAGGAAGCCGCCGAAGCTGCCCGACACCGAATAGCTCTCGCAGGTGGCGCCGAATCCAGTGAAATTCAGCATATTGCAGTTGAAGTTGCCGTTGCCATAGCTCACGTAGTCCCTGAAACGCACGTCGCGGATCGCGTTGTACGTGGGGTCGATGGTCTGGCTGGCGAAGTCCTCCATCATCATCGCGGACATTTCTTCCAGCCAGCTATCGAATGCGTACTGCTGGCCGGCCTTGACGCCGCGGCGGTAGAAGTTCTGCATATGCATCCCCTCGTGCGCCATGGTCATCTTCATCGACTTCAGGCCTTCGGCGCCGCCCAGGTACAGGGTCTCGGAATCGAGATAGAGCGACAGCGACTCGTTGCTGCGTGAATCCGAGGTGGCCTTCAGGTTGTGCAGGCCCCAGAAATAGCCCACGGTGCCGAATGGCTTGCCATTGTTGTCGAAGTTGAGCACGACGATATCCACCGGCTGGCCGCTGCCGGCGATCAGGTTGTTGTAGCTGTGCGCGCCCCACAACGGGCCGCCGACCGAGGTCAGCATGTCGTAGATGCCGCCGCCGCTAGCGAAGGCGGCAGCCAGCGTGTCGACGAGGGTGCCGGTGACCTTGCCAGGCGCCGACTCGGTGGTCTCCACCCAGATGTTGACGGTGGTGGCGTCTGTCGTGCTCACTTGCTTGACCAGCGTGGCCGCGCGGCGTGTGCCGTCGGTGTGGTACCAGCTCTTGGTATCGTTGAGCACGGAAGCGAGCGGCGGTGGCGGTGCGATTTCGGAAAGGCTGGCCACCTGCTTGCCGCCGGCCAGTGCTGCCCAGCCGGTGCGATTGAACTCGGCAATGTCGCGCAGCGTTTGTTCGTCCTGCCCGGTGGAGACCGACTGAATCGAGAGGTTGCCCAGCACGGACTGGATCACCGACAGCGACAGGCCGGCCGGCATGGCCTGCGCCGTGGCGCCGTTGGTGTAGAGCAGCGTCACGGCCTTGCCATTCACGCCGCCGATGGCAACGGGCACATCGGCTGGCGCGCCGGTGGTGTTGGAGGCAGACCAGACGCCGACGCCGGAACCCGAGTAATTGCTGGCATCCACGGCGCTGCAGCCGCCGCAGGCCGGCGCCAGCGTGGGCGGCACGGGCGCGCTGGCGACCGGCACGGAAGGACTCGCGTTTGTCTGGGCGGC
The DNA here is from genome assembly GCF_058801495.1 of Cupriavidus sp. GW822-FHT03E04. Taxonomy (NCBI): domain Bacteria; kingdom Pseudomonadati; phylum Pseudomonadota; class Betaproteobacteria; order Burkholderiales; family Burkholderiaceae; genus Cupriavidus; species Cupriavidus sp. GW822-FHT03E04. Next base: position 9,718 of record NZ_JBXANI010000031.1, read on the forward strand.
AGCTGGCGCATCGCCGCCACCGCCACCGCAGGCGGCGACAGACATGGCGGCCAGCAGGGCAGCGAGCTGGCTTGCGCATTGGCGGAAGAGAGGACCCCTCATGTTCTAAAGCTCCGATTCTTGTTCTGTGGATGCAGGCCTGGGCGCACGAAGCCTAAGCCACACAAATAACGGCATCCGGGACAAGAGCTTTAACGAGGGAGAAAACTGCAGGCGAGTGCCAGAAGCGCTGCGCAAGCCAATGGATTCAGGCCTTGGCGGCGCCGCGCCAGCGCCGGTACATCGCCATCAGGGGCGTGGCCGATGAGCCGTGCAGCACCACCGATAGCACCACCACGCAGAGCGTGGCGTCGGCCAGCATGGCCCCGTGGCGGAAATCCGCACCATGCGCAAGCGCATAGGCCAGGTAGTAGACCGAGCCGATGCCGCGCACGCCAAACCAGGCAATGAGCCGCCGCTGCGGCGGCTGCAGCGCAACCCCGATGGTGGAGATCCCCACGGCCAGCGGGCGCACCACGAGGATCAGCGCCAGGCCCAGGCCAAGGTACTCCCAGCGCAGCATCCGTACGGAGAGCAGCGCGCCCACCGCCACCATCACGCTAAGCTCGGCTAGCCGCTCGAGGTCCAGCGAGAACTCGCTGACGGTGTGCGCCAGGTAGGCGGCAGCCTTGTCGTGCTGCACGGCCGTGCTCTCCTGCTCCGAGAACACGGTCGCGCCCAGCACTTCGTCGGCCTCGACGTCCTGGTTCTCCTGGTGCTCGACGTGGCGCATGGCCATGCCCGCGGCAAACACCGCCAGGAAGCCATAGCTGTGCACGGCCAGCGCGGCGCCGTAAGCCAGCCCGATCAGGCCGACGGCGAAGAAGCTCTCCATGCCGGCCGCGCCACGCTGGCGCTTGCGCAGGGCCAGCACCGCGCGGCTGCACAGCCAGCCCATGCTCCAGCCCAGGGCCAGGCCAGCCAGCGAGGCCCACAGCAGGTCGACCCACAGCCAACGCTGCCAGCCAACGCCGGCATCCTGCGCGCCCATCAGGCCAAGCGCGAGGATGACGAAGGGAAACGCGGCGCCGTCGTTGAGCCCGCCCTCCCCGGTCAAGCTAAAGCGCATCCGGTCGCGGTCCTGCGTATCCTCGACCTGCACGTCGGAGGCCAGCACCGGATCCGTTGGCGCCAGGATGGCCGCGAGCAGCAGGGCCACGCCCGCAGGCAAGCCCATGGCCCAGAAGCCAATCGCGAACAGCATGGCGATGGTCAGCAGCATCCCCACCGTGGCCAGCCGCAGGGCAACGCGCCAGAGGCGATCGCGCGGATGCACACGCAGCCGCAGCCCCACCGCGAACAGCGATACCAGCAGGGCGATCTCCGTCACGATCTCCAGCGCAACCGCATGATCGCGATCCGTCACATCGCCCCGGATCAGGCCAAGCCCCCATGGCCCGAGCCCGATGCCGAACAGCAGGTAAAGCGCCGACGCCGACAGCGGCAGCCGCTTTACCTGCGAACTGATCAAACCCATGGTGATGAGCAACGCGCCGATGACCCAAGCCCAGGTACCAAACAAGGAACACCTCCTGTAGCGAGCCTTCACTGAGAATAGCCGGAGCCAGGCAGGGCATGCACCGGGGTGAGACGTGCGAAGCGCGCGTGGCATTCAACTTGCTGTGCATCCATGCCTGGCCCGGCGGGCACGCCATGCCGCACTGCGCGCGGCGACTATGCAAGAATGGCTGGCAGCACTTGAAAAAGCTACCGAAGAGGAAGCCTTGCCGATGCTCAGACCGCGCTTTCTTTCGCTCCTCCTGGCATTGCCGCTGGTGGTCGGCCTAAGCGCCTGCTCCACATCGGACGTGCTCAATGCCTTAACCCAAAGCAAAGCCTATGCCCTGAGCACCAACGTGCCCTACGGCGACGGCGAACGCGCCAGGCTCGACATCTATGCGCCGCGCCAGCCGGCGTGCCCAGGCCAGGCGCCGGTCGTGGTGTTCTTGTATGGGGGCACCTGGAACAGCGGGGAAAAGGCCGAGTACGCCTTCGTCGCGGCAGCGCTGGCCGCGCGCGGCATCCTGACCGTGATCCCGGACTATCGCCTCTACCCCGAAGTCAGCTATCCGGATTTCCTGGTGGACAACGCGCGCGCGGTCGCGTGGACGCGGCGCGAGATCGCCGGCTACGGCGGCGACCCGCAACGGCTGTTCCTGATGGGGCACAGCGCGGGTGGCTACAACGCCGCCATGCTCGCGCTCGATGCGCGCTGGCTCGGCAGCTTCGACATGAGTCCCGCCCTGCTGCGCGGCTGGATCGGGCTGGCAGGGGCCTACGATTTCCTGCCGATCGAGAATCGCCAGGCGCAGCCGGTGTTCCACCACCCCGACTACCCGCCCGGTTCGCAGCCGATCGACTACGCCGATGCGCGCTCACCCGCAGCGTTCATCGGCGTGGACGACGGCGACCGCCTGATCAACCCGCTGCGCAACTCCGCGCAAATGGCAACGCGGCTGGAACAACGCGGCGTGCCCGTGCAGTTCCGCAGCTATGCCCGGCTCTCCCACACACTGCTGATCGGCGTGTTCGCCGACCCGCTGCACTGGCTGGCGCCCGTGCGCGACGACGTGGCCAGCTTCATCCTGCAGCGCGCCGGTTGCAGGAGCGCGGCATGAGCGTGGCGTCTGCCTGCCTCTATATCTGCAGGTTCGACAACGCCACCGGCTACGGCTACGGCAAGGGCTGCCGGCACCCGCGCAAGACGTCGTCGCGGCGCGCGAAAAAGAAGGCTCAGTAGACTTCCGGCACGATCATGTTGTCGGGCACCGGCTGGCGCGAGTAGTCGTCGTGCCGCTCGCGCTGCGGCAGCACCACGGGCGGCTGCACGCGCTCTTCATAAGGCATCTGCTGCAGCAGGTGATGGATGCAATTGAGGCGCGCTTTTTTCTTGTCGACCGCCTGCACCACCCACCACGGCGCCTCGTCGATATGCGTGCGCTCCAGCATGATTTCCTTGGCGCGGGTGTAATCCTCCCAGCGCCGGCGGGATTCGAGATCCATCGGGCTGAGCTTCCACTGCTTGAGCGGATCGTGGATGCGGGAGAGGAAGCGCAGGTGCTGCTCTTCGTCCGAGATCGAGAACCAGTATTTGATCACCTGGATGCCGGAGCGCACCAGCATGCGTTCGAACTCCGGCACCGAGCGGAAGAACTCTTCGTACTGGTCGTCGGTGCAAAAGCCCATCACGCGCTCCACGCCGGCGCGGTTGTACCAGCTGCGGTCGAACAGCACGATCTCCCCCGCCGCCGGCAGGTGCGAGACATAGCGCTGGAAATACCACTGGGTGCGTTCGCGGTCGTTGGGCGCCGGCAGCGCCGCCACCCGGGCCACGCGCGGATTGAGCCGCTGGGTGATGCGCTTGATCACGCCGCCTTTGCCGGCCGCGTCGCGCCCTTCAAACAAGATCACGACCTTGTGGCCAGTCTCCACCACCCAGCTTTGCAGCTTGACCAGCTCGCCCTGCAGGCGGAACAGCTCGCGAAAGTACAGCCGCCGCGCAGCCCGCTCGTCGTCGTCCAGGCCGCCGGCGGCTTCGCCGAACAGCGTATCGACATGGTGGTCTTCCAGCTCCAGTTCGAGTTCTTCGTCATAGTGATCGGCCACCTCGCGGTGGATACGCCGAATCAGCTCGTTCTCGTCTGGTCTCATTGCTAACTCCTGTTCGCAACAACGTGGTGACTGGCAGGCTAACCGCGAGATGTGACGCGCTCGTGAATGGTCACCCGTGCGCTCAGTAATCGCCCTGCTTGCGGAAGGCCCAGCGCCCCGCCAGCACGGTGAAGCTGGCCACCAGCACCACCAGCACCCAGAAACCGTGCGGATGGTCCGCCAGCGGAATCCCGCCCACATTCATGCCGAAGAAGCCGGCCACAATGTTGATCGGCAACGCCAGCACGGTGACCAGCGTCAGCGTGAACAGCGTGCGGTTGGTCTGCTCGTTGAGCTTGGCCGCGATCTCTTCCTGCAGCAGCTTGATGCGCTCGACCAGCGCGGCCAGGTCGCTCAGCACCAGCGAAAATTCCTCAGTGGAGGAGCGCAGATCCTGGATGTCCTGGTCCTGCAGCCAGGCGGGAGGCCGGTTGAGCAGGCGGAACAGCGCGCCAGGCTCGGGCGCGAGCAGCCGCTGCAAGCGCACCAGGCCGCGGCGCATGGAGCCAAGCTCCGCGCGGTTGCCGTGCAGACGATGCGAGAGCAGGCGATCCTCGACCTGGTCCACGGTCACGCTGGTTTCGCGCACGATGCGCACCAGCACATCGGCCTGGTCGCGCAGCAAATGCACCAGCAGCGCCAGCGGCGTGTGGAACAACTCGCCCTGGCGCACCGAGGCGCGCAGCTGGTCAACCGAGCGCAGCGGCTTCATGCGCGCTGTCACCAGGATGCGGCGGTCGGCGCAGGCCCACAGCGTGGAGATATCGGTGGTGGCCACGCCGAAGTTGTAGATCACGTCATTGACCACCGCAAGCAGCGCCGTATCCAGGCGCTCGATGCGGGTGGAGCGCGAGCCCTCGCGCAGCGCCTCGAAGAATCCCTCGGGCAGGTCGAGCTGGCCCTTGAGCCAGCGCTCGCACGCGCTATGCGACAGATTGAAGTGCAGCCAAAGAAACTCGTCGCCCGACGCAGGCTGCCCGAGCCACGCGGCCGCCGCGGCGGAATCGATGGGCTGGCCCGGCTCGCCGGGCAGGAAGCGGAAGCCGCTGACCAGACCAACCGGATCGGAGCCGTAGCTGGCTTCGACGATAGCCGCATGCATGTGGTGCCTCTTCGAAAACGCGAATTCGCGAAGATGGGACATTAGCATGCGGGGATGACGGACGGCACCCGGCCATGGGCTGCGGTCTAGGGCATCTCGCTCTTGCCTGCGCCCGCCCGGCCCCTCCCACTGCGTGGGGGGAGCGAACCAGAGAGAGCAGAAAACGATATTCCGTGTAGCCGTGATTCCCGCCTCCAGGCGGAAATCACCCAAGCGCGATGCAAACCGAGGCGTGGAGGTTTGAATCTCCCGTTATGCGGCGCCTCGTCGTCAGGCCAAAAGAGCGGAAAAGAGGGACCCGTGTCTGAGCATCGCCTTAAGGCGATGTGAGTTTGGGTCCCGGCCGCTCTTTTGGTCTGGCGACGAGGAGTCTTTCGCCGCATCCGGGTCGCCTTCTTTGCCTACTTTCTTGGCGAGACAAGAAAGTAGGTCGCCGCCCCGCAGGGGTGGTGAAACTGCAGTTGCCCTTGACGTTGAGCAGTTGCAGTTGCAGTCAACCTACCCCACCCAATCCCCTCACCCGAACTTGCGCCGGGCATCCAGCGCCAACCCGGAACCAATGCCGCCAAACAGATCGCCCTCGATCCGCTGCGCCCCGGGGATCAGCTCGGACAGCCGCTCACGCAGCAAAGGCACGCTGCTGGACCCGCCGGTAAACAATACGGTGTCGATCGCATCCGCCTGCACGCCCGCATCGCGCAACAACGCCTGCACCGTCACCTCGGTCTTGCCAACCAGCTTCGCAATGGACTGGTCAAAGTCAGCGCGGCTGATCGCCATGGTCTCGCCCGGGGCGATGCGCCCGAGGTCGAGCTGCGTCTGCGGCTCGCCCGACAAGGCGATCTTGGCGGCTTCCACCTGGATCGCGAGCCAGTGGCCGGCGCGCTGCTTGATCAGGCTGATCAGGCGGTCCAGCTTTATCTTGTCGGCGGCATCGCGATAGTTGTCCATCACGTGCGACCATGCCTTGCGGGTGTAGACCAGGTTGATGGTGTGCCAGCTCGCCAGGTCGAAATACTGGCCCGAAGGCATCGCCTTGCCATTGCGCAGCTCGCTGCCCAGGCCCAGGAATGGCATCACGCTCGCCAGGCTCAAGCTCTTGTCGAAGTCCGTACCGCCGATGTGCACGCCGCCGTTGGCCAGGATGTCGCCACGCCGGTCGACCTTGCCGGCCCGCTCGGGCGACAGGCGCACTAGCGAGAAGTCGGAGGTGCCGCCACCGATGTCGGCCACCAGCACCAGTTCCTCACGCGCGATCGTGGCTTCATAATCGAAGGCCGCGGCGATCGGCTCATACTGGAACTCGATGTCCTTGAAGCCGGCATCCGCCGCGATCTCGCGCAGCGTCTGCTCGGCGAGCTGGTCGGCCTTGGGGTCTTCGTCGATGAAGAACACCGGGCGGCCCAGCACGACCTTGTCGAAGCTGGCGCCGGCCGAGGTCTCGGCGCGCTGCTTGAGCTCGCCGATGAAGTGCGAGAGCAGCTTGCGAAACGGCATGGCCTGCCCCATGACCTCGGTGCTGTCCTCCATCATCGAGGTGCCGAGCAGGCTCTTGAGCGAGCGCATCAGCCGGCCTTCATAGCCCGCCAGGTAGTCGCCAAGCGCGGCGCGGCCGTAGCTGACCAGCGGATCCTCTGAATGGAAAAAGATCACGGAGGGCAGCGTGAGCTTGCCATCTTCGAGCGGCAACAGCGTGGGTTGTCCCGGCCGGCACCAGCCCACCGTGGAATTGGACGTGCCGAAATCTAGGCCGCAAGCGTTTGACATCATGTTTCTGGTTTCTTCCCTACTGCATGGTTAAGTCCGGGCCGGGATGGCCGTGCTGGCTGGGCCGTCTTTTTTCCGCGCCGGACGTTGCGGCCAGCATGATAGCAAGCCCGGCCGGCACGCCAGGGCCACGGGAGTGCTCAAGCAGGCGCATTCAGCAGCGCGAGTATCTGCTGGTGCAGCCGCGGGTCGCCGCAGGCCACCACGGTGCCGCCCTGCTGCGCATCCCCGCCGGTCCAACTGGTCATGACGCCGCCAGCGCCTTGCACGATGGGAATCAGCGCCTGCACGTCGTAGGCCTTCAGGCCGGCCTCGACCACGGCATCCACATGGCCTGCCGCGACCATGCAGTAGGCGTAGCAATCGCCGCCGTAGCGCTGCATGCGGGCGGCGTCCGCCACGCGGCGGAAGGCGGCGAACTGCGCCGCGTCCTCGAACATCTCCGGCGTGGTGCACATCAGCTTGGCCTGCGCCAGGTCGGCGCACGGCCGGGTACGCAGGGGCTGGCCGTTGAGCCATGCCTGGCTGCCATCGCCGCTGAACCGCTCGCGCGTGAACGGCTGGTCCATGATGCCGATCACCGGGCGCTGGCCGTCGTTGAGCGCGATCAGCGTGCCCCAGAGCGGCAGCCCGGTAATGAAGGCACGGGTGCCGTCGATGGGATCGAGCACCCAGGTCAGCGGCGAGGTGCCGGCCACGCGGTCTTCTTCTTCGCCCAGGATGCCGTGCTCCGGGTATTTCGCCAGGATCAGGTTGCGCATGGCGCGCTCGGCTGCCTTGTCGGCCGCGGTGACCGGGTCGAAGTGCCGGCCGCCCTTGTCCTCTACCGCCGGGGCGCTGCGGAAGTACGGCAGGCTGGCGTTGCCGGCGGCCTGCGCGAGGCCTGCGGCGAAGTCCATGTATTCGATAAGCTGCTCTGCGGTCAAAGGCATGCGGAGGTCCTGGGGTCCGTGGATGGTGTCGGGGCGGCGGCCGTATGCGGCTGCGGGCAGGCCGGGCTGCGCGCGCGCTGTGGGGCAGCGCTGGCCACGCGGCCCGCCAGCATTGTAGCGGGCCGTGGGAGGCGGGCATCGATCGCCTTTGGCGTCTCGCGGGCGGAGTGCTAATGTCAAGAGTGCGGGTAGCCGTCCATGCGTCGCCCAGCAGTCCGTACCTTCTTTCGCCGAGCTCGCTGAGTGACTCCGGGGACACCCGTTGCCGACGTGCCCGCGTGCCAGGAAAAATTTCCGTCCCGCGTGTAAGTTCGTGCCGCCACCGTCGACAAAGGCACATAAACCGTTGCAGCCGCACCTGCGAGCGCCACGGAACATTGGAGAATGACGGTGGACACAGCCTCCCAGCTATCGCGGCCCGCACAGGGCCGCCGCGGACAAACGTCCGCCTCCATCCAGCCGGCATGGGTGCGCATCACCCATTGGCTCAACGCCATCGCCGTCATCATCATGGTGATGAGCGGCTGGCGCATCTATAACGCGTCGCCACTGTTCGGCCTGCATTTCCCCAAGGGCATCACGCTCGGCGGATGGCTGGGCGGGGCACTGCAGTGGCACTTCGCCGCCATGTGGCTGCTGGTCGCCAACGGGCTGTTCTACTTGTTGATGAACGTCCTCACCGGACGGTTCCGCCGCCGCTTCCTGCCGCTGTCGGTGCCCGCCGCGCTGCGCGATATCGCCGCGGCGCTGCGCGGCCGGCTGGCGCACCCGGACCTGGCTGAATACAACGCAGCCCAGAAGGCCATGTACCTGGGCGTGGTGGTGGTCATCGTGGTCACGGTGCTGTCCGGCCTGGCAATCTGGAAGTCGGTGCAATTCCCGCTGCTGCGCGACCTGATGGGCGGCTATGACGCGGCGCGCTGGGTCCACTTCGTGTGCATGAGCGCCATCGTGCTGTTCATCGTGGTGCATGTGGCCATGGTGGCGCTGGTGCCGCGCACGCTGCTGATCATGCTGCGCGGCCGCTGATCGCCGGCCGTGTTCACGCAAACGCATCCACAGAACTGAATCCACAGAGCCGCATCGCGGAGAACCGCCATGAACAAATCCAAACCCATCGTCACGCTAGACCGGCGCCTGATCCTGCGAGACGCCGTGCGCGAACTCGATATGCCGTCGCGCCGCCTGTTCGCCAAGCGCGCCATCACGCTGGGCGGGCTGTCGATGCTGACGGGTTGCAGCCTGAGCGACGACGCCTCGGTGGAGCGCTTTCTCACCGCGGTATCGCGCTTCAACGATCGCGTGCAAGGCTGGCTGTTCGACCCCAAGCGGCTCGCGCCCACCTACGCAGAGTCCATGATCACGCGGCCGTTCCCGTTCAATGCCTTCTACGGCGAGGACGAAGTACCCGAGGTCGACGGTGCCGACTTCCGGCTGGAGGTCGGCGGCATGGTGGCGCGCAAGGATCCGTGGACGCTCGAGCAGCTCTACGCGCTGCCGCAGACCTCGCAGGTCACGCGCCATATCTGCGTGGAAGGCTGGAGCGCCATCGGCAAGTGGGGTGGCACGCCCTTCTCGGAATTCCTGCATCGCGTGGGTGCCGACACCAGCGCGAAGTACGTGGGCTTTCGCTGTGCCGACGACTATTTCACCAGCATCGACATGCCCACCGCGCTGCATCCGCAGACGCTGCTGACCTTTACCTACGACGGGGAGAAGCTGCCGCCCAAGTACGGCTTCCCCATGAAACTGCGCATGCCGACCAAGCTTGGCTACAAGAATCCCAAGCACATCATGGCGCTGTACGTCACCAACACGTATCCCGGCGGTTACTGGGAAGACCAGGGATACAACTGGTTCGGCGGATCCTGATCCGCTTGAAATTGGCCGGCATGATGCCGGCCTGCACACTGACCAACCCAAGGAGATCTTCATGAACAAAATTTTCGCAGCCACCCTGCTCTCGACCACGATGCTGTTTGCGGGTCATGCCTTTGCCCAGGACTCCATGAAGAAGGATGCCATGAGCAATGACAGCAGCATGGCCAAGGACACCATGGGCAAGGACACCATGGGCAAAGACAAGATGAGCAAGGACAAGATGAGCAAGAGCCACGACAAGATGAGCAAGGACAAGATGGGCAAGGACAGCATGAGCAAAGACTCCATGAGCAAGGACTCGATGGGCAAGGACACCATGGGCAAGGACACGACGAAGCAGTAAGCAGTGCGCCCGCTTGCCTGCCAGGCGAGCGGCGGGCCATGTGACAACGCCCCGGCTTTTGGCCGGGGCGTTGCTTTTCGGGCGCAAGGAATCTCAGGCATCACTCACGCGTCACTTCGGCGTCACTTAAGCATCACTCAGGCGTATCGGGACATACCCGCAGCTGCCGTCACTGAAAGGCGGATGAAAGCACTCGCGCCTACTGTGCTTGGTAAGCCATTGGGGTGCGCCTAAGCGCGCGCGCTTGCTGTCGATGACGATCTGTGGCGGAAACCAGCGTAGCCTCGCGCCGCGCCAGCTTCCTCCGATTCGCGCGCAATTCCGCAAAAAATACCGCGCGTAGCCTGGTCCGCCGTGCCTGCCTTGCCGCAGATGCGCGGCCCGGGTTTCACTGCAGGCGAGGGAGACAGCCTCATGGAACTATTCGAACACCTGGCCCTTGGGTTCTCCACGGCGCTGACACTGCAGAACGTTGGATACTGCTTTCTCGGCTGCGTGCTGGGAACGCTGATCGGCGTGCTGCCCGGCATCGGGCCACTGGCAACCATCGCCATGCTGCTGCCGGTGACCTACACGCTGCCCCCGGTGGCTGCGCTGATCATGCTGGCCGGCATTTACTACGGCGCCCAATACGGTGGTTCCACCACCGCCATCCTGGTTAACCTGCCGGGTGAGTCGTCGTCGGTGGTGACCACCATCGATGGCTACCAGATGGCCAGGCGAGGGCGAGCGGGGGTGGCGCTGGCAACCGCCGGCCTAGGCTCCTTCTTTGCCGGCTGCGTGGCTACGCTGATCCTGGCCGCGTTTGCTACGCCGCTGTCGGAACTGGCATTCAAGTTTGGGCCCGCCGAGTATTTCTCGCTGATGTGCCTGGGCCTGATCGGCGCCGTGGTGCTGGCTTCGGGCTCGCTGCCCAAGGCCGTGGCGATGATCGTGCTGGGACTGCTGCTGGGCCTGGTCGGCACGGACGTGAACTCGGGCGCCGCGCGCTTCTCCTTCGACGTGCCGGAGCTGACCGACGGTGTCGACTTCGTCGCACTGGCCATGGGCATGTTCGGCTTTGCCGAGATCATCGCCAACCTGGAGCAGAAGGAAAACCGCGAAACCTTTACCGATCACGTCACCAACCTGTGGCCCTCCAAGGCGGACTTCAAGCGCATGGCGCCAGCGGTGCTGCGCGGTACCGCGCTCGGCTCCATCCTCGGGATCCTGCCCGGTGGCGGCGCGGCGCTGGCTTCCTTCGCGGCCTACTCGCTGGAGAAGAAGACTTCCAAGTACTCGCATGAATTCGGCAAGGGCGCCATCGAAGGCGTGGCAGGTCCGGAATCGGCCAACAACGCCGCGGCGCAGACCTCCTTCATCCCGCTGCTCACGCTGGGCATTCCGCCCAACGCCGTGATGGCGCTGATGGTGGGCGCGATGACCATCCACAACATCCAGCCGGGCCCGCAGGTCATGACCAGCAACCCCGCGCTGTTCTGGGGCCTGATCGCCTCGATGTGGATCGGCAACCTGATGCTGATCATCCTGAACCTGCCGCTGATCGGCATCTGGGTCAAACTGCTGCAGGTGCCCTACCGCTACCTGTACCCGGCCATCCTGGTGTTCTGCTGCATCGGCGTGTTCTCGGTCAACAACCAGACCTTCGACGTCTTCACCGCGGCTGGCTTCGGTGTGATCGGCTACCTGTTCATCAAGCTCAAGTGCGAGCCGGCGCCGCTGCTGCTGGGCTTTGTGCTGGGGCCGATGATGGAGGAGAACTTCCGCCGCGCGCTCTTGCTGTCGCGGGGGACATTCACCGTATTCCTGACCCGTCCGTTGTCGCTCGGCCTGCTGATCGCGGCCGGGCTGCTGGTCTGCATCGTTGCCCTGCCGTCGATCAAGGCCAAACGCGAGGAAGCATTCCAGGAGGAATGACGCCGGCATGGCGACGCCGCCGCGGGCGGGCGCCTCATCGGTAACAGCGTTAGGGAAAGGGCCGGCACAAGCCTACACTGGGAGAGTGCCGGTCCGGCACGGACGGACATCGATGGGGGTATTGAATGAATTACAGTCCCAGGCAACCTGGTCAGCAAACAGCGCCGACCACACCCTGGAAGACACACTTCCAGCAACCCGGCGAAAAGCGCAGGACCTCCCAGCCCGGCCAGTTTGACCCGCAAGCGGTACAGCCCGCCGACAAGAAATAGCGTGACAAAGCCCGTGCCGCAATAGCCACGGGCTTTGTACTTTATAGCGGGGGATTTGGTTTGTCTGTGCGGCCGGGCTGGCGGCCGGCCGGATGCCTGCTAGGCCACGCTGCGCGCTTCCGCGCGGTCGTGGCCGGCCCAGGTCAGGCGCCACCCGGAGGTAGCGGTCTTGGCGACCAGGCCCGAATCCTGAAGCAGCAATAAATGGTGGCTGAGCTTGGATGCATCGGCATTGCCCAGCGCCTTGGCGAGCTGGAGATCCGTCATCATCGCCTGGCTGTCAGCGCGCAGTGCCGTCAGCACGCGGTCCGCGAAGGACATGTCACGCCTCATCTTGCACTCCCGGTGTCTCGAACGCCCCGGCGGCAGCTTGTCACCGCCACCGCCTCGGGTGAGCGTCAGGTGCTGAACGGGAGCACGCCGGCAGCGGCGGCACCCCGCGCTTCTTGCTGCAACGCAAGATGACACGGTCCAGCCTGACGTTCCGTCTCAGTCGCACTTCAGTTGCGCATTATTTGCGCATTATTTGCGCTTTACTCGCGCCTTGATTTGCGCCTTGATTACTTCTTCTTGCCTGCTGCGCCATCATTGCCGACGCGCGACTGGACGGCACCGAACGGTGCTGCGGGCGCGACCGGCTTCTTGGGTTGCTTGGGCTTCTTGGTTTCGCGATTGCCGCGTAATTGACCTTTGGCCATGGTGTGTCTCCACGAGTGGGTTACTGCATTGCGTGCCAGGCGGCAGATCCAGCATACCCGCTTACTCCAGCGTTCAGGGAAATATCGCGCGCGAGGCGCCTGCGCATGACGGAAGCAGGAGAATCGCCTTCGGCCGTCGCCTGATAACCGCGTGCCATCGCCCCGCCAAGTAAATCGGACGCCACCGGGCAAACAGCGTATGCTCGTTGAAGAAAGGAGATCAACATGTCTCAAAATCATGCGATCTACAAGGGGTTCAAGGTTTCGGCCAATGTACGTCGCTCGTTCGACGAAAGCGCCAATGCCGAACTCGCACGGGCGAGCTTTCTCGCCACCGTGACCATCACGCAGGTCAGCGGCGACAGCGGCTCGCTCAGGCTGGTGCCACCTTTGCTCGAGCATGTCGCGCACACGCCGCACGATGCCATCGACCTGGCCGTGTCCTATGCCAGGACCGTCATCGACGACATGTCCACCTTCGTCAAGCGCAAGTAATCCCGCCCCCTCGATTCGCCCGGAATTGCAGTCCATCGCGCGGCCGCCCTGACCGGCCTGGCCGCAGCCACGCCCAGCAAGACTTCCCCACGAAAAAACAGGAGACGACCATGGACCGACAGATCAAGAACAAGGCGGAACTGCGCGCGATGATTCGCGCCGAGCAGCAGAAATTCGCGGAATGCAGCGGCGCCTGCTTCGGCGACGTTTGCTGGCATGCGCCGGACGCAGGCGGCTGCAATTGGAATCTGTCCACCATGGAGGGCGGCGACAGCGCGGCCTGCATCGAGAGGATCCGGCCATTCACGGCCACGCTGCAGGCGCAATACAACATTCCCGACGAGGGGAAGTAAGGCGGCCAGGCGCCTGGTGCCACGTAACTAGTGCCCCAGGCGCTCGATCCGGGCCTTGGCGTTCTCCAGGGCATCCGCCATGGCAAGCTCGCGCGAGCTGAACGCGTTGCCCTGGTTTTCAAAACGGCCGTGCGTATCCAGGGTATAGACCCAGTTCCATTGCCCGAAAGTGCGCTGCGTCAACTCCAGGTTGACGTAATGGCCCTGATAGAAAAAACTCTCCGGCATCGATCACCTCGTTCAGTTACGGCCTGCCGGGCATCGGGCACCGGCTTTCCCGTGATACGACAGGTAGCGCCGGGCCACACCAGCGCCACGAGGGGCGCTATGCGCAACGCCATGTCTATCGTACGCGCAAATCCGCGGGCGAGCGCCGATTGACGGAAAATGGTATCATTGGCAGTCTTGGCCGTTCGCCGACCCTCTTCTCGTCGGCCCAAACGTGCCGGCTGCCAGACATCATCAAAATATTAACGGCAGCCTGTCGGGCGTACACCCGATTCGTTCAGGGCGACAACCGCCCATCACCCTCCCGACCCGGCGGCATGTCCGCTCCGTAACCTGTGCGCATGTACCTGGCGCATCAGCCTGCGCAAGCACGGTCCACTCATCACCAGCTGCCTTTCCCGCGCAAATGCGCGAGACCTGACGTTGCTGGACAACGCAAACACGGCGACCGATCGCCAGAAGAGAGCACGCGGCGCACCATGAGATGCGCTCAACGTTGCCTCAGATCGTCCGCCCGCATAAGGGCAACACCTTGAATCAAAGCATCAATCGCACCAATAGCACCACCCGCGCCACCCGCGCCAATCCGTACACGGTGTCGGTCTACCCGATACAACAAGAGCCAGGCGTGTGGTTTGCGACCTATCTGATCGCCGAATACAAGAACGGCTCCGAATGCATCGTCGCCAACGTCTCGATGCGCCATGCCACGCATGGCACCGAAGCCCAGGCTAAACAGGCCGCCCGACGCGCGGCCGAGAGCGTCGCTGCCGATATGCGCCTGCAATAAGCCGGCCACACGAAAAGCAACCCGCATGCGTCTCAACCTACTGTGCAGCAGGTCTTGCTGCAAAAGGATCATCCTTGGCTAAAGAAGAACTAGTGGAATTTGGTGGACAAGTATCGGAAGTACTGCCGGACAACCGTTTTCGCGTCATCCTGGAAAATGGTTTCCAGGTGTGGGCCTATTCGTCCGGCCGCCTGAAGAAGAACCGCATTCGTATCCTGGCCGGCGATCGCGTCACGCTGGAAATGTCGCCCTACGACCTGACCAAGGGCCGGATCAACTACCGCCACAAGTACTGATACTGGTCGGCCGGATACGCTGCCGCGCCGTCAAGCTGTTGGCCCGCGGCCCCTCCCACCCTCTAACGAAAGGAAGAAACATGTCGATCAGCGAAGAATGGGAAGAGATGCACCTGACGCCAGGTGGCTGGGTAGGCGGAAGCTATCGCCACGTGCCGGGACCGGAAGTCACGGTGGAGCGCCCCGCGGATGAAGTGCTAACCGTGCGCAGGCATGTATGCGCAACCTATTGCGGCCCGTCGCGCGCCACGGAAGACAGGACGCCGCAGACCGAAGACATGGCACTGATCGAATCGCTGCTGGCCCGCTTCGGCAGCCCGGCATTCGGCGTCTAGCCAGGCAGTCCGGACCAGCACGATCTCCCGGGCGCTCCCCGCGCCCGTGCCAGCGCCAGGCAACGCGATGACTCAGCCAGGAAACCGCATGCGCGGCATGCTGACACCAACGCGCGAACCAACCGGGCGCAATTCGCCCTCGAAAGGCTGCGCGCCCAGGTCCAGCACGTAGTCTCCTTCGCCAGCCTTGTCATAGAGGTTGTCACGAATCGCTTGCCCGATCGCCAGCCGGCACAATGCCTCGAAGCTGTCGACCATTTCGCCCGCCAAGGCCGCCTCGTTGGCCTGAACCCCGAATGAACGCCTGCCGTCACCGACGAAACTGGTGAAGCGCACACCCGTCGGATGACTGGAGTCGAGAAAGCTGACGGCTACATGGTAGGCGATGCCCTTGCCTTGCCCCGGTAGCGTGCAGAGGAAGTTGGATGGTGTGGCAACCTTGTTCATGACGTATGCGCTCGCGGCGCCGGCGCAACTGCGCACGGCAGGTTTTGACAGGTAGACCGGCAGGGCGGGCATTGCACGGCGCGGTCCCGTTTCCTCTTGCTTCCCATTGCCTGGCGGTGGCCGCCCCCCCTACGATACCAGTTGGCAACACCTGCATCACGGCAAGCACGGGCAACGCCGCGCTACTGGGCCAGATTCTGCCGGCGCAGCGTTACAGCGTAGCGACAGACTCCCCGGGGATCAGCCCGTTAATAATATCTTCACCGAACTTCACGGCACCCCTGCGCGCCGTGCCGATATTCTCCCAAGGGGTACTTTCCAGGCGGAACACGCGCGTGCGTTCACTGCCGGGCCGATGGCCTTCGCGGCAGATCACCACGGACGCGTTGAAGCTGCGATCCGGCTTGGTCCTCGGCCAGGATTGCGCGGGCTGGATCTTGTACACCAGCGGATAGAGGTCGAAACCCTTGTAGCAGGCGGAAGGCGTATTGTTCATGTAGTGCTCCAGGCGGCTTGATGCCGCAGCTGGCCTTGTGCCGGTTCGCTCGCAATGGCCAATGCCTAGGCCCAATGCGCCAGCACGCGGGCAAGCTAGGGAGCCATCAGGCGATCGACGACAATCACGATCGCGTTCCCTGGCTTGTCCTGCTTGCAATGGACGCCAAGGCGTGCGCGCAGATACCGGTCAAGGCTGCGTTGTAGTTGATATAAGGCGTCCTGGTCCGCGTTGCTCAATTGCTCCGCGACGTCCTGCGCCATCTCTATTTCAAGCGCCCTGGCTGGCCAGGTAAAGCTCCTGGCATCAGGGATCTGCCAGTTTGCCGTCACCACGCGTTGCCCCGCCGGCCAGATCCTGACGTCTTGCCCGGTGATCTCGTCAAGGACGGGCTTCACGAAGGCAACGAGATCTAGCATGACGATGCACCGACGAACGATCGGCGCGCCGTCGGTCCGATGGACAAGCAGGACATCCCGGGGATCTCGTCAACTGGCGACGACGCAGCGGTGGCTGGCTGCTCGGCCAAGCCATGGACAGGCGAGGACATGACAGGCGCGCCTGCGTCATCCTCGTGCAACGACGGACATTGCCGCATCTCGCTCTAGGCGTCAGAGCGAGACGACGGATTGCCCGGGAATCGCGCCGTTGATGATGTCCTCGGCGTAACGAACGACACCACGGCGCGCAGCGCCGACGTTGTCCCACGGCACTGTGTCGAGGCGGAACGTACGGGCCTGCGTCCCCTCGGGCTCGCCACCTTCGCGGCAGATCACGACAGCGGCATCGAAGGTCCGGTCCGGCCTGCGTTCCGGCCAGGTGCGCACCACGGCGTGCTTGTACACGAGAGGGTATAAGTCGAACCCTTTGTAGCTGGCAATCGGATTGATGTCCATGATGCACTCCACAGTTCCACTGAGTCCCACTCTACTCCTTCTACTCCTATTAGGAGCCGCTCCATGACCTTTATTTTGGCCGAGCGGGCGGGACTGGCGCGGGAGCAGCCGCCGGGGCAACCGACGGCATGGCTGCCGCATTGCCAATAGCCGCTGCAGCAGCAACGGGGGGCGTAGCAGCAGCGGGAGTAGCGGCGGCGCCAGGCGCGGTCCGCGCGGGCTTTGCCGCCACGGGCTCGGTCAGGGTCAGCAGCATGTCCGCATACCAGGCAGAGTTCAGCCCAAGCACTTCGTCCTCCGCCAGGTCGCGCGAGCCGACGTCGAAGCGAGCCGAGTGGATGCCGAGCAGCATCCACGGCAGGTCCAGCTTGTCGCCCCGGCCATCGCGCATGCGCGAGACTACGAGCGCGCCGCTGGTGCCGCGGTGAGTCCTGGCATCGGTCAGGAAAAACCCCTGGCCCTGGAAACGCAATCCGTACGCGGACGCGACCACGGCCTGGCGCGCAACCGGCAGATGATGGAGCGCGTCATGAAAACCCAGGGGAAACCCAACGATCAACAGGGAGTCGCCCACCTCGACGCGGTCGGAAGGCTGCGCCAGATGTTCCGGCGTGAAGGCCCGGTAAAGCAGCTTGGGCGGCAACGCCTTGCGCTCAATCTCCACCACGGCGACATCGACCGGACCACCGCCGTCCTCGCCTTCGCGCCAGACGGCAAGCCCGTCACGGTACAGCGGAATCGAAAAGCCGATCGAGTCGGCCATGTTTTCCGGCTGGCTGTGCAGTTCGATCTCGATACGGTCCGGGTGGTGCTTGCTTGGCTCGTCGAACACCACATGGCGGCTGGTCACCACGAAGAGCCGGCCATCGCGCTCGAAGAAGAATCCGCTCGCATTGGTCAGCGGCTGCTGGCCTTCGAAGGACGAGACCCGGACGGCGGCTAGAAGGATGGATTCGACCATAGGCATGATGTTTTATGCGCTTGCGCACCTCGATGATTCCCGGTCGGTAAAAAAAAAGCCCCGCTAAGCGGGGCTTCTTTCTAGGCGATTCGAATCGGCTCGATTAGATCGGCTCGATCTTGGTCGCTGCGGGGCCCTTTTGGCCAACGCCTGCGACGTAACGCACTTTCTGGCCTTCTTGCAGCGACTTGAAACCGCCGCCTTGAATTTCCGAGAAATGCGCGAACAGGTCGTTGCCGCCTGCGTCAGGGGTGATGAAGCCGAAGCCCTTGGAGTCGTTGAACCACTTGACGGTACCGGTTTCCATGCTGGATATCCTTTAAACCTTAAAAGTTCTGGATGAGCCTGATGCTCACCAGGCATGACGATCAAGGAAGGAACATGGAGCAAACGAATCGCCGCTTGGAGGGGACGATCCATAACATCTGAGTAACCGCTTGAAAGATCCTGCACCAACGTTTATACAGGGCTGGGATAGGCATGTCAACTTACTGAAGAAAAAAGTGCCTCATTGGTTGCGGGCACGGTCTTTTCCACACCTCGCGCCACGCATCGCGCGCGCCCACGTGCGCGAACAGATACAAGCTCGCGGCGGCGGTTTATAGCAGCATGAACGTGCTACAGTCACCCACCTTCCGCCGTCGGATTCCGCATGTCGCCTTGCCCAGCCTGCCTCGCCATCGACACCAACCGTGGTGGCTCGCCAGGCCATGCGTTGCTCAGGATCACCGACACGCAGCGCATCAAGGTGCCACGCCGCCCTGCAATGACAGTCAGTACCTTTGTGTGCCAGGCCTGCGGCACCGGCTGGATCTACCGCGACGGCAAGAACGTCGATGCGCAGGGCTGGCAGCTAGCGCCGCAGCAGGCGCCGGTCCCGGACCTTCAATGATCCAGGCACGCGCCTGCATCGACGCGGCGCCGTAGCACCACACCACCAAGACGGGCCCAACAAGCCCCGCAAGCCCATTAGCTGGCAATCACCACCACTGCCGCGTCTTTCACGCGAGACAGCGCTGCACGCCCGCGCCACCTGGCCGCGGCGGCGCGCGTCACGCCTCGCGGCAACCCTTCAGGAACAGGATGATCCAGCGTATCGGACTATTTTTCACCGTCAGCCTGCTGCGTTTGCTCGCCGCCTTGCCTTATAGCGTGTGCGCCCGCGTCGGCATGGGCCTGGGCGCCCTGCTCTATCGCATTCCAAGCCGGCGCCGCAGCGTGGTGCAGACCAACCTGCGGCTTTGCTTTCCCGACCAGAGCGAAGCGCATCGACATGCCCTGGGACAGGCGCATTTCAGCCACGTGATTCGAAGCTACCTGGAACGCGGGGTGCAATGGTATGGCTGTGCCGGCAAGCTGAATGACCTGGTCGAGCTGGAGTCCGCCATCGAGCTCGGCAACACCGAGGCCGGCCCGACCATCTTCCTGGGATTCCATTTCGTGGCGATCGAGGCCGGCTGCATGTTCTACTCGATCAAGCATCCGGTGGCCTCACTCTACTCGAAGATGTCGAACCCGTTGCTGGAACAACTCGCCAAGCAGCAGCGCGGCAGGTTCGGCACGGAGATGATCCCGCGCAATGGCAGCGTGCGCCAGGCCTTGCGCGCGCTCAAGTCGGGCACGCCGCTGATGCTCGCGGCAGACATGGATTTTGGCTTGCGCGATTCGGTATTCGTGCCGTTTTTCAACGTCCCCGCTTGCACGCTCACCTCGGTGTCGCGCCTCGCCGCGCTCAGCGGCGCGCGCGTCGTGCCCTTCACGACCTCTGTCCTGCCTGGCTACCGCGGCTACAAGCTGAAGATATTCGATGCGCTGGCGGGCTACCCCTCCGGCGACGAGAAGGTCGACGCGCTGCGCATGAACGCGTTCCTGGAGCAGCAGGTCCGCGCCATGCCGGAGCAATACTACTGGGTGCATCGCCGCTTCAAGCACCGCCCCGAAGGCGAGGCGCCTGTCTACTGAAATGCCTGCAGCGGCGCGCGCGCGCCGCCCACTTTCCCTTCAGCCTTCGTAGCCATCCAGGCCCACGCGATAGAGCGTGGCGCCCACCGTCTCCAGCAGCGCACGCGCCGCGTCGGAAAACGGCTCGCTGGCAAGCAGCGCGGCCAGGCCGGCCACGGCATCGTCCACCGATAGCTCCACCGTGTCGTCGTTGGCGATGCGCTCGAAGGTGCTGATCACTACTGTCGGATCCATCCAGATTCCCCTGCAAAAGTCGAACTCTGCCCCCGGGCCTGATGCCCGGGCTAGCAAGCTGCGCGCATGGTAGCACCCCGGCGCGGCCTCTCAGCGCTTTGGCGGCAAGGCACGCAGGCGGCGATTCACTTCCAGCAGCGTGTCGCAATCGTCGCCTCGGTTGGCGCTGCGCTCGCGGATATAGGCGGTGATGGCCAGCAGCGGACGCTTGCGTTCGTTGCATGTCGCTGGCGAAGGGTGAGCACAAGGCACTTCCACCTCCTTGACCAGGCTATCGCGCACGATGGTGAGCAGATCACCGCACTGCGCCACTTCGACCGCAGATGCCGCCTCCGTCTGCTCGGCAAAGGCATGGCCTGCCGGCACGCCGAGCGTCACCGCAGCGAACACGACATGACGAAGGCAAACGTGTCTCCCGGGCGCGCGCTTTTCGTGTGCGGCGGATCGACTGAGAACGGCGGCGATAGCACTGCATTTTTTACAAAACGCGGCCTGCATGGGTCGGAGAAAGTGCAAGATGGCGTGTTCTTGTTCGGTAACGACAGGCCAGGGATCTGATCTGGCGGCGGCAACCGCCTGCGCGTGACAGCCACGGGCAAAGCGGCCCTGCCCTGCCCCCCATGCAGGATTCATTCCCTCAGCCGCCGTCCCCCCGCACGCCTTCGGCATTCACGCTACCGGCTTGCCGGCAACGCCGCCAGGCCATCCAGCAGCGCCTTGTGGAACGCCATTGGATCCTGCATCTGCGGCGCGTGGCCCAGCGCCGGAAACTCCACCAGCCTGGCATTCGGCAGCGCCTTCAAGGTGCGCAGCGCCAGCACCGGATAGTTGCCGACCTTCGCGCGGACTTCCGGCGGTGCTGCATCCTTGGCGATGGCCGTAGTGTCCTTGTCGCCGATCAGCAGCAAGGTTGGCGTCTTCAGCGCGCCCAACTCGTACACGACCGGCTGCGTGAAGATCATGTCGTAGATCAGCGCGGAGTTCCAGGCCACCTGCTGCTTACCCGGGCCGCGGTTCATGCCCGCCAGCATCTGCACCCAGGGCTCGTACTCGGGGCGCCACGTGCCCACATAGTAGGTAGCTTTTTCGTAGCTGCGGATCTTGTCAGCGTTGGTGGCGAGCTCACGGGCATACCATTGATCCACCGACAAGGATGGCACGCCCAACGCCTTCCAGTCTTCCAGGCCGATCGGGTTGACGAGCGCCAGTTGCTCCGTCTGTTGCGGATACATCAGCGCATAGCGCATCGCCAGCATGCCGCCCGTGGAATGCCCGATCACCGTCGCCTGCTGGATCCCGATGGATTCCAGCAAGGCGTGGGTGTTGCGCGCCAGTTGCTGGAAACTGAACTGATAGTGCGCCGGCTTGCTGGATTTGCAGAAGCCGATCTGGTCCGGCGCAATGACGCGATACCCGGCCGTGCTGAGTACCTTGATCGTGTCCCCCCAGGTCGCCGCGCAGAAGTTCTTTCCATGCAGCAAGACCGCGGTGCGGCCGTTGGCGCGCTCTGGCTTGATGTCCATGTAAGCCATCTGCATCGCCTCGCCTTGCGAGGTGAACGCAAACTGCTGCACCGGCGCCGGATAGTCGAAGCCTTCCAGCTCGGGGCCATATGCGGGCCCATCGTCGGCGGCAGCCAGCGCGACGGGGGCGGTGGCAACGGCTGCCAATGTGAGCAAGGCAAGCAGGAATTGGCGATGAAACGTCATGGGCGTGGTCTCGGCTAACGAAAAAGAAACGGACAACGGCCTTACGCCGCCAGCCGCGCGCGCTCCGGCGGCGCGGCAAAGTCCAGCACCGGCCCCGCCGGCACCACGCCACTCGGATTGATGGAGCGGTGGCTTTCATAGTAGTGCCGCTTGATATGGTCGATATTGACCGTCGCCGCAATCCCCGGCAACTGGTAGATGTCGCGCGTGAAGCCAGACAGGTTCGGATAGTCGGCGATGCGCCGCAGGTTGCACTTGAAGTGCCCCACATAAACCGCGTCAAAGCGTACCAGCGTTGTGAACAGGCGGATGTCGGCCTCGGTAAGCCGGTCGCCCAGCAGGAAGCGGCGCGTGGCGAGCCGCGCCTCGAGCCAGTCGAGCGTATCGAACAACGGTGTCACCGCCTCTTCATAAGCGTCTTGCGTGGTGGCAAAGCCGGATTTGTAGACGCCGTTGTTGAGCGTGTCGTACACCCGTGCGTTGACTTCGTCGATTTCCGCGCGCAGCGCCGCCGGATAGTAGTCGCCCGCCTTGGCGCCAATACCATCGAAGGCGGTGTTGAACATGCGGATGATCTCTGACGACTCGTTATTGACGATGGTTGCCCGCTGCTTGTCCCACAGCACGGGCACGGTGACGCGCCCGGTGTAGTCGGGATCGGCGCCGGTGTAGACCTGGTGCAAGAGCCGCGCACCGTTGACCGTGTCCGGCACCACGCCCGCGCCCTCGGCGAACGTCCATCCCTCGCCGAGCATCAGCCAGTGCACCGTGGATACGCTGATCATCTCTTCCAGCCCCTTGAGTGTGCGCATGATCAGCGTGCGGTGCGCCCACGGGCAGGCCAGGCTCACGTACAGGTGATAGCGCCCGGCCTCGGCCTTGAAGCCACCGGCGCCGCTCTGGCCGGCGGCGCCATCGGGCGTCACCCAGTTGCGAAAGGCAGCGTCCTTGCGAACGAAGCGGCCGCCGGTGGATGCCGTGTCGTACCAGCGGTCTTGCCATTTGCCGTTGACGAGCAGTCCCATGTCGATACTCCTTTTTTGATGCGGTGAGGTAGGCGTCTTAGTCGGCGCTAACGGGTTGCGACGGCGCGTCGATGAACTGCACGATAGCTGAAATGGTCTGCCCTGGCGCTTCTTCCATCAGCCAGTGCCCCGAGCCCTTGACGATCACGCCTTGCACATGGGTGGCGACGAGACGCGCCTGGTCGATCAGGAAACTACCCGAAGCCTTCTCGCCCGCCAGCACCAGCATGGGCATCGGCAGCGGGTGCTTTGCCAGCGCCGCGAAGTCTTCGGCATCCTGCGGGAACGCACGGAAGAACTCGAATCCCGCGCGCATCCGGCCCGGCTTGGCGTAGTTGGCAGCATAAATCCGGCGATTTGCCTCCGACACCGAGTGCTTCGGGTCAGCGGCGAAATCGTTCCAGAAGTGTTCAAAGTAGGTACGCTCGCGGCCCTTCACCAGCTTCTCCGGCGTGTCGCCGTAGAAGTTGAAGTGCCACTTGTCGCGCAGCAGCCAGACCTTTTGCCAGTCGCCCACGCCGGGCAGGAACGCGTCCATCAGCGTCACGCTTTCCACTTCGCCCGGGTATTGCGCGGCGTAAGTGTAAGCCACCATCAGGCCGATATCGTGGCCAACAATGTTGATCTTGCGATAGCCGAGAGCCTGGACCATGGCGTGAATGTCCTGCGCCATGTTCTTCTTCTCGTAGCCCGACTCAGTCATCGCCGAGTCGCCCGCGCCGCGCAGGTCCGGCGCGATCACCGTACGCTTGTCACCAAGCTTCGCCATCAGCGGCAGCCACATATGGCTGGATTCCGCGTAGCCGTGCAGTAGCACGACCGGCGTGCCACTACCGCGCCCGGATTGCAGGTAGTGCAAGGCAACGCCGTTCGCCTTGATCGTATGAGAGACGACGGCGGCGGCAGCGGCTTCGGCGCGTGGCGCAGCGAGCGCGCCGAACACCAGCAATGCGGCGCCGGCGTAGCTTGCGATGCGATGAATGAGAGCCATGACTTTTCTCCGGTGACTGTGCCATGGCTGGACGTACTCTCCTGGCCGACGGCGCTTGCAAACAAAGGGGTTTCGGGAATCGGGTGAAGCATTGCGACGAATATTGCGCCGGCACATGTGTTTTGCCGTACGATTTTCCCGATGAACTCGTTCGACGGAGTTGAACATGTTGTCAGAAGACGAACTGGCCTTGCTGGAAGCCATCCGGGACAGCGGCAGCCTCTCGCGCGCCGCGGCGCGCCTGGGCAAGGCGCCATCGACCGTCTCCCACGCCGCCCGGCAACTGGAGGGCCGCTTTGACGCCCTGCTGTTCGACCGCCGCCGCTACCGCCTGCAACTCACCCCTGCCGGCCACCTGCTGGCCGAAGAGGCCGCGCGCCTGATGCAGGACGTATCGCGCATGACCCAGCGCGTGCGGCAGGTGGCGAGCGGCTGGGAAGATCGTCTATGGATCGTCACGGATGAAGTGCTCGAGTTCGAATTGCTGATGCCGGTGATCCGCAGCTTCGATGCGCTCAAATCCGGCGTGGCGCTGCGCCTGACCCACGAAGTCCTCAGCGGCACCTGGGAAGCGCTGCGCGACGGCCGCGCCGATGTGATCGTCGGCGCGACCAATGAGCCACCCGCCATCCCCGGCCTGCGCTGGTTCGAGCTCGGCGTGGTCGAATGGGTCTTTGCCGTGGCGCCGCGCCACCCGCTTGCCAGCGTAGCCGAGCCGCTCACGCGCCAGCGCATCTCGGCGCACCGGGGCGTGGCTGTGGCCGATTCATCGCGCGGTACCGCAGGGCGGGCCTACGGCCTGGTGGGCGGGCAAGCCTCGCTGGCCGTGCCGAGCATGCGCGCGAAGATCCTGGCGCAGCGCGAGGGGCTGGGCGTCGGCTGGCTGCCGCGGCACCGCGTGGCTTCGCTGCTCAAGCGTGGGGAGCTGGTGGAAAAGCGCACGGCCGATCCGCGCGAGCCCAACACGCTGTATGTGGCGTGGCGGGGCGACCATGAGGGCCGCGCGCTCGAATGGTGGCTGGATCAGTTTCGGCAGCCACGGCTGGCGAAGCGCCTGGTGCAGGGCATGGATCTGTTTGCGCAAGCGGGCCCGAACTGGCCGCCGGCAGGATAAGCAAGATCAACAAGGTGCCGATGCTGCGGGCCGTTCCATACCGCTGCTGATGTGTGCACTCCGACAGGCAGTTGCCCGCAAGCAGCAATTTATAGAGCGTGGCCGCGCGTGGTCGAGGAATGAAATCAAAGCCCGGCCACAATGTGGCGCATGGCCGGGACGCCGTCGATTTCCATGGCGCAGCCAGTACCGGCCTGCCAGACGCTGCCAAGGCTGCCACTGCGCAACAGGTGCGGCGGCCAGTCGTCACGGATGGCTTCGGGCCCAGTGAAGCTGTCGCTGAGCAAATTCCCCGAGGCGGCCTGATTCCGTGCGCCGGCCAGGCGCTTGAACGACACCTGGATGCGACCCCGCCAGCCGGGTCGATGGTTGGCCCACAGGGCATCGACTGCCGCGGCCAGGCCCGTTCGGTCCGGCAGGCGGGTGTGGTTATGCACCAACTGCACCAGATCGGTGAGCCAGTGCGCCGGTGCGCCGAGCAGCTGCTCGGCCCATTGAGCGCTGACGCTCTGCCAGACCACCAGCGGGTAGCGGCGCCCCACCCGGTCTCGGGACGCGGCCATGACACCAATCAGGTAGCTGCCCTCGCTGGGGAACTTCAGGCCGCGCGTGCGCAGGATGAAATGACACGGTTCAGCCGCGCGCAATCGGGCTTGGCCCGCGAGGCTGGGTGGCGTCAGATGCAACCAATGCGGCGCCTGGCCGACAATGGAAAGCGCTGGCGCCCGGACCGGAGCTTCGGCCTGCCCGGGGTCGAACCAGTTCCGCCACATCGCCACCTGGGCCAGGGGCGCATTGTGGCGAACAAAGTCCCCTTGCGCTGGCAGCTTGCCGAAAATCGACGGTGCCGTAATCACCCCGACCTCCCCGGACACTGGAAGCCCTGCAGCAGGGCGGTGGTCCATGGATTCGCGAGACTGCCGGTGTTGATGTCGAGCTTCGCCTTGCGGCCGTCAAAGTCATACTCGGCCACGAAGTGGCTGGCTGTCGCCGAGCCGGCCAGCTTACCCTTGGCAATCACGCGCATCAGGGCCCACGGGCCGTTGGCGGTCAACGTCGAGGTGTCGGGGCGGATGCGCGGGCTGGCGGTGATTTCGGCACCCTGCCCGCCGCGCGGGCCTGGCCAGGTCACCTTGAGCGGGATCACCGGGCCGTGCACGTAGCGCTGGCTCTGCCCATCGAAATCCATGTTCAGCTCGACGATTTCGGGATCGAGCTCTATGACCTTCAGGTCGACCTTCCAGGCCATCTTCTTTGCGCCCGGATCACGGAAGAACACCTCCCGGATCTCCTTGGCGCGCTGGAACGGCACCAGGCTCGGGCCGGCCACCGGTGGCACATCGGGCGCGGTCAACTTGTAGCGCCACGGCGAGATGGTGGTATCCACGTGTGGAGCCAGTACCTTCTGGAAGAAGTCGTCCAGCACACCGCCGGTAGCAAAGACGCGTGCAAGATCCTCCGGATCCACGTCCTGCATCGACGTCGGCGTGAACGGATACTTGCCGTCGACGGCACTGCGGCAACTTTCGCCGATCACAGCGTCCATCTGGGCAATCAGGATGTCGCCAACGCCCTTGTTGACATCCCGGGTGCCCTGCACGACCAGATCGGCCAACACCGCCTTGAAGGGCGCCGGCAGCTTGGCCGCCTCCATGCGCAATTGCGCCCCAGCCTCTGACGGGGGCGGCAGGTTCCGGGTGTTCAGCGCATTGTTGGCCACTACCAGGCTGGTGTAGTAGGCGTTAACCATGCCGGCTATCGTATCCAGCTGCGGCTTCCCGGCGGCAGCCTGCGCACCCGGGTTGGCGGCATCGGCCTGGCCGGTCACCACTTCGCGCAGCGCGGCGAAGCGGCTGTCGACCACCTCGCGCTCCTGGCGAGCCTCGGCGCGGGCGGTCAGCGCGTTGACCTTGTCGGATTTCTTGTCCAGCGCGGACAGCGCCTTCTCCGCCAGGGACTTATCCTCGGGGTCCACCGGACGGCTCAGCGTGGTTTCCTGCACCGCTGCCCGGCCCAGCCGGGCCAGCGGGGAGTCCGGCGCGGCGAAATTGCGCAGGATCTCCAGGTCAAAGGCCAGGTTGTTGCCGGTCACCGTCCGGATATCGCCCAGGAATTCCTCCCAGTGCCGCGCATACTCGCTCAGGTACAGGCGTCGAATCTCGCGCGTCAGGGGATCGTTGCCTGTCAGCTTGCCCGCGGCGCTCTCAAGCGTTTTTTTTTGAGCGCCGAGCCCCGTGCCCCTTCCCATGACCCAGGTATCAACCGCCTGTGCCTTGCCGACGAATTCCGGCAGGCGCGCATTGAACAGGTCGTGGTAGCCGGCGTAGGTGAAGAGCCCAGGGATGCCCCGCTCCAGCGGCTCACCACTGGCTCGGGTGAAGACCGTGCCAGCCTGCGGCCCGACCGCGCGCACCAGCGTGAAATCCTGTGGCGCCTCCTCCATCATGGCCGCCTTGGCGCGGTCGTAGAGGCGTTCGACGGAAGTATTTCCATCCAGGAAATCCCGCGCCGAGCGGATCAGCGCCTCGTTCTTTGCGTATGGCGACAACACGGGACGACTGCCATCCAGCAGGCTGTCCAAATGCGCGAGCACAGCCACCCGACCACCGAAGGCCTCCGCCCCGTTGCCGGTTGCCCAGTCGCTTTGCAGCCAGCTGCGCACGTCGGACGCGTTGAACTTGTCCCTGTCGTGCAGCATCAGGTAAACCCGCAGGGTGTCGTAGGTCTGCTTGGCATCGCGCTGATCGACCGCGGTGGACAGCACGGCTTCGACCCGGCGTACCAGGTATGGCACCAGCAGGTTGTCCTGCAATCTCGTATGGGTCTGGGTCGCGGCGCCCAGCAGCGGCGGCACGCTGTAGAGGCCATACCGCCAGTCGACAGACGGATCGGCCAGATTCAGGCTGGCGTAGGCGGGCAGGTCGCGGGCCGCAGCCAGCACCTCGGGCATCGTATCCGGCTGCGGCTTCTTGTAGAAGCTCGTCACGGTGGCGGCGAGCGCCTTGGCCTTCTCCTGCACCACGTCCTGATAGTTATGGTTGTGGCCGAAGCTGTTATAGAACGCACCGGCCAGCCACAGGAAGATCACCAGTGCCAGCGCGTGGACAAGCAGGCGCAGCAGGCGGAAGCGGAATTCCCAGCGCAGGTTCGGCTTCACCAGGTGCGCCTCGGGCACGATGATGCGCTTGAAAACATCCTGCAGGAAGTAGCTGCGGTTGCCGGTGGCCTTCCCCGCGGCGGCGCCAGCGGCTTTGCCCGCCTTGCCACTGCCAAGCAGTTCCCGGAAGACGGTGCTTGCATCTGCGACCACTGCCCCCTCTGTTTGCGCGGCACTGGTGAAATACACGCCGCGCAGCATGGCATTGCGCTCGGTGTCGTCGTACCGCGAGTCCAGGAACATCTGCTCCAGCATCGCGACAAGCGGTTCCGTCAGGCTCCTAAGCTCATCGCGCAAGGCATAGAGCGCCTTGCGCCGGCCCACATCGAACTCCTCGGACAGTCGGCCCTCCAGCCCCACCTCCAACCGCGTCACCAATGACTGCATCTCCTTGCGGCACTGCGCAGCGGCATCAACAGCTGGCTGTCGCGGCCACCGCTTGCGCTTGCCCGCAACCGGCAAGGTGAACCCCCAGGGCTGGGCCCGCCCCTCGCTGGTCAGGCATTGGAAGTAGTCAGTGAAGCCGGCAAGCTGATCGAGCTTGGTCACCAGCACATAGATGGGGAACTGGATGCCCAGTTCCTCACGCAGTTCGGCCAGGCGCGCCCGAATCCTGGCCGCTTCGGCAACCCGCTCCTCGGCGGAATGCCGAAGCAGGTCCGCCACGCTGATCGTCACCAGCGCACCGTTGAGCGGGGCGCGGGCACGGTGTTTTCGCAGCAAGCCAAGAAAACCCTTCCATTCGGCCAGATCGATCGCCGAACCCGATTCCTGCGCCGTGTAGCGGCCTGCCGTGTCGATCAGGACCGCCTCGTTGGTGAACCACCAATTCGTCTGCTCCGTGCCCTGCCGTGCGCGAGCCGCCGCGCTCATTTGCTCGGCAATCGGGAATTGCAGCCCGGCGTTCAACAAGGCTGTCGTCTTGCCAGCCCCTGGCACGCCGACCATCATGTACCAGGGCAGTTCGTAGAGGTAGCGCCGTCCCTCGAACAATCGGCCGATCCGGCTGCCGGTGCGCATGCCCTTAAGCTGGCGCAACGCAGTCTGGATGGCGGTGTTGAGCGCGGCAACTTCATCCTTGGCGACCACCTCCTGGCGCTTCCCGCCAAAGTTCAGCAGGCTCGCGACGAAGGTCTCATCCGTACGTGCACGCTGCCAGATCAGGTACAGCACATACGCAACGAACACGAGGACAATGGCCGAGATCAGCAGGATACGGACCGAACTCGGCGCCAGCGGATGGCTGGCGCCAACGGCAAGTAACGGCCCCGCGTGCCAGATCAGCAGGCATAGCGCGGCGACCCCGATCGTGGACACCGGCCAGCCAAGCAGCCAGAAAAGCGCCAGCGCCAGCAACAGCACGATGGCGGTGGCGCGCGCGCCGAGGCCCGCCAGCGGATGCATGCCATTGAATCCAAGCAGCGGTCCGATAAACCAGATGGCTGCCGCCACCAGAAGCACGGCGACAAGTGCTAGCGTCTGCCGGGAGACGAGCGCGCCCCCAATACGTTTCAGAAATTCCATGCCTTGACCCCGGTCACTGCGTAACGACGATCTCAACCCGGCGATTCTTCGCTCGGGCTGCCGGCGTCTTGTTGTCGATAAGTGGCTCGGTATCGCCCTTGCCAATCGCTTCGAGGCGCCCCTTGGCCACGCCCTTGCTGGCCAGGTACTCCGTCACGGTCGCGGCACGCTCCTCGGACAACGCCTGATTCGAGGGGAACCTGGCCGTCTTGATGGGAGCGTTGTCGCTGTGGCCGATAACGGTCACCTTGCCGGAGACCTTGCTGATCTCCCCTGCGACCTTGTCCAGCAGCGGCAAGATCTTGCCGCTTACCTCGGCCCGCCCGCCGCCGAACATGTCGTCGCCGCGGAAGGTCACGGCACTACGCGTCGCGTCCTCCTGCACGCTGACGACCCCGCGGGCAATCTCGTCCTTGAGTAACTCAGCCAGGCGCAGCGCCTTGGGCGGCTCCGGCGGTGTGATCTTCCCAATGGCAAGGATCTGCTGCTCGAGATCGTGCGTGCGGAGCAACAACTGGTATTTGAACCAGGCGAACAAGCCAAAGAGCGCAAGGGCCAGCACCACCACCGTGACCCATACCGGCACCGTGCGTAGCCGGCTGAGTCGTCCTGCGTCCGCGCCACGCCAGTTGGGCGAAAGCTCGCGCGGCACGCTCTCGCGTGCGCCACTGATCAGGTGGAAGAGGCGCTGGCGGATCTCGTCCAACTGCCGGTGACCATCGGTCTGCCCGGCATAGCGCCCTTCGAATCCCAGCGATAGAACGTGATAGAACACCTCGATGACCGGCATATGCTCGTGGGGACTGCTCACCAGCCGACCGAGCAGATGAAAGCATTTGGTGCCTCCTTCGGTGTCCCCGTGCAAGCTGACAAGCAACCCTTGCTGCGGCCAACTGTGTATGCCCCATGCCTGATTGTGTGCAGCCTCGTCCAGCGCTGTGCACAAGGCATAGCTCGCTGCCAGGATATGCTCGCGGCGCACATTGGCCCTTTCGCACAAACCGTGAAAGCGTTTCACTTCACGTGTCAACAGGGCCTGGAGCCGTGGCACATCCTCCTCGTCCAACCCCTCCGGGACGTCGGCAAGTGCTCGCAGAAGTGGGCGTGCAGCTTCTAGCAAGGGGGATCTTGCGCCCGCGAGTTCAGCTACCGTCTCAGGGGCAAACCTGGCGTCTGCGATGCCGGCGCCGGAAGCGTCCTGATAAGGCTTGGTTCCTGACCCCGTCGATGCGTCCGGATTGTTCATATCCCTTTCCGTCATCAGCTACGCACCCCCCAAAGGTCAACCTGCAGATCGGGAAAATCGCCGGCAACATGTAACGCCAGCCCACCAAATTTCTCAACTTGCTTCCAGAGAGGATTCTCTCGGGCGAGCTCGAAGTAGACATAGCCCGCATTGAACGGAATCTGCCGCGGCGGTACCGGAAGCGCCTGGAGTGGAATCCCCGGCAAATGAGACCGGATCAAGTCGATCAGGCGCTCGGACGGGCCCGCCTTTGCCTGAGCCGGAAATTGCTGCTGCAGCGTATCCACAGGCATTTGCGCCGCGACAGCCAGCACGAACGTCGTGAAGCGCTGGATCTGCGCAGGGTCCAGCACAGCCAGCCGGATGCCGTGCGGCTGAAGTTCAAGCTCAATCCGCTGTGCGGCACGCTCAAGAACCACATTGAGCAGCAAGCGCAGGTCGTCGAACAACGGCTTCAGGCAAACATGTGGGGCATCGTGTCGGTAAGCGGCATGCTCCACAGGTCGACGGCTGTGCGTGCGCACGAATGTCGATAACTCACCAGACAGCACTGCCAAATGGACATAGAGAACTTCCGGTGAAGCAGCTTTGGCGGCCAGCAGATGCGCCAGAATTGGCTCATAACGATTCAGCAGCTGCAGAATCAGATACTCGCTGACTTCCGCTGCATCCCCACCCCGCATACTCACGGCGCAAAGGCGCTCGGCCATGGCAGTAGCACGCATGCGCAGCAGGCCGTGAATTTCGGTAAGCCAGCTGAACAGCAGTGGGCTGGCAGCAAAGGTGCTGACCGGCGGAATCAATGTCCCGTCAAGCCTTGCGCTACCATCGGCGCGAACCTCGCTGACTCGTGCCAGCGGCATGCCGAGCCACGCGCTGGTCAACTCCTTTTCCGTGAGCAAGCGCAGGCGCAGGTCGGCCAGCTGGATCAGCTTCGGACCCTGCGAGATCGAGTTGGCGTCGAGCAGATCTTCCTCAAACGTCCGGAATCGCGCCAACGAATCTGCGGCATCGTCAAAGTCGGTCTCCTGTGCGTTCGGCGTGCGGATCGGCACGGCCAGACAGACCATCTGGCCAACATGTTCATGCCGAAGCGCCAACGGCGCTGGCGATGAAACCTGCCCCGGCGCATCGAATGGCGTACCGTCCGGAAAGATGCCGGCGGCAGCGGAGACAACGAGCTTCCCTACCGCGAGCGCTTCGGTATCAATGTCAACTTGGTTAAAACCCCAGAAGAACGGGCCAAGCGCCGCGCTGCGCTTATGGGCGTATTGCTCAAGATAGCGTTCTTGTTGCTGGAACAGCTGTGGACGTAAAAAGAGGCCTTCGCTCCAGACGACTTTGTTATACCAACTCATTGAATCACTCAATTTTTGTAACGTTGATGGTCAACTGATCAAGCAAGACCTGCAGCTTGATCTTGCGTGCCGGAACTACCGCCCTGTACCACGCGGCTTCCGGTGCTGGCGGCAGCTTGTAGACCGTTCGCCAGGTAGCCTTCCCAAGATCGTTGTAACCAACAAGAAAGCCCAGTGCCGTGGTTGCCGGATTCAGCTTTCTTTCGAAATCCCGGGTTTCGTCCGGCCGAAGGATGAACTCGTCACGAGAGAGGAGATCTTCAAGAAGCAGCGTCTTGTCTGAGCTTTGCAGCGTGAAGTAGTCTGCGTTTGCGAATGTCCCATCGGACTTCAGCTCGTACATGCGCACCAGAACAGGACTCGCTCGCCCCCTCGCATCCGGATTGACAGTTGGCTTGGCTTCCGCACGGAGCACCAGCTTCATCTGTTCATTCTGCACGGGACTGGCCGCGCAACCGGCAAGCAAGGCAATCGCCATCGGCCAATAGCGGTACAACTGACGCATGCTCAGCCTCCGACGGCGGCAGGCTGCGAGCCGATCAGCTCGCAACCGCATTCGCAGCGATGTCCGTGCAGCGCAACTGGCCGCCCTTCCACGAGAAAGGCCGGGTCCCCTTCGGTGATGGCGTTGATCCCGTGTGGACGCCCGTCCGAGTAGTGCTCCGGGCAATCGACCAAGTCCCCCTGCCGGGCGATAGGCCGGCCTTGCAAGAGATGGAATGCGGAACCCGTCATGACGCGTCCGCCGTGCGTGGTAGTGTCACCCACTGTGATAATTGGCAAATTCATGTTCTCACTCCAAAATGACCTGAGCCGGTCGCGGTATCTGCCGGCATTTCCTGCCTCGGCTCGAAATCGCCCCACTCCTGATTTTCAATCCCCTGAAACGCGCTGCTCGTACGGGTCGCCAGGCTCGATCCGGCACGCCTCCTCCACCTCCCCCGGCCAAACCGGCACCTTGTTCGTCGGCATGCAAAGCAAACGCCCGAACAAGGTAATCAGTGCGAACGGCGTGCCAAACAGCAGGAACGCATAGCCATAGTTGAAGTTGCTGAAGGCCACCTTGGCAGCAAACAGGAAAGACTCACGCTTCTCCGCAATCGGCAGGTACCGGCGCGGCATTGGAATACGCTGCGGGCCCTCTTCCATATAGCGGCGCAAGTATTCCCAGTGAGCAGGCAGCAGGTCCTTGGTGCAGTGAATCCCCATCGAGAAGGTATCGAGCACCGTCTTCTTGTCCGGCGCCAGCACATGGCCGCGAATATCCCAGACTAGCGAAGGCTGCCCTGCATTAGGCTGACCCGGTCCCATACAGAAATAGATGTCTTCCCACTTGAGCGCCAGAATTCCCCCTGCGCTTTTTCGGCGGAATACATAGACCGTTCGGTTTCTCCGGTTCAGGCGAACCGGCCAGTGAGTAACGGAAAACGCTTCAAATCGAACAAACCACCCAATAGATATGATGGCAAATATGGTTATCAACCAGAAGGCTACCAAGAATAGTATGATCTCCCCCGTCTCTTCCTTTACTTTTCCAAGCTCTTCAAACAGCTCAAACCAAGTTATTCTGAGCACCAATACCAACGATCCACATCCCAGAACAAATAAAATGGCAAATGCGAATCCCTTCCAAGCATAGTACTTATCAACCACCTCAATGAAGGTCGAGTTCAACCTGATTAGCGCATCCCAATCCCGCACGTCTTCGCCGTCGCTCACCATCGCTGGCCGCTTCTGAGATAGGTGTTCTGTACGCTCCTGCTCGGTCAAAGGACGGTTGATCTTGTACTTTGGTATCTGCCCTGTAAAGTCTATCGACATACGTCTCTTACCCCAATGCCAGCTGTAATTCCTGCATTTCCTGATAACCGGCCTTGAAAGCTCCATCGGGTTTCTCGCCTTGGAATTTCCCCAAAACGCGACGCTTTAGCCACTCTTTCAGCTTGTTATCGACCACCGGTCCATCTGCCGGCCCTTGCTGCCTCAACTCGAGATTGACCCACTTCTGATTGTTCAATCCCCTGAAACGCGCTGCTCATACGGGTCGCCAGGCTCGATCCGGCACGCCTCCTCCACTTCCCCCGGCCAAACCGGCACCTTGTTCGTCGGCATGCAAAGCAAACGCCCGAACAAGGTAATCAGTGCGAACGGCGTGCCAAACAGCAGGAACGCATAGCCATAGCTGAAGTTGCTGAAGGCCACCTTGACAGCAAACAGGAAAGACTCGCGCTTCTCCGCGATCGGCAGGTACCGGCGCGGCATCGGAATACTCTGCGGGCCCTCTTCCATATAGCGGCGCAAGTATTCCCAGTGAGCAGGCAGCAGGTCCTTGGTGCAGTTAAGTCCCATCGAGAAGGTATCGAGCACCGTCTTCTTGTCCGGCGCCAGCACATGGCCGCGAATATCCCAGACTAGCGGAGGCCGCCCTGCATAAGGCTGGCCAGGCCCCATACAGAAATAGATGTCATCCCATTTGAGTGCAAGTATTCCCCCGGCACTTTTTCTGCGGAATACGTAAACCATGCGGTTTCGTCTGTTCAAGCGCACGGGCCAGTGCGTAAAGGTAAAGGCCTCGAAGTGACCAAACCAGCCCAGGAATGTAAGAAGAGCAATTGATAGAATCCACATAGCAACAAGGAATAATATTAATTCTCCAACCTTCTCCGGGACTTCGTGCATCTTCACGAACAATCCGTGCCACGTCATCCATATGATCATTGCGCTCCATCCGCAACCTATTACAAAAGCGAAAGCAAAAGCGATCCCCTTCCAGGCATAGAATTTGTCCACCACCTCGATGAAGGTCGAGTTCAATCTGATCAGCGCATCCCAATCCTGTACATCCTCGCTCTTGCTTACCATTGCCTTTCGTTTCTGAAATAGCCGGTCCTCGCGCTCCTGCTCAGTCAGAGTCCGGTTCACCTTGTACTTTGGCGTGTTCCCGGTATAGTCCATCGTCATACGTTTCTTACCTCAATGCCTGCTGCAATTCCCCTAGACCAGTGGGGCATTGCTGGAATCTGTCCCACGCACAAGTACCGTTCAACTCGCGACTATCTGCCGACGCTTTCTGCCCCGACTCGAGATTGATCCACTCCTGATTTTTCAATCCCCTGAAACGCGCTGCTCATACGGGTCGCCAGGCTCGATCCGGCACGCCTCCTCCACTTCCTCCGGCCAAACCGGCACCTTGTTCGTCGGCATGCAAAGCAAACGCCCGAACAAGGTAATCAGTGCGAACGGCGTGCCAAACAGCAGGAACGCATAGCCATAGCTGAAGTTGCTGAAGGCCACCTTGGTAGCAAACAGGAAAGACTCGCGCTTCTCCGCAATCGGCAGATACCGGCGCGGCATTGGAATACTCTGCGGGCCCTCTTCCATATAGCGGCGCAAGTATTCCCAGTGAGAGGGCAGCAGGTCCTTGGTGCAGTGAAGCCCCATCGAGAAGGTATCGAGCACCGTCTTCTTGTCCGGCGCCAGCACGTGGCCGCGAATATCCCAGACTAGCGGAGGCCGCCCTGCATAAGGCTGACCAGGCCCCATGCAGAAATAGATTTCTTCCCATTTGAGTGCCAGCATTCCCCCGGCACTTTTGCGGCGGAAAACGTAAACCATGCGGTTGCGCCTATTCAAGCGCACGGGCCAGTGCGTAAAGGAAAAGGCCTCAAAGTGACCAAACCAGCCCAGGAATTTAAGAAGTACAATTGATAGAATCCACATAAAAACAAGGAATGATATTAGCTCTCCAACCTTATCCGGGCTTTTGCTCAAATTCACGGACAATCCGTACCACGTCATCCATATGATCACTGCGCTCCATCCGCAACCCATTACAAAAGCGAAAGCAAAAGCGATCCCCTTCCAGGCATAGAATTTGTCCACCACCTCGATAAAGGTCGAGTTCATTCTGATCAGCGCATCCCAATCCTGTACGTCCTCGCTCTTGCTCACCATCGTCTTTCGTTTCTGAAATAGCCGGTCCTCGCGCTCCTGCTCGGTCAGAGTCCGGTTCACCTTGTACTTTGGCGTGTTCCCGGTATAGTCCATTGTCATATTTTTTTATCCTAATGCTTGCTGCAGTTCCTGCATTTCCTCACGGCCAGTCTGGAAGGCGTGCTCAGGTCTTTTGCTTTGGAATTTCCCCCAAACGCAGCGCTTTAGCCACTCTTGCAGCTTGTTGTCGACCACCAGCCCGATAATCACCTGCAGCGCGAAGAACGCAATCAGCGCCAAGATGACAAATGGCCCAGACCATGCCCCCATTGCAGCGATGGTAAGGAAGACCCCGATTCCTGCGGATAAGCCATAGAGCGCGGCCAAGCCGTAATTTTCCTGGCGAATCTGCTCGATCGCGTTGACGGTGTCCCAGACGGCCACGATCGCCGCCGCGACCCCGCCAAAAACACGCCCAGCCAAGCCGAGCCAAGTGATGTTCGCCAGTGGCTGCTTAAGCAGCAACCGCCCAAGCGGCGTCCTTCCCCAAGGCGTCTTTTCCAGAACCTTCTCCGTAACGTCGCAGATCGTCGCTGCAAGCGCTGCGCCTGCCGCGCGCATCCGCCAGCCCTTCTCCGACCTTTCCCATCCAGACGCCTTCTCTTCGCCATCGATGGCCTTCGACAGGACCGCGACTTGGATCAGTGCCATGACCGCACCCAGGCGTATGCTGCTGGTAATGGTCGACCGGAAGCGCGCGGCCAGGCTGCTCTCGTACTGCTCCAGCGTGCGTATGGACTTTGCCGCCCACCTTGCCTGCTCCGCCGGTTTGAGACCTGCCGGCATGCGCTCAAGATGCGCCCCCTCCACCACCACCAGGAACCGGCCCTTGAAGGTTCCCTCCTGTACTTCGCCCTTGATCTGCAGCAGGCGCATCTCGTCTGCCACAGCCTTCTTGATCTGGTTCTCGGAATAGGCTGGCTTGCCTCCGGCATCGGTTTGCAGGCGCAGCATGCTCCGCAGCATCTGTTCGCGGAACTTCTTCTTGGTGCCCACCACATCCACCACCACGATCGGCTTGCCGATGCGCACGCCAAGCGTTGCAACCAGGGTCATCCATGACTTGCCTGCCGCCTTGTCCAATCCGCGACCCAGAAACGCGGCGCCGGAGCCGGCGATGTACATGACCAGGCGTGCCAGATTGTCGGCGCTTGCCTTTTGTTCCACCGTCTGGCCAAACAGCTTCTCCGCCCCCTCCACCAGACGCTTATAGCTATCCATCAGGCTGTCCCAAGGCAGCGCTGCCAGATCCAGGCTGCCGGCAGCACCCTCCTTCAGCTTGCTGATGAGGGAGTCGTTATTGATGCCCAGGGCCCGCAGCAGATGATTCTTCGGGTCGGAGATGTCGCCATCCAGCCATTTCTGATAGAGCAGGCTGCACGGTCGCTTATCCTCTGTACCCATGATCATCCGGGTCAGGACGCTTTCGTAGACGAAGCCGCTGGCCAGATCTGCGGTATCAAAGTTGCAGGTGAAGTAGTGCGTGGTTCGGCTGTTTGTCAACCAAGCTGCATGTGCCTCGGCCAGCGGCAGGATCATGCGCTGGTCGAATTTCCCCAGCGCTTCCTTGTAGCGCTTATCAAAACTGGCGCGCGCCGGCTCGTTGTATTTGTCAATGTAGGGGCCCCACGCCTGGTCCTTTACCTTCTTCAGGTCTTCGGCGGTGACCTCGTATCCCTTTTCGATCCGCTCGACATGGCGTTGGGCAAGCTTGGTCCCGCCGACGTAGTCAATGGCACGTTCCAGCGCCATCGCGCTGCTTTCGTTGCCGTAGGCTTGTGCCTTCAGATTCTCCGCGGCGGTCAGCTCAGCAAGCTCCGCGCTATGCTCGACCGCATCCTTCATGCCCAGAATGGCGGCATTGACCGTCACCTCACGCGCCCAGTCGGGTCGGCTGTTGAAGCGCTGCAGTTCGTACTGCATCAGGAAGGAGAGCTCCTGGGCGATGCCAGCCGGGTCTGGCAGGGCAAGGAACAGGGCTTTGCTCTGTGCCGGCTTCACGCCTTCAAGCGCGGCCGTCCTTTCGCACAACGCTGCATACTGATCATTGACCGGGTGCCAGGGCCACGGCGCAAAGTCAAAGGATGCTGGCTTGGTACGGTTGGTCAGATAGAAGTCGGCGACCTGCTTGTCCAGTTGCGCGATCCGCTCGGCGTGCTGGTGATTCTGCGTGGCCAACCATTTCTGCACGTCAAGCACACGCATGTGCCTGTCCCGGTATGCGGCATCGCGGTGCCGCTCGATGGTTGCCGCCGTCCACTCGGTGTCCGAGACCCCCAGCCAGACTTTGGTCGCCTGCTCCGGGCGTGGAACCGTGACACACATGGCGATAGCGGCGTGCCCCGCCTGCCCGCAATTGAACTTCGCCTCCTCGGCGGATGGCGCGGGCTTCCTGGGGTCGAATTCATACAGATACCCCTCCGGAAGCACCATATAGCCCTTCAATGGCTGCGCCTTGTCCGCTTCATTCCAACAGTACAGGTAGCTGGCTCGCAGGCGGCGCAGCACGTACTTCGCGGGCGCCACCGGCACCGCGGTGATCCATTGCGCAAACGGCCCGCTCGGCTCCGGCACCGTGCTCGTCTCCGGCGCAATGCCGTAGCGCACAGGATAGATCGCCAGTCCACTCTTGTCGCAGAACTTGCAGCCCTTCATTGATATCCCCTCTCCGATGCCGGTTTGCGCGAGCCGAGATGGCTTGCGATCTGCGCGCGCTGTTCAAAGCCCCATTGGTTCGCCATCGCGGCAAACAGTCCACGTTCGTCAGCACTTCGCTTGATCAGGTCGTCCACCTCGGGATAGGCATCCAGATCGGGGTGGATTGTCATGCTGTGCTGCGCGTACGCGATCAGGTCGACGCCATCAAGCTTGTGGCGGTCCAGCCCACGCTGCAGCAGGACATCGATCCTGCGCATGGCGTCCATGGACGCCGTGAAGCCGCCGGCACGTTCCAGCTCGTCGTGAACGGCATTCACAAGAACGATGCGGCCCAACGCCAAGGCTTCTTCCCTTGAGAGGGTCTCACTGCGTTCGTCGTCGATCTGCGGAGCGGCTTCGGTCACCCATCCCTTGCCGGGGGGGCAGTAGGTCCATTTCGTGATCGGTCCGTAGAGCGACCGCTGCTTGCGAGGCCCGAGAATGCGCAACAGATGCCGAAACACTCTCGGGTCGTAGTAGCGGAACAGCGCCTTCGGCTCTCCTTCGACATGAAGGAGGAGCCTGCGGCTAAGATGGCCCTGGGTCTCGCCGAATGTCGCGCTGGTTGAGATCAGGCCAGATATCGCGGGTGCCGCACCCGACGACGCCTCATAGCTATGGCGGTCCGCCAGCGCCTTGCGTTGCTCATCGTTCAGGCCTCGCAGATCTACCAGCCATGGAAACAGGTGCCTCTGCTCGCCCATCGGTTCCAGCACCAGTGAACTGTGAGGCAGGCCATGCAAGTCGCTGTCGCTATCCAGGTTCAGCGGGTCGAGCAACAGACAGTCATGCCCATCCAGGTATTCGAGAATCATGATCTGCCTCAGCTCACTGGCACAACGGCCTGTCCGCTACTTGCGGCGTCGCGCACCCCGAACTCACAGACTGCGCTCTTGGCCAGCTTTGGCCACGCCACGGTCTCTGTCGATGGGCCAGTGAAGCTATGCCCCGCGGCATGGGCGGTATTTGTTCCGCGCGTGAGGTGCGTGATCCCGGCGTCGTTGTAGCGTGTATGACTGCTACCGCCGCCAATCAGCAGTTCCTTCTTGGCCAGAATGCGGATGTTGTCGTCGGTGCTGATGATGTCGATGCCAAGCTTCGCAAAGAACTGCATGACATCGTTCTGTGCTTGCAAGGTGATCGGCCCCTTTGCAGCGAACAGACGGATGCCTAGCAGATGCGCGCACAAGGAGAACATGCCGCGAACACTCGCGAAGAATCCTTTGCCAGTATTCAGAGACAGATGCTCTCCCGTTGTGATCGTCGCGTGCCGGCTACTGTGCAAGTGGGTATCGGTAGTGGCTGTAGCAACGATACCCGCCGCGCTGGCGACAACAATGTGAGGCTCTGCCAGCATACCGGACAGGCTTTCGTCTCCTTTGATCGCATCGTTCTGGCGCGCCATCGCCTTGGCAACGCCATCTTGCTCATCGTGCTGCGCCTGAGCCTGAACAGAGGCTTGCTGCAACTGCTCCGCGAGCGAAAGCGCTCCGCGCAAACGATCCATTGCCTCGGACAGGTCCAGCGCTGCACCTTGTCCGTGCATACGCAGTTCACTGGAGACCAATGTCCCCGCCCCTGACCGGAGCGCCATATGACCATCGGTCCGCAGCTCTGCGCCTTCTCCCCGGCGGTCCTTGCGACCGGCGTGATCGGGTACGTTCGTCAGATAACCCAGGTTGAGCTGGGATAGCTGATGATCCGATGAAAGCTGACTCTGTATCTGGTCCTGCGTATCGTCCATCAATAGATGGTTGTGACGCTCACCAAACAACTCCTTGCTTCGAATCCCCGACAGCGCATGCTGCCCCGGCAGCGCCCACGGCGGCATATTGAGCTGGTTCGGTGCCCGCCCGACGATCAGCGGGCAATCCGGATCGCCGTTGAGGAAGGCAACAATGACCTCCTGGCCGATACGCGGAACATGCATGGCGCCAAACTGCTCGCCGGACCAGCCGTTGACGACACGAATCCACGGTGAGGAGTTCTCGTCGTGCTTCCCATAGCGGTCCCATTCAAACTGGATGTTCACGCTCCCGTGCTCATCGCACCAGATTTCCTGGTTCTTCGGCCCGGTCACGACCGCCCGCTGCAGGCCGGCGACGCGCGGCTTGCCGACCGTACGCGGCGGCCGGAAGACTTCGTCGGTGGGATGGCCTTCAAAAGCCACGCGGCAGGCAAACCGCTGCCGGCTGCCGGACTCGCCGCCGACGTCCTCAAGATCGAACGTCGTGCTGGTCACGAGGAACTCCCGGTTCAACGCGGGATTGCCGTGATTGCTCACCGTGTAGGTGCAGCCCGGCGCCACGCCACGCAAGGCACCGACACCGCGCACGCGCCGGCCCCGGGCACGGCGCTCTTCCATGCGAATCCTCGCCCGCATGTCGCCTACCGCCGGCTCCACATAGTCGCCCGGGTACTCGTAGCGCTCAAAGTCGGCGAAGCCGGTTTCGCGTGGCTGGCTGTTGTCGGTGGTCAGGTCCGCCCGCGGCTTGCGAAAGTCATAGTCATTCAGCGTGACCTTGCCCGTGCGCAAGCGGTTGACCGGATCGAGGCGCACCAGATGTTCCTGATCCACCTTGAATCCATGCGGATAGATGGGCAGCGTGTGATAGGCCTCACTGGGGAAACTGCGATACGCTCCCGTTTCGGAGGCCAGGATCAGCCGATGGTGCCCACCGTCATGCTCAAAGAAGTACGTGATGCCATATTCTTCGGTCAGGCGCTGGATGAAATGGGCATCGGTTTCCCCGCTTTGCACTTCCCAGACCAGCTTGGGGTAGATCGATACGTCAAGACGCTTCTCCACCGAGAACGGATAGTCCGCCAGGACCTCATCCAGGATCTCGATGACTGTCTTCTTCTGGAAGGGCTTGAAATCCGAAGTCTGTGTGGCGAGCCACAACCAGGGTCGCAGCGTGAACCGGTACAGGCGATTCTCCGCAGCGCCGCCAACCTGTTCGATCTCCGAGATGACACCCGTGATCTCCCGATGCCCGGCGCCAATGCCGCCCAGCAGGCCCGTGCCCATGCCATCGAGCTCGATCGTCACCGTCATCTCGCGCCCGATCATTTCATCGGGGTCCGCCTCGGCGAGGAACTGCTCGGCCGCTGGCGAGACCGCTCGCAGATCGACCTTGTAGGTAAACAGTTCGCTCAAACCTTCATGGCCGGAGAGCCGCACAAATTCCAGCTGCGGCTGCCCGAGCAGATCGGGGATGGCTGCACTGGAGACGCTGACTGTCCGGCGCCGTCTTCCCATGAGGTTCTCCACATCATTTCGCATGCTCATGAGGTCATCTCTCAGGCCAGTGGCCAGAAGTAAAGCGTTGAGCGGAACCCGTAGCTGCCATCCGCATCGGCCGTGTCGGCGTAGCCCATGTCCTCGTAGCCGAGCTTGTTGTCGCGCCACGCCATGCGCCACCCCATGCGCCGCGTCGAAGCTGCCAGCACACGATGCAGGTCATGCGATTCGAACGCCGAGGCCAGCCAGGCATTTCGCAGCAAGTCAATGTGCCCGCCGTCGTAGCCGGGCGTCTCGTCAAAGGCGATGATCCCCTGCTCGGTCCATGTCATCAGACCCCGCAGGTTCGTGACATCGAGCCGACGAGGGGCGCCCAGGTAAGCCGGACCGCTCAGCCGCTCGGCCAGGCGTGCCCGGCTGGTCTCGATCTTCATGCCCTTGTACCGGCCGAGCAGAATCGGATCGTTGCCGTCCACATGGACGCCGCACGCCATTAACGCAAGGCTCATTCGGATCGCGCAGGCGTTCTCACAGGCCGGATCGTCAAGGCGGCTTTCCCAGCCAATCTGGCGGAACAAAGCCAGCCGGGACCGGCGCAGGGCGGCCTCGTCGCCGTGCTCGGGCTTCGGATAGGCATGCCAGAGGTCATCGAAGCGCAGTGAGAGAGCCATGTCCGTTGATGGTCAGATCAGGTCAGCGATCCCGCCGGCTACGTCAAGCGTGGCCGGCGGGCACGGTCAAGACAATCAGGCTTCCTTGTTGCCCTTGATGTCGTAGCCCGCGGTCACGGCGCCGCCGCTGCCGCCCTGGGCGTTCTGCACCACGTACTCCTGCTTGATCTTGGAGAACGACAGGGAGACCTTCTCGCGCATGCGCAACTCGTCATCCACCGAACCCTTCGGGCTCACCTTGGTGACGACCACGTCGGTCATGGTGAGCTTCAGGTATTCGAGCGGATTGCCGCCGGCCTTGCGCACGACCAGCACCGCTTCGTTGATGTGCTTGCCGGTCAGGCAGTACTTCATCAGGTTGGGCGAAGCGCGATCGATGAAGTGGTCGAAGGACAGGTCCGACACGGTCGCCTTGCCGGCGCCGCCGCCGCTACCCGCGTGCATGGTGGACTGCTGCTCGATGCTCCAGTCCCAGGCCAGCACTTCGATTTCGTTCTTGTGCGAGGTGTCCTGCGACTCGCCGTCGATGCCGTTGATCTTCAGGAAAATGTCCTGTGCCATTGCAAAACTCCTTCACGTTAAGACAGGTACTGCAGACAAGAGCCACAACAAGGCCCCCGCCCCCAAGGGATCAGGGGCGGGGGTGCCTGATGCGGGACTACCGGTACATTTCAGGCCTCGGACGACGCTCAGGCGGCGTCCTTGACCGATGGCAGGCGCGCCACCAGTCGCAGCGACACCGTCAGGCCTTCGAGCTGGAAGTGCGGGCGCAGGAAGAACTTGGCGCTGTAGTAGCCGGGGTTGCCTTCCATTTCCTCGACGACCACTTCGGCGGCCGCGAGCGGACGGCGGGCCTTGGTCTCCTGCGAGGAGTTGGCCGGGTCGGCGTCAACGTAGTTCATGATCCATTCGTTGAGCCAGCGCTGCATGTCCTCGCGCTCCTTGAAGGCCCCGATCTTGTCGCGCACGATGCACTTCAGGTAGTGTGCGAAGCGCGAGCAGGCAAACAGGTACGGCAGCCGTGCCGACAGGTTGGCGTTGGCCGTCGCGTCGGCGTCGTAATACTCGGCTGGCTTTTGCATCGACTGCGCGCCGATGAAGGCCGCATAGTCGGTGTTCTTGCGGTGGACCAGCGAGATAAAGCCGTTCTTCGACAACTCGGCTTCACGGCGATCGGAGATGGCGATCTCGGTCGGGCACTTCATGTCGAGGCCGCCATCGTCGGTCGGGAAGGTGTGGCACGGCAGGTTCTCCACCACACCACCGCTCTCCACGCCGCGGATCAGCGTGCACCAGCCGTACAGCTTGAACGAGCGGTTGATGTTCACCGCCATTGCGTAGGCGGCGTTGCTCCACACATACTTGCGGTGGTCGGCGCCGTCGGTGTCTTCCTCGAAGTCGAATTCATCAACCGGGTTGGTCTTGATGCCGTATGGCAAGCGCGACAGGAAGCGCGGCATGGCCAGCCCCACGTAGCGTGCGTCTTCCGAGTTGCGCAGGCTGTTCCACGGCGCGTATTCCTGGTTCTGGAAGATCTTGGACAGGTCGCGCGGATTGGCCAGCTCCTGCCACGAGTCCATCTGCAGCACGGACGGCGATGCGCCGGCGATGAATGGCGCATGGGCGGCCGCCGAGATCTTGGCGAGCGAAC
Organism: Cupriavidus sp. GW822-FHT03E04; assembly: GCF_058801495.1. Classification (NCBI taxonomy): domain Bacteria; kingdom Pseudomonadati; phylum Pseudomonadota; class Betaproteobacteria; order Burkholderiales; family Burkholderiaceae; genus Cupriavidus; species Cupriavidus sp. GW822-FHT03E04. The sequence continues at coordinate 54,193 of NZ_JBXANI010000031.1, forward strand.
CCAGCAGTTCCACGTCGGGCGGGGTGTGGTCGAAGTAGTAGTCGGCGACCAGGCAGCCGTACGGTTCGCCGCCGAGCTGGCCGTATTCCTCTTCGTAGATGCGCTTGAAGAACGGGCTCTGGTCCCAGCCGATGCCCTTGTACCGGCGCAGCGTGCGACGCAGGTCCTCCTTGGACACATCCATCACGCGGATGCGCAGCTTGTCATCGGTCTCGGTGTTCGAGACCAGGTGATGCAGGCCGCGCCAGGCCGACTCCAGCTTCTGGAAGGCTTCGTGGTGCAGGATCAGGTTGATCTGCTCGGAGAGCTTCGTGTCGATGGCGCCGATGATGGCCTCGATGCTCTTGTACGCATCGTCGCTCATGGTGAACGCGCTGGCGAGCGCCTGCTCGGCCAGGGTCTTGACGGCGAGATCGACGGCCTCGCGGGCCTGGTCGGTCTTGGGCGAGAACTCGCGGCTGATCAGTGCGGCGAAGTCCGATTGCTCTACGGTCGCGAGGGCTTGCTGTTGCTTTTGTTGGGCGGAAGCCATGGAATCCTTGCTTGATAAGGTTGTTCAGGTAGGCAAGAAGCCGTTCCGGTCAGGACTGGGACGCCTGGGCGTCGCCATCGGTAGCCTGGGGCTTGGGCGCCTTGGCGAGCGACTGCAGCAGCGCGGGGTCCTGCAGCAGTTGATTGATCAGCGATTCGGCACCCGACTTGCCATCCATGTACGTCTGCAGGTTCGCGAGTTGCGTGCGGGCTTCCAGCAATTGCCGCAGCGCATCGACCTTGCCGGCCACCGCCGCTGGCGAGAAGTCCTCGATGCTCTCGAACGTCATGTCGACCATCAGTTGGCCGCCGCCGGCCAGCGTATTGGGAACAGCGAACGCAACACGAGGCTTCATCGCCTTCATGCGCTCGTCGAAGTTGTCGATATCGATCTCGAGGAACTTGCGGTCGGCGACCGGCGGCAGCGGCTCGGCGGGCTTGCCCGACAGATCGGCCAGGACGCCCATCACGAAGGGCAACTCGATGCGCTTCTCCGAGCCATAGACCTCAACGTCGTACTCGATCTGCACACGTGGCGCGCGATTGCGCGCGATGAATTTCTGCGAACTGTTCACAACAGACATAGGTCTCCTCAACGGGTGACAAGAGGGGTTGCAAGGACGTGCCGCACGGCGTCAGGCCGCTTCGGCTTCGGGATATTCCGGCCCAACAGCGTCGTGGCCGGCACGGTACTCGGTGTGATAGGTCAGTGCGGGCGCATCTGGCGGCTCTCCCGCCAGCCGGATGTCGATCGCGGCCAGCTGGCGCTTCTCCGATATCGCCGACAGCCACAGGCGAGCCAGTTGCGGCTGGACGACCTGCTCGATAAAGCTGATCAAACGGCGAGCTCCGGTTTCGCCAACCGGGCAGCGCACCACGATGAACTCGACCACGGCGTCGCCATAGGTGAGCGCAATGCCGTGCTGGTCGTGCATGCGGGCCACGACGCGGCCCAGGTGCAGGCGCACGATGCGGCCGAGGTGTTCGGCGGCAAGCGGCAGGTAGGGCACGATCACCAGGCGGCCGAGGAACGCCGCCGGAAAGACTTTGCGCAGCGCCGGCATCAGCGCGTCGCGCAGCGCGGCGGGCTCCGGCATCAGCGCCGGGTCCTCGCAGAGATTCGCCAGGAGATCCGAGCCAGCGTTGCTGGTGAGCAGCAGGATGGTGTTCTTGAAGTCGATGTGGCGCCCTTCGCCGTCTTCCATGTAGCCCTTGTCGAACACCTGATAGAAGACTTCGTGGACGTCGGCATGCGCCTTCTCGACCTCGTCAAGCAGCACCACGCTGTAGGGCCGGCGGCGCACCGCTTCGGTCAGCACGCCCCCTTCGCCGTAGCCGACATAGCCTGGCGGTGCGCCCTTGAGGGTCGACACAGTGTGCGGCTCCTGGAATTCGGAGAGGTTGATGGTGATGAGGTTCTGCTCGCCGCCATAGAGGACATCGGCCAGCGCCAGGGCCGTCTCGGTCTTGCCGACGCCGGAGGGGCCTACCAGCAGGAACACGCCGACCGGCTTGCCGGGATCGGTCAACTGCGCACGGGCGGTCTGGACACGCTCGCCGAGCTGGGCCAGCGCGTGGTCCTGGCCGATGACGCGAGTGCCAAGGGTCTGCGGCAACCGCATGACCGTGGCCACCTCGTCCGCGACCATGCGCCCAACCGGGATGCCCGTCCAGTCGGCGACAATGGCCGCGACCACGGCTTCGTCCACTTCCGTGTACACAAGCGGCGCCTCCCCTTGCGCCGCACGCAGGTCGGCTTCGAGCTCAGCCAGAGACTGCTGAGGCTGCGCCGTGCTCGCTGGCTCGATCACCGGCTCGATCGCCGGGGGTTGGACCAGCGCCTGCCGGCGTGCGACCAGGTCGCTCGCCAGGCTTCGTTCGCGCTCCCAGCGCGCTTCGGCCTGCGCCAGGTCGGCATCGATCTGCGCGCGCCGGGCATGTACGCCGGCTATCCGCTCGGCATCTGCTTTGCCGAAGCCGGCATCCTTGGCGAGCAGCGCGCATTCGGCGTCGGCAGCGGCCAGTTGCTGGCGCAGGTGCTCGACTTCTGCCGGTGGGGCGTGCAGTGACAGCGCCACGCGGGCACAAGCCGTGTCGAGCAGGCTGATGGCCTTGTCCGGCAACTGCCGGGAGGGGATATAACGATGGGAGAGCTTGACGGCGGCACGCACCGCTTCGTCGCGGATGAACACCCGGTGGTGCGCCTCGAAGGTGGCGACCAGCCCCCGCACCATGGCGACAGCCTTGGCTTCTTCTGGCTCCATCACCTGCAGGACCTGGAACCGGCGCGTGAGCGCCGGATCCTTCTCGATGTGGCGCTTGTATTCGCTCCAGGTGGTAGCACCGATCGTGCGCAGCGCGCCTCGCGCCAGCGCCGGCTTGAGCAGATTGGCAGCGTCGCCCGTGCCGGCCTGGCCGCCGGCGCCGACCAGCGTGTGGACTTCATCCACGAACAGGATCACCGGCTTCTGGGACCTGGCGGCTTCCTCCAGCACGCCTTTCAGCCGCGCCTCGAATTCACCTTTCATGCTGGCGCCGGCCAGCAGCGCCCCGACGTCGAGACTCAGGAGCCGGATATCTTTCAAGCTCGGCGGCACCGTGCCCGCAGCGATGGCCTGGGCGAGTCCCTCGATGACGGCGGTCTTGCCAACCCCAGCCTCTCCCGTCAAGAGCGGATTGTTCTGGCGGCGGCGCAGCAGGATGTCCGTCATGGTGCGGATCTCGTGCTCGCGGCCAATCACCGGATCCAGCCGGCCGGCGCGGGCCTCCTCGGTCAGGTCGAGGCAGTACTGGCCAAGGGCAGATTTGCCGGAACCCGTGGGCGCCAAGGCGCCGCTGGCCTCGCCAGGCGTGGCCGGTGCGAGGCCACTGCCGTCGTAGGCCGCTTCCCGGCTTTCGGGCGACTGCGCGACCAACGCGGGAACGGCTTCGACCAGGTCATCGGCACGTACCTTCGCGAACTGATTCGAGATGCCCAGCACCGTACGGCGCAATTCCGGCGTCTTGAGCAGTGCGCTCAGCAGGTAGGCGCCGCGCACGTGGTCATCGGCGAAGGCCAGTGTCGCGTAGACCCACGCCCGCTCCATGGCGGACTCGATCTGGAACGAGAAGTCGCTGATCGACGTGGCGCCGGCTGGCAGCAAGCCCAGCGCGCGCGTCAGGTCGGCTTCCAGGGCGGGCAGGTCGGCGCAGGCATGGCGCAGGATCCGCTGCAGGTCGCCATCGGGGGCCTGCAGCAACTGGTGCAGCCAATGCACAAGCTCCACGTACGGGTTGCCGCGGAGTTTGCAGAAGGCGGTCGCGCTTTCGATCGCCTTGAATAGGGTGGGATTGAGTCGGCCGAACAGCGCCTGACGCGAAATGTCCATTTGATGCCTTGCTCTTTTTTTGAATGATCGACTGCGATCGACTGCGCTTGCCCGATGGAGTTCTTGCGATGGAGTTCTTGATTAACCCCTTTTTAGGATATGGCAAAAACATTAGATGCGTAAACCCCTTCCGTGATCATCGCAGTGCGGCTTCCGTGACCAGACAGGAAGCCTGATCGCCGTGGATCCTTGGTAGTCAAATAGCCCAAAGTGACCAATACGTGTGCGTCTATCACGTCCAGCATGGAGGCGCAGTAATTTACGACGCTCACGAACCGAGACATGAAAGATTCGGAAATTTCCCAATATTGATTCCGAAAAATTTCGGCGTTTTATAGGACAATAGCGGCTTTTTTATAGGACAAGTCCTAAAAACATTAGGACAACGGATCCTTAATTCAAAGCCATCGCGCAGACCGCAATTAATGACATCCGTTTGCATTTTGTCTAGCCGTGATTTTCGATTATCATCGGGTCCATTCCTGAACCTATCACTAGCGAGGCAAGGTCATGAGCGACTCGCAGCCCCTCCCGGCAGGGACCGGCGCCACCGACCCCGGATTCGACCGCGATAGCGATACGCCCTGGCCTTGGGATGCGCTCGGCGGAATGCACCCGGGCACTGCCGATCCGTTCTCGGTGCTGAGACCAGCCGCTGGCGAGCGCACAGCGCAAACTGCTGCCCCCGATCGGACTGACGTGATCGAGCAGCTCAAACGCGAGGCCGAGGCGGCGCTACGCGATCCCGACTACCTGAGCGCCCACCCGGGGGCCACCACTGGGGCGGCATCGGTTGTACCGGCGGAGACCGCTCGGAACCCGCTGCAGAGGCTCGCACGCGAGGCCGACCATACCCACAGCTTGATGGACATGCTTGCCACCGCCGGCCACATCAACGCCCTGATTGGCTCCCCGCAGACCCTGGATGACTACCCGTTCTTTGTGATCCCGCCTGCGCCGGACGTGCTCTGGCTCTTCGCAGGGGACATCGTGCCCACCAGGCGCCGTGACGTCGCCGCTCCCCTTACCCGCCGCGAACACCACCTCATCTCGATGGATAGCGCCTACCGCCCTGCACAGGCACAAACGCAAAAGCCAACGCCAACGCCGGAGCCCGATCATGGCGCTTGATACGCAAGCCCCCGAAAGCACACGCGACGCCGGGCTATCTTCAGTCCTGCGCCGAACCGGATCGGCCGCCGGCGCGCTCTGCGCAGCGGAAGGCCTGGTGCGCCTGCAGCCCGGCTCATTTGACTCCCGTTGGCAGCTATTCCAGTGGCTGTGCGTGGTTGGTGACTGGACGCGCGCGCTCCGGCAACTGCAGGTGGCCACGCAGCTCGCACCCGACTTTGCGCAAACCGCGCATGTCTACCGCGACTTGATCCGCGCGGAGGTGTTCCGGCGCGAGGTCTTCGCAGGCCGGCGCGCCCCCGGCACCCTGCTGCCGGCCCCGGCCTGGATGCCCGGGCTGCACGTCGCGCTCGTACAAACCGAAGCCGGTGACATCGCCGCCGCCGATAGCAGCCGCAACCTGGCACTGTCGGAGGTCCCGGCCTCGCCCGGCATGCACGACGGTGTGCGCTTCGCGTGGATCACCGACACCGACACGCGCCTGGGCCCGACCTGCGAAATCGTGGCGGCGGGCCGCTACGCCTGGCTGCCTTTTGCCCAGATGCACAAGCTTGAGCTGGCCGAGCCTGCCGGCTTGCTCGATCTGCTGTGGCGCCCGGCCACCGTGACGCTCTCCGACGGTGTGGTCAGCCGTGGCTTCATGCCGGTGCGCTACCCCAACTCTGAGCAGGGTAGCGACGCCATCCGGCTCGCCCGCGAAACCAACTGGGCCGAAGTGGGCGAAACCGGTGTCATCGGATTCGGCCAGAAGACCTGGATGACGGATGCGGGCGATGTGGCCATGCTCGATGTGGCGACCCTCACTCTGGTAGCCGGGCATGGCTGACCACCGCCCGCCGCGGGTACCACGCCGCCCGAATACGCAGCTGCTGCCGACGCTCTTTGACCGGCTGCGCGACGACGCGCCCCAACGGCAGACCGAAAGCGCGAACGAATACACCGTCACGCGCGCCCAGATGCGCGAGATCATCCAGCGCGATCTCACCTATCTGCTCAATACCACCAACCGCGAGGATGAGATTGACCGCGAGCGCTATCCCGCTGCCGCGGCATCGACGATCAACTACGGGGTACCACCGGTCGCCGGCAGTTACCTGTCCGAGCACAAGTGGAACGACATCGTCAACATCGTCAGGCGCGCCATCCTGGACTTCGAGCCCCGGCTCATTCCCGGCTCGCTGGACGTGAAGCCGCTTTTGAAGGAAGACGCGCCGCAGCGCTACAACACCCTGGTTTTCGAGATCAAGGGCCTGATCCATATGGACCCGTACCCGATGGCATTCACTGCCCAAAGCTCGCTCGACCTGGAAACCAGCCGGATGAGCGTCCAATCGATTCACACCACCTGACGCCATGGATCCGCAACTGCTCGACTATTACAACCGCGAGCTCGTCTACATGCGCGAGCTGGCCGGGGAATTCGCCAATCAGCACCCGAAGGTGGCGAGGCGCCTGGGCATGCATGGCACCGAGGTGGCCGACCCCTATGTGGAACGCCTGATCGAGGCGTTCTGCTTTCTGTCGGCGCGCACCCAGATCAAGCTCGATGCGGAGTTTCCGCGCTTTACGCAGCGGCTGCTGGAGGTGGTCTACCCGAACTACGTTGCGCCGACGCCGTCGATTGCTGTCGCACAGTTCCGCCCCAGCCGGATCGCGGGCAATCTTGCCCGCGGCGTGGAGGTGCCGCGCGGCGCGCAGCTCGATGCCGCGCCGGCGCCGGGCGAGAAGACGGCCTGCCAGTTCAGGACCACGCAACCGCTGACGCTGTGGCCGCTCGAAATCACCGAAGCCCGGCTCACTGGCATTCCACCGGACATTCGCGGGCTGGAGCGCTATGTGCCTGCCCACCTGACGGTACAGGGAGCGCTGCGCCTACGCCTGCGCTGCACGCGCGAGGCCAACTTCGATCAATTGCCCGGCCTGGACCAGTTGCCAGTCTATCTGTGCGGGGACGACCAGATCGCCTCGCACCTGTTCGAGCTCTTGCACAGCGCCGGCGTCGCCACGCTGATTGGACTGCCCGGCGCCATGAGCGAACGCCCCTACGCGGTGACAGAGGATGCCGTCAGCTATGTGGGTATGGGTCCGGGCGAGGGCGCGCTGCCGTTGCCGTGGAACAACTTCTTTGGGCACAACCTGTTGCATGAGTATTTCGCATGCCCGCAGCGCTTCTACTTCTTCGGCCTCAACAAGCTGGCACAAGGGTTCGGCCGGATCCGCGGCAAGGAGGCCGAGATCGTCGTGTTGCTGTCAAAGCCGCCTGGCAATCTGACCAGCCAGGTCGACCGGGATCAGTTCGCGCTCTTTTGCACACCGGTGGTCAATCTGTTCCCGAAACGCACCGATCGCATCGAGATCACACCCGGGCGCACCGACTTCCATTTGGTCGCCGACCGACAGCATCCGCTCGACTACGAAATCTACACCGTCAAGCAGCTATCCGGGCAAAAGTCCGAGCACAGCGCCAGCATCGCCTTTCAGCCGCTCTTTGCCACGCTGAACAGTGACGAGGGTAATCACGGCCGCTACTTTTCCCTGCGGCGCGAGCGCCGGATGCTCTCGGAGCAGGCTCGCAAGTACGGCACTCGCACCGCATACGTCGGTACCGAGCTGTTCGTGTCGCTGGTGGACCAGCACGAGGCCCCTTACCCGGACACCTTGCGCTACCTGTCGGTGGAGTCGCTGGCCACCAATCGCGACTTGCCTAATCTGGTACCGCGCAATGGCCTGCACGACCTGACCCCGGCGGCATCCATCCCCGTGGACGGGATCGGCCTGATCCGCGCGCCGTCGGCACCTCGGCCACCTTATGCGGACGGCGAAATGGCCTGGCGGCTGATCCGGCTATTGGGCTTCAACTACCTGTCGCTGACCGACCTGGAACATCGCTCGGGCGGCCAGGGTCTGCGTGACATGCTGCGGCTTTTCGTGGCGAGCGACGATCTGGCGCACCAGGCGCAGATCCAGAGCCTGATCGGCTCGAAGGTGGAGCCGGTCATGCGACGGCTGCCGGGCAACGGCCCGTTGATCTACGGCCGTGGTATCCAGTGCCAGCTTACCGTGGACGAAGCCGGCTTCTCCGGCATCAGCCCATACCTGTTCGGCGTGGTGCTGGAGCATTTCCTGGCGCGTCACGTGTCAGTCAACGTCTTCACGCAGACCGAACTGCACTCGATGCAACGCGGCCTGGTGCATCGTTGGCCCGTGCGCATGGGCGGCCGTAGCGCCGTGTAGCCATGTACAAAGGACACGACGACAACGCGCCGCCAGCGCTAACGGCCCCGGCGCCGCTAGGAAGCTACGCCGGCCAGGCGCCGTGGAAGCTGAGCTTTCTGGGACTCCTGCGGCATCTGTCCGCCCGGCACCCTGACTTGCCCCCGATCGGGCAGGCCAGCCGGCCGCGCGACGAGCCATTCCGGGCTGGCCAGCAGGCCGCGCTCACATTCGCGCCCCGCGAGATCGCGCAGGTGCAGCCGCTGCCTGGCCGGCTCAAGGTGCAGTTGTTTGGCCTGGGCATGCTGGGGCCGAATGGGGCACTGCCGATCCACCTGACGGAAATCGTACGGGAGCGCAGTGAAACACACCGGGACAGCACCACCGCCGATTTTCTGGATCTGTTCCACCATCGCGCTTTCACGCAGTTCTACCGTGCCTGGGCAGGCTCGCAAGCCGCAGCGGGCCTCGATCGGCGCGACGACGAGGTGTTCTCCCGCTATATCGGCTGGCTGACGGGCAACGAAGCCGAAGAGATCGCGCACAGTCCCCTGCCCCCGCACGCGCGGCTCGCCGCCGGTGCGCATCAGGTGCGCGAAGCACGCAATCCCGATGGCATTGCGGCCACGCTCTCGCACTTCTTCGGGGTATCCGTCAGACTGGAAGAATATGTGCTGCACTGGATCGCCATCGATCCGGCCGAACACAGCCGCCTGGGGCATCCGGGCGCCCCCAGCGTCATGGGGCAAGGCGCCATGCTTGGCGAGATGGTACCGGACCGGCAGCACAAGTTCCGCCTGGTGATCGGTCCGCTCGGGCTGCAGCAGTACCTGAACTTTACGCCCAACGGCCGGGACCTTCCGACGCTCATTGAATGGGTGCGCGCCTTCGTAGGCCATGAATTCGTTTGGGAAGCCGAGCTGCAGGTGATCCCTGACTCGGCGCCACCCGCCATCCTGGGCTCACAGGAACGCCTGGGCTGGTCTACGTGGCTGGGCGAACCGGATCGCAGCCGCGCCATCACCGGCATGGTGTTCGAGCCCGAACACTACGCGACACATTGACTATGAAAGCCAAAACCAAGCCCGTGCCGGCGCCAAGACCTGAATTTCCCTTCCCGGAGCTGCTGGAACCGGTCTCTCCCGACAGGCCATGCGGCGATGACCTGGAGTACGACCCTGAATTCGTCGTGCTTCTGGCCAAGGCCGCTCCGAAGGCGGACGCACAGTACGGCGACTTCGTCAGTGAGCCGGAAGCCTGCAACTGGGCCGAGCTGGAGCGCGACTGCCAGCGCCTGCTCTTGCGAACGCGCGACATCCGCATTTTGGTGCTGCAGCTGCGGTGCCGTACTCGGCTAGCCCAGACGGCCGGGCTGAGAGACGGCCTCGAGGCGCTGGCGCAACTGCTGACGAAATGGCCGGATGCGATCCATCCGCAGTTGACGGTCGATGGCGAAGCCGATCCTGCCATGCGCGCCAACGCACTGGCCGCACTGGCCGACCCGGACGGGCTGATGCGGGACGTGCGGGCGTTGACGATCACGGGCAATGCCGCACTACGGCTGCAGGTCCGGGACGTCGAGCGTTCGCTCGGTGTGCCACGGCCCGTGGACGCCCCGGCGCCGGAATCGGTGCGCCTGCAATTGCAGGATTTGCGCCAGCAGCACAGCCCCGCCCTCCTCGCATTGGACGAAGCCGCAGGATATGCCGCTGCCATCGACGACTGGGCAAAAGCCAACCTCCAGAACGACCGCCCTGACCTGAGCCCGCTGCTCAAGCTACTCGGCACGATGACGGGCAATGTCGTGGCCGCCGCCGCGCCGCGGCCCGATTTGAGCGTCGCGGCCTCGACAGGCGACGGTGCCGCAGGTGGTCTTTCCCCTATAGCGACCACCGAGCATGCCGCCGCCGCCATGCCGCGGGACCGCGATGCCGCCTTGGCCGGCGTGCGCACCGCTCGTCAATGGTTCGAACTACATGAACCCAGCAGCCCCGTGGCGCTACTGCTCAGGCAAGCCGAGCGGCTGACCGGCAAGCGCTTCGATGAAGTGTTCCAGGCAATCCCCGCCGAGCTGGTGGAGCGCTGGGCGCAGGACAATTCGTGATCTTCCAACCGTTCGGGGAGCGCATCGTTCCATGCATCTTTAAGTATGCTCGGAGACACCAGAACGTATTGTTTCGAGCGACTGCCGCGGTCGCCGGCATGGGTAGCGCCCCCAACGCTGGCACGTGTCCGCCATCGAGACAAAAAAAAGCCCCTGAATCCCAGGGGCCATTTTTCAATGTCTTGTGCAGCGGCAACCGCTCGCCAGATCAACCAGCGAAGTTCTTGCTGGCGAAGTCCCAGTTCACGACGTTCCAGAATGCCTCGACATACTTCGGGCGGGCATTGCGGTAGTCGATGTAGTAAGCGTGTTCCCACACGTCGCAGGTCAGCAGCGGCTTGGCGTCGGTGGTCAGCGGGGTAGCGGCGTTGGAGGTCGAGACCAGGTCCAGCGAGCCGTCGGCCTTCTTCACCAGCCAGGCCCAGCCCGAACCGAAGGTGCCGACCGCGGTCTTGGTGAATTCTTCCTTGAACTTGTCGAAGGAGCCGAACTTGGCGTTGATGGCATCGGCCAGCGCGCCGGTCGGTTGGCCGCCGCCGTTGGGCTTGAGCGAGTCCCAGTAGAAGGTGTGGTTCCACACCTGGGCAGCGTTGTTGAAGATGCCGCCGGAGGACTTCTTGACGATCTCTTCGAGCGTCGAGTTTTCGAACTCGGTGCCCTTGATCAGGTTGTTCAGGTTGGTGACGTAGGTCTGGTGGTGCTTGTCGTGGTGGAACTCCAGGGTCTCCTTGGAGATGTGCGGAGCGAGCGCATCATGAGCGTAAGGCAGCGGGGGGAGAGTATGTTCCATTGTTCTGTCTCTTTCTGTGGGGTTGAAGATCAGGAATTGTCGATTGTAGGGGACTTGCCATACCCGCGCAAACGCGGCAAACAAAGCCCCTTCGATCATATTAGTTTGATCGATATGCAAGCGCTGTCGGCGGTCCGCCGACGCGCGCCGGGCTTAGCGTTCCACCAGCCGGGGCTGAACGCTGGCGAGGCTGGCATCGGCCACGCCTTCGGCCAGGTGGACTTCGATCACGGTGCCCGCGCGCAGCTCCGACGGTGAGCGCAAGGCGCGTCCGCGCTGGTCCAGCAGCACGGCATAGCCGCGCTCCAGGGTGCGCTGCGGCGCCAGCACCTCGAGCGTGCCGGCGGCACGCTGCCAGCGCTGGCCGGCGCGCTCAACCTGGCGCTGCGTGGCGTCGCGCAGGCGCAGCGCGGTGCGGCGCAACTCGGCCTGGGCCTGGGCCAGGTCGGGCCGGCCAGCCGCCCAGCGCATGGCCAGCACCTGCTGGCGGTGCCGCTGGGCGGCCACGGTATCGCGCAGCGCGGAGCGCAGGTGACGCATGAGGTTGTCGACCTGCAGGCGGCGCTCCTGCAGCTGCGCTTGCGGGCTGCGCAGGCGGCGGGCCAGCCAGTCGAGGTTCTGGGCGCGCCGGTCGAGCTGGCGCTGCATGCACTGGGCCAGCGCGTCGCGCGCGCGGCTGGCTTGCATCAGCATATGGCTGCGGTCCGGGCTGACCAGCTCGGCGGCGCCGGTGGGCGTGGGCGCGCGCACGTCGGCGACGAAGTCGGCGATGGTGAAATCGGTCTCGTGGCCCACGCCGGAGACCACCGGCACGGCGCAGCGCGCAATGGCCTGCGCCACGCTCTCCTCATTGAACGACCACAGGTCCTCGATGCTGCCGCCGCCGCGGCACAGGATCAACACATCGCATTCGTTGCGCTCGCTGGCGGTGTCGATCATGGCGGCGATCTTCGCCGCAGCGCCGGCGCCCTGTACCGGCACCGGGTAAACCACGACGGGCACATGCGGGGCGCGCCGGCGCAGCGTGCTGATCACGTCGCGCAGGGCCGCCGCCTGCAGCGAGGTGATCACGCCAATGGTGCGGGCGTGGACTGGCAGCGGCCGCTTGCGCTCGGGCGCGAACAGCCCGGCCTGCGAGAGCTTTTCCTTCAGGCGCAGGAATGCCTCGTACAGATTGCCAAGGCCGGCGCGGCGCATGCCCTCCACGCCGAGCTGCAACTCGCCGCGCGCCTCGTACATGGATACGAGCGCCCGCACCTCGACCGCCTCACCCTCGCGCGGCGTGAAGTCGACATGCTGGTTGCGCCCGCGGAACATCACGCAGCGGATCTGGGCGCGCGCATCCTTGAGCGAGAAATACCAGTGGCCGCTGGCGGCGCGTGTGAAATTTGAGATTTCGCCCCGGACCCAGGTCAGCGGGAAACTACGTTCCAGTACCTGGGCGATCGCGTGGTTCAGCTCTCCGACGGGAATCGCCTCACGCGCCCCGGGAGGGGCCATAGGCTGGGTTTCACGCGAAAAGTTCAGCGGTTCTGACATGGCGCACGGCCGGGCAAGCGGCGTGGAATTGACATGTCCACAGCATAACTGGTCTGTCAAGTCTCTTGGGGTGGGGGAGGCAATAACCCCGCAAAGCCCCATGACTTGACACAAGCCTTTGATTCTTATGCGCTTTCGGCTGTCTTATTTTTTAGGCAATGTAAGCAAACCCCTTATGCGTCAAACACTTACCGACCGCACCCCCGGCTTGTTCACAAAGTTATCCACAGGAACTCTGGACAACCTTGGGTAGAACGCGCTGCCTGTGGAGAACTATTTCCTGCCCGCCGGAAACGCCCATCCGGCAGCCAAAAGAGATCGCAAGGCCTCCTTGTCGCGACATGGCATGGCCATGTCCTGAGCATGAGCACGGAGACTGGAAAACACCGTACAAATGGCTGTTGCCCATTTTTTAATCAGCACGTATGAAGCGCTTTTCAATCAATGACTTAAGTAGCTTCTCAGATAGTTTTCCACAACCCGTCCACAAGACTGTCCCGGCGGAATGTGGAAAGGGGGAGACATGGCGGGATTTTTTCATTCACGGGGCGTTGGAGGCCCCCGCGAAGCCCATCTGGCGTGCCCTGCACATTATTTAGGCACTATGTATACTCACCTTTCCAATCAATGACTTAGCATTCTTTTCAGGCGTCTGTCCACAAACGGTCCACAGCACTGTCCTGTTTTAATGTGGATAGAGCGGACTCCGGTTTTGCGCGGTTCGCGCGCGCGCGGAGGATGTCCTCGTCACCCGCCGTTTGCCCGTTTTTTAAGCGGCACACAATTTTTCCTTATCAATCAGTGACTTGACCGCCTTGTCAGCCCTCTGTCCACAATTCATCCACAGCACTGTCCCTGTTCCATGTGGACATCCCGCCAGTCGCCGCCTCCAGCGCCTTGCGCGCACGATGCGCGGCAGACACACCGCGATGCTGCGTCTTGCCCCGCCCGGTGCTGCGGGTTAGAGTGGCGCCTGATTTTTTCGAACATTTTCGAACATAGCCAGCGCGCGCACGGCCGCGGCGTCTGGCATGAGCACACAAGCCGTTGACTCGGGGTTCCACGTGTTTTCCATCATTCAAGCTGCCGGCTGGCCGATCTGGCCCTTGTTGCTCGCCTCGGTCATCGCCCTGGCGCTGATCGTCGAGCGTTTCCTCAGCCTGAAGCGCAGCAAGGTGCTGCCGCCCAAGCTGTATGACGAAGCTCTGTCGGTGGCGCACCAGCGCCGCGCCACGCCGGAGGTGGTCAACACGCTGGAGCAGAACTCCCCGCTGGGCCGCGTGCTGGCCGCTGGCCTGCGCCATGTGGTGTTGCAGCCCCAGACGTCGCGCGATGCCGCCAAGGAAGTGGTCGAGGAAGCCGGGCGCGCCGTGGCGCACGAGCTGGAGCGCTACCTGAACGCACTAGGCACGATCGCCTCGGTCGCACCGCTGATGGGCCTCCTGGGCACCGTGATCGGCATGATCGAGATCTTCGGCAGCCAGGGTGGCGCCGGCGCCAGCCCCGAGCAGCTGGCACATGGCATCTCGGTGGCGCTCTATAACACCGCCTTCGGCCTGATCATCGCGATTCCGGCACTGATCTTCTGGCGCTACTTCCGCCGGCGCGTGGACGATTACGTGGCTGAGCTGGAATTCCGCGCCACCGCCTTCCTGGATGCCATCCTGCCGCAGCGCCGCGCCTGATACGCCATGCACTTCCGATCCCGCCAGCGGCGTGAAGAACCGGAGATCAACCTCATCCCGTTGATCGACGTCCTGCTCGTGATCCTGATCTTCCTGATGATCACGACCACGTACTCGCGCTATACCGAGCTGCAGATCCAGCTGCCGACCGCCGACGCCGAAAAGGCGCAGCAGCGCCCCGGCGAGATCGTGGTATCCGTATCCGCCAAGGGTGTCTATTCGATCAACAAGCAGGTCATGGACCAGCAGGACGTGACCAGCCTGGCCCAGCGCCTGCGCGAGGTAGCCGGCCCGGCCGATGGCCAGCCGCCCGTGCTGATCGTCAATGCGGATGCGCAGGCCACGCATCAGTCCGTGATCAACGTCATGGAAGCCGCCCGCCTGGCCGGGCTGCCCCGCCTGACCTTCGCCACGCAGAGCTCGCAGGCGCGCTGAGCGGCCCGGCGCGGGGATGCAATCCCCCGCTGCGAGCCGCACCTTGCGGCGGGCGCCGCAAGGTGCCCATAATGACTGGGTAGCTCGCTTGCGCGGCCTCGCGATGACGCGATGAGGCCATCGTGCCGGCGCGCCGTGCTACCGTCCCCGGCCCCACGCCTGCTCTTTTCAACGCAGCATTACCGCCCAGCCCTGCTTACCACGCCCATGCCCGCTCCCCGCAACACACTTGCCGACTTCGTGACCGCCCAGTGGCAACGCCGCGGCTGGTTCGCCTGGCTGATGCTGCCGCTGTCGTGGGTGTTCGGCCTGGTCAGCGGCTGGCGGCGCCTGGCATACCGGCGCGGCTGGTACAGCTCGACGCGCCTGCCGATGCCGGTGGTGGTGGTCGGCAACGTGACCGTGGGCGGCACCGGCAAGACCCCCGCGGTGATCGCGCTGGCCCATGCACTGGCCGAGGCCGGCCTGCGCCCGGGCGTGGTCTCGCGCGGCTACGGCGTCAAGCTCAAGCATCCGCGCCGGGTCAAGCCCACCTCGCAGGCCAAGGACGTGGGCGACGAGCCGCTCTTGATTGCGCGCGCCACCGACGTGCCGGTCTGGGTCTTCCCCGACCGGGCGCTGTGCGCGCAGACCATGCTGGTCTCGCATCCCGGCGTCAACGTGCTGCTGCTCGACGATGGCCTGCAGCACTACAAGCTGCAACGCGACTTCGAGATCGTGATGTTCGATTCGCGCATGGGCGGCAACGGCTTGCTGCTGCCGGCCGGCCCGCTGCGCGAATCGCTCTCGCGCCGTCGCGACGCCACCCTGATCAACGACCCGGACTTCCGCCCCAGCCCGAGCCAGCCGGATGTCTATGGCATGCGCCTGGTGCTGGACGATGCCTGGCAGCTGGCCGACCCGACCATGGCCAAGCCGCTGTCGGCGTTTGCCGGGCAGCGCGTGTTGGCCGCGGCCGGCATCGGCAACCCCGAGCGCTTCTTTGCCAGCCTGCGCGCAGCCGGCCTCGCGCCGGACACCATGCCCCTGCCGGACCACTACGACTTCGCCGAAGACCCGTTCGCCGGCGATCCTGTCGCGCAGGCGGCCGATGCGATCCTGATCACCGAGAAGGATGCCGTAAAATGCGAGCGCCTCAGTGACCCGCTGGACCCGCGGATCTGGGTCGTCCCCACCACGCCCGTGATCGACGCGGGCCTGATCGAAAAAATTCGCCGCGCCGTCGCCGCGCATGCCCAGGCCGCTCCCACAGCGCCGGGCGCCGCGACCGCCGCCGGCCACACCAAGGAAACGCAAGATGGACAACCGGCTGCTTGAAATCCTGGTCTGCCCGCTGTGCAAGAGCAAGCTGGAACATGACCGCGCCGCCCAGGAACTGATCTGCCAGGTCGACAAACTGGCCTATCCGATCCGCGACGGCATTCCCATCATGCTGGCCGATGAGGCACGCCAGACCGTGCCGGGCCGGCTGGTCTCGCCGGAATAAGCGGCTCGCACCATGTCGCTGCCCGCTTTTACCGTCGTCATCCCGGCGCGCCTGGCCTCCACCCGACTGCCCAACAAGCCGCTGGCCGATATCGGCGGCAAGCCCATGATCGTGCGCGTGGCCGAGCGCGCCCATGCCTCGTCGGCGCAGCGCACGGTGGTCGCCACCGACGCGCCCGAAGTGGCGGCAGCCTGCGCGGCGCATGGCATCGAAGCCGTGATCACGCGTGCCGACCACCCCTCGGGCACCGACCGCCTGGCCGAAGTGGCAACATGGCTAGGCCTGCCGGACGACGCCATCGTGGTCAATGTGCAGGGCGATGAGCCGCTGATCGAGCCCAGCCTGATCGACGAGGTGGCGCTGCACCTGGCGCACCATGCCGATTGCGCCATCGCCACCGCCGCGCATCCGATCAGCGAGATTGCCGAGGTGTTCAACCCCAATGTGGTGAAAGTGGTGTGCGATGCCGCCGGCCGCGCGCTGTATTTCTCCCGCGCGCCGATCCCCTGGGCCCGCGACGCCTGGGCCGGCGTGCCGGCCGCGGCGGCAGCCACCGCCCAGGTGGCATTACCGGCCATGCCGGTATTGCGCCATATCGGCCTGTACGCCTACCGCGCCGGATTCCTGCGGCGCTTTCCCACGCTGGCGCTGTCGCCGGTGGAGCAGACGGAAGCCCTGGAGCAGCTGCGTGCGATGTGGCATGGCGAGCGCATCGGCGTGCTGGAAACAGCGGCTGTGCCCGCGCCGGGCGTTGACACGCAGGCCGACCTGGACCGCGTGCGTGCGCTTTGGGCGCAGGCCATGGCGCAGGAAGGCCCCTGAGCGCACTTGGCGATGGCCGCCGGCTGCGGCGGTCATCGCATGACTTACGACATAAGTCATGACAGATGTCACCGCAGCGGCAAGCCGATTTCGCGCCGCCTCATGGCATAATGCTTGACGATACAGAGCCGTCGGGCGCCCGGGCGTCCGGCCAAGGCTCGGTGGGGAGATGAAAAGTGAGCCCGATCGGTACCCGCCCGCCGCCAGCGGCAGAGGCGTCAGCATGCCGGTCGTCAACAGACCAGACTCCGACCTGAGGCGCGCCGTCCCGACGGCGTTGGTAAGCCTCGCGTCAAGTTTCGGCGTTACCCTCCTTCCATTCCCCCTGCCATACAAGATTCAAAACTCTGAGGACCCGTAATGCGTTTGATCCTGTTGGGCGCGCCTGGCGCCGGCAAAGGCACGCAAGCCCAGTTCATCTGCGAGAAGTTCGGCATCCCCCAAATCTCCACTGGCGACATGCTGCGCGCCGCGGTGAAGGCTGGCACGCCGCTAGGCGTGGCCGCCAAGAAGGTGATGGACGCAGGTGGCCTGGTGTCGGACGACATCATCATCGGCCTGGTCAAGGACCGCCTGCAGGCGGCCGATTGCAAGGACGGCTATCTGTTCGATGGCTTCCCGCGCACCATTCCGCAGGCCGAGGCCATGAAGGAAGCGGGCGTGGCGATCGACTACGTGCTGGAAATCGACGTGCCCTTCGATGCCATCATCGAGCGCATGAGCGGGCGCCGCGTGCACGTGGCATCGGGCCGCACCTACCACGTCAAGTACAACCCACCCAAGGTGGAAGGCGTGGACGACATCACCGGCGAAGCGCTGATCCAGCGCGACGACGACAAGGAAGAGACCGTCAAGAAGCGCCTCGACGTCTACTCCCAGCAAACCCGTCCGCTGGTGGATTACTACTCCAAGTGGGCCGCCAATGGCGACGCCGCCGCCAAGGTGGCACCGCCGCAGTACCGCAAGATCGCGGGCGTTGGCAGCGTGGAAGATATCACTTCGCGTGTGTTCGAAGCACTGAAGTAAGCCGCGCATTCAGCGCTGCAGGTAAAAAAGGCGACCCTCGGGTCGCCTTTTTTATTGCCGCCGCCATCCGCGGAGATAGCATCGCCGAATTGACGTTTACGTAAACGTTATGCCAACATGCCGTATCTGCAGCGCCAGAAAACCATAAGACCACACATCCAAGCGAGGAAGACAACGATGGAAATCCGCGACAACGTATTTATCGTCACCGGCGGCGCCTCCGGGCTCGGCGAGGGTAGCGCCCGCATGCTGGCCGCCGCGGGCGCCAAGGTGGTGATCGCCGATCTTAACGAAGCCGCCGGCACCGCGCTGGCCGCCGAGCTGGGCGGGAAGTTCGTGCGCTGCGACGTTAGCAGCGAGGCCGACGGGCAAGCCACCGTGGCGGCAGCCACCGCGCTGGGCCGCCTGGCCGGGCTGGTCAATTGCGCCGGCATTGCCACCGCCAACAAGACGGTGGGCAAGAACGGCCCGCACCCGCTTGACGCCTTCGACAAGACCATCCGCGTCAACCTGATCGGCACCTTCAACATGATCCGGCTGGCTGCCGCGGCCATGGTGCAGAACACGCCCGACGCGGAAGGCGAGCGTGGCGTGATCATCAATACGGCATCGGTGGCGGCCTTCGACGGCCAGATCGGGCAGGCCGCCTACGCAGCCTCCAAGGGTGGCGTGGTCGCCATGACGCTGGCCATCGCGCGCGACCTGTCGCGCGACGGCGTGCGCTGCATGACGATTGCCCCGGGGCTGTTCGAGACGCCGATGCTGCTGGGCATGCCGCAGGAAGTGCAGGACGCGCTCGGCAAAATGGTGCCGTTCCCGTCGCGCCTGGGCCGCCCGGCCGAGTATGCGAAGCTGGTGGGGTCCATCATCACCAACCCCATGCTCAACGGCGAAGTGATCCGGCTCGACGGCGCCATCCGCATGCAGCCGAAGTAACGCCGTCCCGGCCTTTGCCGGCCGCCCTTCACGCCGGCATCAGCATCACCAGCGTCAGGCCAGGCGCGGCAGCCGGCACCAGCGTGAGCTGCTCGAAATGCAACAGCCCGCGCACTGGATGCCGAAAGCCGCGGCGCCCGCCCTGCCGCTCTTCCACATCCTGCGACAGCCAGTCGACCCGGAACACCGGGCTCTGGGCAATGAGGCCCTCCACCAGCGCGCGCATCGGCGGATCGTCGGCATGGCGGATGCTGTGCGCGCGAAACTCCGACACCAGCCGCGCCGCCCGGTGCGGCCAGTCCTCCACCAATGCCTGCAAACCCGGCGATAAAAACATGCTGCGCAGCAGGTTGCGGTCTTCGCTGGCGGGATCGAGCCAGCCCACGAACAGGTCGGCGGCGGCGGCATTCCAAGCTAGCGCGCTCCATTGCCGGTCCAGCAGGTAGGCCGGGCCGTTGATGGCCTCCACGCTCGCGAGGACAGCTGCTGGCGCGTGTTCGTCCTGCGCCTGCATAGGGTCGCGCCGGCCCGCCAGCTCGAACAGGTAGGCCCGTTCCGCGCGCGACAGCCGCAGTGCGCCGGCCAGGCTGGCCAGCGCGCGGGCCGATAGCGCCACCGGCCTGCCCTGCTCCAGCCACGTCACCCAGGTGGCGCTCAGGCCGGCGAGCTGCGCCAGCTCCTCGCGGCGCAAGCCGGGCGTGCGCCGCCGCCGGCCGGGGGCCAGGCCAACTTCGGCCGGGGCAAGGCGCTCGCGGTGCGCCCGCAGGAAGCGGCCCAGCACAGCTTCGCGCGTGAGTTCGTGTTGCTTGGCGGGATCGGGGGGCGCGTATTCTGTCATGGAGGGCTGAGCGGGCAATGCAGATAGCCAGGCAAAAGCTCAAAAACTTAAAAACTAAAAAGCTGGTGCGTTTTATACCAGGATAAAACCCTGACTTGTACCGGGAAAACAGGCTGCTACAGTACGTCGAACCCGTTACGCGGGCAAGCCCCCGTCACCAATCCCCCGGTCCCCGGTCACCAGAACCCACTAGCGGCCATTGCCGCCAGGAGAGCCACATGCAACAACAAGAACTCGTTGCCGCCCAGTTCGGCGCCACCGCCAGCGCCTACCTCACCAGCGCGGTCCACGCCCAGGGCGCGGACCTGCAGCAGCTTGCACAGGAACTGGCGGCGCTGCCGGCGGCGCAGGTGCTCGACCTGGGTTGCGGCGCGGGCCACGCCAGCTTTGCCGCAGCGGGGGTTGCAGCGCAAGTGACGGCTTACGATCTGTCGGCGGAAATGCTGGCGGTTGTGGAAGGCGCAGCGCGCGACAAGGGGCTGGCGAACATCCGCACCCGCCAGGGCGCCGCGGAATCGCTGCCCTTTGACGATGCCAGCTTCGACGCGGTGATCTCGCGCATGAGCGCTCACCACTGGCGCAATGTGCCGGCGGCGCTGGCGGAGATGTACCGGGTGCTCAAGCCGGGCGGCAAGGTCGTGCTGATCGATATCGCCGGCTCGGACGACCCGCTGCCCGATACCTGGCTGCAATCGGTGGAGTTGCTGCGCGACCCGTCGCATATCCGCGACTACACCGGTACCGAGTGGAAAGCGATGCTGGAGGCTGCGGGCTTCACGGCCAGCGTCTCGCCGGCCTGGCGCATCGAGCTGGAGTTCGCCACCTGGGTGCAGCGCATGCGCACGCCGCCCGTGGCGGTAGCCGCCATCCAGCACCTGTGGCAACTGGCGCCGGCGGAAGTACGCGACCACTACCTCGTCAAGGCCGACGGCAGCTTTGCGCTGGAAGCGGTGATGGTCACGGCAACGCGCAGTTAAGCAGTTAAGCCGTTAAGGAGCTAAGCAGCTAAGCGGCTAAGCGGCTAAGCGGCTAAGCAGCCAAGCCAGGCGGGTGCCCGTCATTGCGCCATGGCCGGCTCGGCCGGCAATGGCAGGCTCTGTACCATCTGCCACACGGCGGCGGCCGAAGGCGACAAGGAGCGGTCCTCCCGGCAGACCATGACGATGCGCCGCTCCTCGCGCGGCGTGAGCGGCCGCCAGACCAGAGGAGACGCCGCCGGCAACGGCAGCGAGAACGAGGGCAGGACCGAAGCGCCGATGCCGGCCTCGACCATGCCAAACACGCTGGCCGAATGCCCCAGCTCCTGCACCACGCTCGGCGCCACGCCATGGCTGGCGAAAATGCGGTCGATCAGGGGCCGGCTGCCCGAGGCGAAATCCAGCAGCACCAGCGGCATGCCGTCCAGTGCGGACCACGGCACCGAGTCGGCATTGGCCAGCGGGTGATCACGCCGGCACACGAAGCAAAACGGATCGGTCGCCAGCGGCGCGATGGTCAAGCCTTCCGGCGCCAACGGATCAATCAATACGCCAAAGTCCACGGCCCCCGCGCGGATCTGCTCGAGGCCGTCGGCCTGCACGTTGTCGCGCACGCTGAGGCGGATATCCGGATATTGGCGCGCGCAGGTCGACACGTACAGCGGCATCAGCCGCGCGGAAATCGTGGGTGCACTGGCAATCACAACCCGGCCGCGATAACGCTCGCCAAGCTGGCGCGTTTCTTCCAGCGTATCGTCCAGCTGGCCAAGCAGGCGCTCGATGGCAGGCGCCAGGGCCTGTCCCGCGTCGGTCACCACCACCTCCCGCGTGGTGCGGTCTAGCAAGCGCACGCCAAGTGCCTCTTCCAGCTCGGCAACGCCCCGGCTGACCGCGGGCTGCGTCAGGCCAACAGCGTCCGCGGCACGGCTGAAACTGCCATGCCCGACCACGGCGAGGAAGACCCGCAACTGGCGCAACGTGTAATTCATGCGTCTATGAGATGAATGGATGCGATAAATGAATTTGCATTCTAGGCGTCACTGACGTCCAATGCTAGGCGAAACCCTAATCCAACCTTGCCGTCATGTCCGCCATCCTCTCACCCTTCAAGAAAATCTACGACCTGATCGACGGGTTCGTGCTGATCATGCTGAGCGCCATCGGCATCGCGCTGCTGGCCCCGCAAATCGGCGCCGGCGACGGCCCGCTGCACCTGGGCATGGTCACCAACCTGGGCGTGGCCCTGGTGTTCTTCCTGCACGGCGCCGCGCTGTCGCGCGACAAGCTGGTGGCCGGCGCGCGCCACTGGCGCCTGCATGCCTTCGTGCAGAGCTTCACCTACATCGTCTTCCCGGTGGTCGGGCTGGCGTTGATGTTCGGCCTGCGCAACATGCTGCCCGCCGAGCTGCTGCTGGGCGTGTTCTACCTGTGCGCGCTGCCATCCACCGTGTCGTCGTCCGTGGCGATGACCTCGATGGCGCGCGGCAACGTGCCCGGCGCGATCTTCAATGCCACCATCTCGGGCCTGATCGGCATGGCCGTCACGCCGCTGCTGATGGGCCTGGTGATCAGCGCCAGCGGCGCCTCGATGCCGCTGGGCAAGGCGCTGACCGGCGTGGCGCTGCAACTGCTGCTGCCGTTCGCGCTCGGCCAGCTGGCCCGCCCGCTGATCGGCAGCTGGCTGGCCAAGAAGAAGCAGATCACCAACAAGATCGACCGCGGCGTGATCGTGCTGATTGTGTATTCGTCGTTCTGCGACGCCACCGCCGCCGGCCTGTGGCACAAGTACAGCTGGGAAACCATTGGTGCCGTGATGGCGCTCGCCGCCGTGCTGCTGGTGGTGATCCTGGCCACCACCACCTTCACCGCGCGCCGCCTCGGCTTCTCGGTGGAAGATGAGATCACCGCGGTGTTCTGCGGCTCCAAGAAGAGCCTGGCCAACGGCATCCCGATGGCCAAGATCCTGTTTGCCGGCCATCCGGCGCTGGGCCTGCTGGTGCTGCCGCTGATGGTCTACCACCAGTTGCAGCTGATCGTGTGCTCGGTGATTGCCTCGCGCTACGCCAGCCGCGACGCGCTGCCCGACGGGGCTACCGCCCGCGCCTGAGTGTCAGAGTGTCAGCGCGCTGCATGGCAAACGGCCGGCAACGATGTTACCGGCCGTTTTGTTTTCAGGCGCCGCCTCTTACTCTTACACCGACGGATTCTTCGCCAGCGGCGGATTGCGCGCGAAGTAGTTCTTGATGCCACGCAGGATGGCGTTGGCCAGTTGCTCCTGGTGGCTCTCGTCGTTGAGCTTGCGCTCTTCCTCGGGATTGCTGATGAAAGCGGTCTCGACCAGGATCGACGGGATATCCGGTGCCTTCAGCACCGCAAAGCCCGCCTGCTCCACACTGCCCTTGTGCAGCCGGTTGACGCCGCCGATCTCCGCCAGCACCGCCTTGCCCACCTGCAAGCTGTCATTGATCTGCGCGGTCGTGGACAAGTCCAGCAGCACCCGCGCCACCTGCGCATCCTTGTTGCCCATATTGGCGCCGCCGATCAGGTCGGAGGCGTTCTCCTTGTTGGCCATCCAGCGCGCGGCGGTGCTGGACGCACCGCGCTCGGACAAGGCGAACACCGAGGCGCCCTTGGCTTCCGGCGAGAGGAAGGCATCGGCGTGGATGGACACGAACAGGTCGGCCTGCACCCGGCGCGCCTTCTGCACGCGCACGTTGAGCGGCACGAAGAAGTCCGCGTCGCGCGTCATCATGGCGCGCATATTGGGCTGGGAGTCGATCTTGGCGCGCAGCCGCTGCGCGATCTGCAGCACCACGTCCTTCTCGCGCGAGCCGGACGCGCCGGTGGCGCCGGGATCCTCGCCACCATGGCCGGGATCGATCGCGACGGTCAGCAGGCGGCGCATCTTGAAGGAACGGTCCGCCGGCGGGTTGTTGGCAGGCAGGGCCGCAGGCGGGTTGTTCTGCGCCAGCGGAGGTGCCGATGGCACGGCTGGTGAGGAAGGCGCCGGCGGCCTGGGCTTGACGGCTGCCATCGGTGGCAGGGCCGGCACCGGGTTGGCGCCCTTGTCCTCGAACTTGCGCACCAGTGCGCCAATGGCGTCTTCCTCGCCGGAGGCAGGCGCGCCGGACACGCCGTCCGCGCCGGCCGGGGGCTGCGTGGCGGCAAACCTGCGCTGCTTGTCCTCGGTGTCGCGCACCAGGGTCCACAAGGGATCCGGCGGATTGACGGGGTACAGGTCAAACACCAGGCGGTTGCGGTAACTGCCAATCGGCGCCAGCGTGAACACCTGCGGCGAGACGTTCTCCTTCAGGTCGAACACCAGCCGCACCACGCGCGGCCGGTTCTGGCCCACGCGCACGGTCTGGATGTAGGGATCGTTGGAGGTGATCTTGGCCACCAGCTCGCGCAGGGTGGGCGAGAGATCGAGGCCATCGATGTCCACCACCAGCCGGTCGGGGCCGTGGATCATCTGGTGGACGGCGGCTAGCGGCTCATCGGATTCGATGGTGACGCGGGTGTATTCCTCGGCGGGCCAGACCCGCACCGCGACGATGCCGGCGCCAAAGGCGATCTGTGGCCCGGCCAGCGTGAGCACCACGCTGCCGGCGCCGGCCTTGAGGCACTGCGCCAGCCATTTGCGGCGGGCCAGCTGGATATCGTCGGGTCGGTCGGTGGCGAGTCGCTTGATCAGCATGCGCAAAGCAGGGTAAGTCCAGTCTGAGTATAGGCACGAAGCGTAACGATACGGCGTTCGGCCGCGTCATCGGCGTCGCTGATGTCCGATTGGAGCAACAAGTGAAGGTCCGGTTCCCCAAGCAAGCGCCCGGCTTTCTCCGGCCACTCCACAAGGCTCACGGCCGGTTCGGCAAAACAATCACGAAAACCGGCATCGGCCCACTCCTCCGGATCGGCGAATCGGTACAGGTCGAAGTGGTAGGCGGTCAGCGGCGAGCCATCGGCGCGCGTGACCGAATACGGCTCGCACAGCGTGTAGGTGGGGCTGCGCACCTTGCCCGCGTGGCCTAGCGCGCGCAGGATGGCGCGCGACAGCGTGGTCTTGCCGGCGCCAAGGTCACCCGAAAGCTGCAGGTGCACGGTCTGGGGCGGCAGGTTGCGCACGGCCTCGGCCAGCGCCGCGCCCAGCCGGGCGGTGGCCGCTTCGTCAGGCAGGTCGAGTGTGCGTTCTTGGAGCAGGGGCATTGCGTACAATTCGGGAATGATCGACCGAGCAGCCCAGGCGCCAACCGCCTCGCCCCCTCCTGCCAGCAGCGCCGCCCACGGGGCAACGCCTGGCCTTGCGCCGCCCCCGGCGTCGTCCGTTGTGCATGCAGGCACGGACGCTGCCGGGCTGGAGGCGCTGGTGGGCTCGATCCGGGCCTGGGGCACGGAGCTCGGCTTCGATGCGCTCAGCATTGCCGACGTGGATCTGAGCCGGGCTGAAGCAGGATTGTTGGCGTGGCTGGCGCAGGGCTACCACGGCGACATGGATTATATGGCGAACCACGGCTTGCGGCGCGCCCGTCCCGCCGAACTCGTGCCCGGCACGGTGCGCGCCATCGTGGCACGCATGCCGTACCTGCCCGCCGCGGGCCCGCACGACTGGCGCGCCCATGAACTTGCCCGGCTCGACGACCCCGCCACTGCCATGGTCTCGCTCTACGCGCGGGGCCGCGATTATCACAAGGTGCTGCGCAACCGCCTGCAGCAGCTCGCCAGCCGCATCGAAGCCGCCATCGGCCCGTTCGGCTATCGTGTCTTCACCGACTCGGCGCCGGTGATGGAGGTGGCGCTGGCCGCGCAGGGCGGGCTGGGCTGGCGCGGCAAGCACACGCTGCTGCTCGACCGCGATGGCGGCTCGATGTTCTTCCTCGGCGAGATCCTGGTCGATGTGCCCTTCCCCGCCGACGCGCCGGAACCCGGCCACTGCGGCAATTGCCGCCGCTGCATCGATATCTGCCCGACCCAGGCCATCCTGGAACCCTACCGGATCGACGCGCGCCGCTGCATCTCCTACCTGACCATCGAGCACAAGGGCGCGATCCCGGAGGCACTGCGCGCGCCAATGGGCAACCGCGTGTACGGCTGCGACGACTGCCAGCTGGCGTGCCCGTGGAACAAGTTCGCCCACCGCGCCACTCTGCCGGACTTCGACGTGCGCAATGGCTTCGACGCGCCCGACATGGCCGAGCTGTTCGGCTGGACGGAGGCGGAATTCAACCAGCGGCTGGAAGGCAGCCCGATCCGCCGCATCGGCCATGAGCGCTGGCTGCGCAACCTGGCGGTAGGGCTGGGCAACAGCCTGCGCGCGGCCATCGCCAGCGGCGATATGGCGCTGGCCACGCGCATCCGCGCCGCGCTCGGCGCGCGCCAGGCCGAGGCCAGCCCGCTGGTGCGCGAGCATATCGACTGGGCGCTGGCCCAGGCGCCCGCTAATTGACGAGCTAACTGACGAGAGACAGCCAGAACGGCGTGGTGACGATGGCCGCCACGGTCATGACCGAGATCGTCGCCGCCACCATCGGGCCGTTGCCGCCCATGCGCACGGCCAGGATGTAGGCGCTCGACGCGGTCGGCAGCGAGGCAAACAGCACCGCGATCTGCGACTGCAGCTCGGTCAGCGGCAGCAAGCGCCCCACCGCCCAGGCAAAGCAGGGCATGGCCACCAGCTTGACACCGCTCCACCACGCCACCGGCCCGACCGCCCCCGTCACCCCGCTCATCTGCAGACCCGCGCCGACTGTCATCAGCCCCAGCGCGGTGGACGCGGAGCCCAGCCGGGCCAGCGTCATGCCCACCACCTCGGGCGGGTGCAGGCCCACCAGGTTGGTCAGCAAGCCCCCTGCGGTGGCGAGGATCAGCGGGTTGCGCGCCAGCTCGCGCCACAGCCGGGTCTCGCCGTGACGGGCCAGCGCCCATACCGCGGCCACATTGCACAGCGGCACCGTGCAGCCGACGATCACCGCCATCATGGCCAGGCCCTCGCTGCCGCCCAGGCGCGCGGCCAACGCCAGCCCGATATAGGAATTGAAGCGGAATGCGGTCTGCAGGCCGGAGGCGAAATCCAGCGGCGCCAGCCGCATCGCCCATTTGACGGCATAGCCGCCAACCATGCCGAACGCGGTGGTCAACAATGCCAGGCCGAGCATGGCCGACGTGGAGGAGAAATCGAACTTGGCGCTGTTGGTGGACTGCAACAGCAGCGCGGGGAAGAGCACGAAGTACACCAGGCGCTCCACCCCAGCCCAGAACGCGCGGTCGAAAGGGGAATAGCGCACCAGCAGCCAGCCGATCAGGATCAGGCTGAAATCCGGCACCAACAAGAGAGCAGAAGACATCGCTTGGTTTTAGTTATTGTGATGGCCGCCGCGCACGCCAAGTGCAGCCTAGGGCAGATACCAATTGGTATTGTTTCAGAAATCGTGGACTATGGCACGTTCCGTCGTACCGTCCAGCCTTTATGTTTTCCCGTCGTACCCCGTTCGCGTGCGAACCGCTCGCCCGCCGCGCAAGCCTGCTGGCGCTCACCCTCTGCGTGGGCGCCGCCCTGGCCATGCCGCCGGAGCGCGCGCGCGCCAACGAAATCGAGGGCATGCGGATCGACGACGCCACCCGGGTCGGCGGCAAGGAGCTGCAGCTCAACGGCACCGGCCTGCGCTCGATGTTCATCATCAAAGGCTATGTGGCCGCCCTTTACCTGCAGGAGAAGGCGCGCAACGCGACCGTGGTGCTGGGCGCCCACGGCCCCAAGCGCCTGCAGATCCGGCCGCTGCGCGAGGTGCCACCCGATGCCTTTATCAAGGCCCTGAACGAAGGGCTCCGCGAAAACCACAGCGAGGTCCAGTTCCAGAGGCTGTCCGAGCGCCTGTTCCAGTTGCGCCAGACCATGGAGCAGATGGGCACCGCCCGCAAGGGCGATGTGATCAATTTTGACTTTTCGCCCGATGGCGGCACCGTGGTCGCCATCAACGGCACGCCGCGCGGCAAGCCGATCCCGGGCGAAGATTTCTACCAGGCCGTGCTGCGCATCTTCCTTGGCGACCATCCGGTCGACCGGGATCTCAAGCGCGGGCTCCTGGGCGGTTAGCCCCCGGGCGGCCTCCAGGCCCGCCCGCCAGAACTCACGCCGCCGGCTTCAAAGCCCCGCCACCGCGGCAGCGTCGCCGGCGTTCTTTACCTTGGGCGGATATCCCCGCCCGGTCCTTTGACGGGAGACACGATCTCATGCAAACCAGCAAAATCGCCCTGGCCCTTGGCCTGGCAGCAGCAGCCTCCGTGGCGCAGGCGCAAAGCTTCCCGACCAAGCCGATCCGGCTGATCATCCCGTTTGCGCCCGGCGGCACGACGGACATCGTGGGCCGTGGCGCGGCCGACCAGATGAGCCGCATCCTGGGCCAGCCCGTGGTGGTGGAAAACCGCGCCGGCGGGGGCGGCTCGATCGGCGCCGACGCCATCGCCAAGGCCGCGCCCGACGGCTACACCATCGGCATCTCCACGGTCTCCACCATGGCGGTCAACCCGGCCTGCAACCCCAAGCTGTCGTACGACCCGATCAAGGACTTCAAGCCCGTCACCAACCTGGCCAACGTGGCCAACGTCATCGCGGTCAACCCGAACTTCCCGGCCAAGGACTACAAGGAGTTCCTGGCTGTGCTCAAGGCCAATCCGGGCAAGTATTCGTACGCGACCTCCGGCACCTGCGCCTTCGGCCACATGCTGGGCGAGCAGTTCAAGGTCTCGACCAAGACCTTCATGGTCCATATCCCCTACCGCGGCGCGGGCCCGGCGCTGAACGACGTGCTGGCCGGCCAGGTGCCGATCATGGTCGACAACCTGCCCTCCTCGATGCCCTACATCAAGGCCGGCAAGCTGCGCCCGATCGTGGTGGCATGGAACAAGCGCATCGACTCCCTGCCGAACGTGCCGACCTTTGGCGAGCTCGGCCTGAAAGAGCCGAACGACCCGGCCTGGTACGGCCTGGTGGCCCCGGCCGGCACGCCTGACGAAGTCATCAAGAAGCTGAACGAAGCCGCGGTCAAGGCGCTGCAGGACAAGGACTTCCAGCAGCGCTTGCGCACTGCCGGCGCGGAACCTTCGGGCAACACCCCGGCGGAGCATGCGGCGGAGATCAAGAAGGAATTCGAGAAGATGAAGACGCTGGTGAAGGTGCAGAACATCAAGCTGGAGCAGTGATGTTGGCGGCAAGCCCGCGGCACTAGCCGAAGCCGGCGAGCGGGCCAAAGCCGCGCGCCATGACGACGGCTGTCTCTCCCTCTCCCCTCAGGGGGAGAGGGCCGGGGAGAGGGGTGGCTTAGCTAGGAGCCACCTGAAGCGAAGCCCGTGGTGTTGTCCAGCACGACGGCGTAACGAGCGCCCGCCCTCTCCCCCAGCCCCTCTCCCGCACGCGGGAGAGGGGAGCACGACAGGGAACACGGCAGGAAGCACGGCAACGCCGACCCAACGCGATCAGGCCAAAGAGGCCAGAACCACCGCCTCGCGCAGTAGCACACTCACCTCGGCCACCGCCGGCGAATACGCCCCTGCACGCGTGGCCGCCACCGCCGCGGTAGCGGCAGCCCATCGCGCCTGCCGCGCCAGCGTCGCCTCGGGGTCCAGCAACAATCCCGCCATCCATCCGCCCATTGCAGCGTCGCCGCAGCCGACGGTATCCACCACCTCGACGGCGAAAACCGGCTGCTCACAAGCACCGTCCCCATGCAACAGCGTCATGCCATCCGCGCCGCGCGTCAGCAGCACGCACGCCTGCGGCGCCAGCGCCCTGAGCGCTGCGAGCGCGGCGTGTTCGTCCAGCGCGGGGTACAGGCCGCGCAGGTCTTCGTCCGATACCTTGATGTAGTCCGCCAGGCCAGCCATGTGCGCAAAGACGGCCTGATACTCCGGCGCACGCATGGGCGTGCGGAAGTTGGGATCGAAGGCGATGCGCTTGCCCGCGGCCCTGGCCTGCGTGGCTTCCGTGCACAGGCGCGCGGCGAGCGGCTGGCGCGCGAGGCTGAGCGAGCCGAAGTGCACGGTGCGCGCGGCCTGGCGCCAGCCCGGCGGCAAGCGCTCGGGGTCGAAGTAGAGATCGGCGCTGTCGTCGCCGACGAAAAAGTACTGCGGCGGGTGCTGCGCGCCGACAAACGCCAGCAACGGCGAGCGCTCCACGCGCTGCAGGAAGCGCAGGTCCAGGCCAGCCTCGGCACTGGCCTCGGCCAGTTGGTCGCCCAGCGTGTCGGCGCTGATCGCACCAGCAAAGGCGGTAGGCACGCCCAGCCGCGCGCCCACGCGGGCCACGTTCCAGCACGAGCCGCCGGGCAGGCCGAGCCAGTCCTGCCCGCCCTGGTGGACCATATCGGTCAATGCCTCGCCAAAGACGACGTAGGCTGGCCATGATGTCGTTGTCATTGCATCCTCTTTCTCGGTTTTCCGTATGCGTGCGCTGCCGCGCGTCAGCCTTGCCAGGCCGATGCCGCGGCCAATGCGCGCCGGATCAGGCCGGCGGTGGAAGCATCATGCGGGCGCGCCGGCCCGCCGTCGAGCTCGCAGGCGATCGGCGCGGCAAGTTGCTTGCCCAGCTCCACGCCCCACTGGTCGAACGAGTTGATATTCCACAGCACGCCCTGCACGAAGGTGCGGTGCTCCGAAAGCGCGATCAATGCGCCCAGATGATACGGATCGAGCCGCTGCAGCAACAGCGTATTGCTGGGGCGGTTGCCCTCGAACACCATGTGCGGCACCAGCGCTTCGTCCTGCACGCCGAGCGCCCTGACCTCTTGCGCGGTACGTCCGCGCAGCAACGCCTCGCCTTGCGCAAAGCAGTTGGCGAGCAGCTTGCCGTGGTGACCCGGCATCGGGTGCACCGGCTCCAGCGCGGCGATGAAATCCACCGGCATCCAGTGCGAGCCCTGGTGCACCATCTGGAAGTAGGCGTGCTGTCCGTTGGTGCCGGTGGTGCCCCACACCACCGGCGCGGTGCCTTGCGCGGCGGCGGCACCATTGAGCTGCACGGACTTGCCGTTGCTCTCCATCTCGAGCTGCTGCAAGAAGGCCGGCAGCAGCTCGAGCGGCTCGCAGTACGGCGCCACGCAGCGGCTGCCGGTGCCCAGGAAGCTGCGATACCACACGTCGAGCAGGCCGAGGATCATCGGCATGTTCTGCGGCGCGTCGGCCTCGGCGAAATGCCGGTCCATGGCGCGGGCGCCATCGAGCAACTGGCGAAAGCGCGCAAAGCCAACAGCCAGCGCAATCGACAACCCCACCGCGGACCATAGCGAAAAGCGCCCACCCACCCAGTCCCAGAACGGGAACATATTGGCGGGGTCGATGCCGAACGCGGCCACCGCCTGCCGGTTGGTGGAGACCGCGACGAAGTGGCTGGCCAACTGTGCGTGCGGCACGCCGTGGCGCAGGAACCAGGTGCGCGCGGTGTGCGCGTTGGCCATGGTCTCCAGCGTGGTGAAGGTCTTGGAGCAAACCACCACCAGCGTGCTGGCGGCGTCCAGCCGCGCCAGCACGGCGGCAAGATCGCTGCCATCCACGTTGGCGACAAAATGCAGGCGCGGCCCTTCGGTGTCCAGGTGCGCGAGCGCGCGGCAGACCATGCGCGGGCCGAGGTCCGAGCCGCCGATGCCGATATTGATCACGTCGGTGATCCGGCGGCCATTCCAGCCGCGCCACGTGCCGCCGCGCACCGCGTCGGCAAAGCGCTCCATCTGGGAGAGCACCGCAGCCACGTCGCCGGCCACCGCCACGCCCTGCGCGTGAAAGCCGTCCTGCGGCCACGCGCGCAGCGCCATATGCAGCGCGGCGCGGCACTCGGTGGTGTTGACCGCTTCGCCGCGGTACATGGCATCGCGCCGCGCGCTCACGCCGGCCTCGTCGGCCAGCGCGAAGAGCAGCGCCATGGTGGTGTCGGTGACGCGGTTCTTGGCGTAGTCGAGCGTCAGGCCGGCCGCCTCGGCCACGAAGCCGGCGCCACGGGCTTCGCCCTGCTGGCCGTCGAACCAGTCGCGCAGGTGGGCATGGCGGATGACCTGCGCATGCTCTTCAAGCCGTTGCCAGGTGCTTGGGAAATCGGACTTCGGGGACATCGTGGACATCGAATCAACTCCTGTACTCGCCGCCGCGCCGGCAACCGCCGGCGCGTCGCCATGCTTCAGACTGGCTTCACAACGCGTCTCACAGCTCTTCATGCCACACCGCGCCATCGCGCGAGGGCAGCGCGCTCGACGCCGCCGGCCCCCAAGTGCCGGCGGTGTAGAGCTTGGGCGCGAGATTGCTCTGCGCCCAGGCCTGCTGGATCGGCGCGACCCACCGCCAGGCCTGCGCCTGCTCGTCGCGCCGCACGAACAGCCCGAGCCGCCCGCGGATCACGTCCAGCAGCAGCCGCTCGTAAGCCCCGGTCTTGCGCTCATTGCGATTGCCCTGGCCGCGCGGCAGCATGCGTTGCAGGTCCAGCGTGGCGGGCTGCAGCGCCTGCGTGTCGCCGGGATGCTTGACCAGGAAATGCAGGCGGATGCTTTCCTCCGGCTGCAGCGTGATCACCAGCCGGTTGCCGGGCTCGTGGTCCAGCGGGCGCGGGAACAGCGAGTACGGCACGTCGCGGAACTGGATCACGATCTCGGCCACGCGCGACTGCATGCGCTTGCCGGTGCGCAGGTAGAACGGCACGCCGGCCCAGCGCCAGTTGGCAACCTCCGCCTTGATGGCGACGAAGGTCTCGGTCTGGCTATCGGGCGCGACGGCCGGCTCGTTCACATAGCCCGGCACGGCGTCGCCGGCCGCCGCGCCACGGCAGTATTGCCCGCGCACCACCTTCTCGGCGACCTCGTTCAACTCGATGGGCTTGAGCGCCTTGAGGATCTTCAGCTTCTCGTCGCGGATCGCGTCCTCCGACAGGCTGGCCGGCGGCTCCATCGCCACCATGCACAGCAGTTGCAGCAGGTGGTTCTGCACCATGTCGCGCAGCGCGCCGATGCCGTCGTAGAATGCGCCGCGCTTTTCCACGCCGATTTCCTCGGCGATGGTGATCTGCACATCGCGCACCCATTCGCGCCGCCACAGCGGTTCGAACAGTACGTTGCCAAAGCGCATCGCCATCAGGTTCTGCACCGACTCCTTGCCCAGGTAATGGTCGATGCGGTAGATCTGGTCTTCGGCAAAATGTTGCGCCACCGCGGAGTTGATGGCATCGGACGAGGCCAGATCGTGGCCCAGCGGCTTTTCCAGCACGATGCGCACGCCTGCGTGGTTAAGGCCGGTGCGCGCCAGTTGCTCGCAGATCGGCACGAACAACTGCGGGCCGGTGGCCAGGTAGAACACCACCACCGGCGCGGCGCGGGCACGGACCAGCTCGGCGAGTGCATCGAAACCCTCCGGCGCGTTGGCGTCCACCTGCAGGTAGAGGATGCGCGCGACAAAGGCCTGCCAGACTTCGGCCGCGGCGGCAGCGGGCAGCGCCGGACGCACCTTGGACTCGAGCATGGCCAGGTAGGCTTCCTGGCCGAGCGGCTGGCTGCCGAGTGCGAGGATGCGCCCGCGCGCGTGCAGCGAGCCCACGCAGTGCGCATCGAACAGCGCCGGCAGCAGCTTGCGCGTGGCCAGGTCGCCGGTGCCGCCGAACAGCACGAAGTCGAATTCGGGGACTGCGCCTACAGCATTGTTTGGCATGGTTTCACCAGTCGGTTGGTCGGTTGGTCGGTTGGTCGGTTGGTCGGTTGGTCGGTTGATCGGTTGATCGGCTATCAGGGGATTCGGTTGTAAGTTGAGCGCGGACCGCTGCCCGGCTAGCGCGGCGCGGCCCAGCCCTTGTACGCGTTCACATTGGCACGCGTGACCAGTGTGGGCGGCAGCAACACGATGCGGTTTGCGGGTGCCTGGCCATGCATCAGCCCCACGCCGATCTCCACCGCGGTGCGGGCGATGGCCCACGGGTCCTGGCTGGCCGAGGCCTGCACCAGCGTGTTGGCCTTGAGCGCGGCCTCGATATCGGGCGCGCCATCGACAGACGCGATCAGGATGCCACGGCGGTTCAGCTGACGCGCGGCCAGGTCGGCGCCGACAGCCTGCGGGTCGTTGATGGTGAAGACCGCGTCGATCTTGGGGAAGCGGGTCAGGTAAAGCTGCATGACATTGAGGCCGCCCTCGCGTGAGCCCTTGCCATCCTGGTCATCGGAGAGCACGTGGATGCCGGGGTGCTTGCCCAGCACCGTCTTGCAGCCCTTCACGCGATCCAGCACGGCAGACACCGGCGGGCCATTCTGGATGATGAGGTTACCGCGCCCGCCCAGCCGCTCGGCGAGAAAGGCGCAGGCCAACTCGCCGGCCTGCGTGTTGTCGGTCTGCACCGTGGCGTCGGCACCCGCCGCCGCCACGTCCACCGCCACCACCACGATGCCGGCCTTGCGGGCCTTCTTCACCGCGGGCTCGATGGCGCGCGCGTCGGCCGCGTTGATCAGGATCAGGTCCACCTTCGACACGATAAAGCTATCGATATGCGAGAACTGCTTGTTGAGGTCATAGTCGGCGGACAGCACCGTGACCTTGGCATCCGGGTTGATCTTCTTGGCGGCGGCTTCGGCGCCGTGCGCCAGCGCGACGAAGTACGGGTTGCCGAGCGAGCCGAGCGTGACGCCGACTTTTTTCAGCGGCCGTTGCGCGGCCGCGCTCGCCGGTGCGGCGTCCGGCGCGTTCTGTGCGGCGGCGCCGGCGCACAGCAGGCTCATTGCCGCCATCGCCAGTGCCGCCAGGTATTGCTTGGACATATCGTGTCTCCAGTAGCCGGTGGTCAGGTCACGCACGCTTCACGTGCGCGCCGAGCCCTTGCGGCGATAGCTGTCGAGCGCCACCGCACCAATGATCACCAGCCCCTTGATGATGTATTGCCAGATATCTGACACGCCCAGCAGCACCAGTCCGTTGGACAGCACCGCGATGATCAGCGCCCCGACCAGCGTGCCGACGATGGAGCCGGTGCCGCCCACGAAGCTGGTGCCGCCCAGGATGACCGCGGCGATGGCATCGAGCTCGTACGACTGGCCAAGCTGCAGCCCGTTGGCCGCGTACAGGCGCGCGGAAGACATCACGCCGCCCAGCCCCGCCAGCAGCCCGGACACCGCGTACACGAACAGCAGCACGACCCACACCTTGATGCCGGACAGGCGCGCCGCCTCGGCATTGCCGCCCACCGCGTAGATCTGCAAGCCCAGCACAGTGCGGCGCAGCGCGAACCACGACACCGCCACCACGGCAAAGGCGATGATCACCAGCCAGGGCACGCCCAGTACTTCGCCGTTGCCGATAAAGGCAAAGCCGATATCCGGGTTGTAGATCGTGCTGTCGTTGCCGACCAGCCGCGCCAGCCCGCGCACCGCCGTCAGCGTGCCCAGTGTGACGATGAACGGCGGCAGTTTCATGAAAGCGACCAACGCGCCGTTGACGATGCCGAACAGCAGGCCGCACAAGAGCGCGGCGGGCACGCTCAGCATGCCGAGCTGCGGCATCAGCGACACCAGCATCGCCACCACCGCCGAGATCGACAGGATGGAGCCCACCGACAAATCGATGCCGCCGGTCAGGATCACGAAGGTCATGCCCGCGGCCAGCACCATGTTGATGGAGGCTTGCTGCGCGATGATCGACAGGTTCTGCCAGCCGGCGAAGTTCTCGGTCAGCACCGAGAAGCCGATGCACAGCAGCACAAGCACGGGCAGCATGCCAAGCGCGCGCAGGCGCTCCTGGGTGGTGAGGCGGCCGAGAGTGGCCGCGGGCAACGAAGCGCCAGTGGAAGCGGCGGGACGTGTGATGGATTCATGCATGGTTGTCTCCTGCGCCGGCGGCTGCGCAGCGTTGCGGGCCGGCGTCGATGGTTCTGTCTCTTGCGGGCGGCGCACAGGCTGCGCCCTGCCTCAATGCAGCGTGATGCTAGTTGCATGGCCGGCGGCAGCGCGCGGCACGTCCGCCCATGCGGGCGCCGGCTGCGCGGCCGCGCCGGTGGCCAGCGCGATGATGCGTTCCTGGGTTTCGGCCGCGCTGCCGGCGGGGCGCACCTCGCCGGCCAGCGCGCCCTCGCGCATGACCAGCACGCGATCACACAGGCCCACCACTTCGGGCAGCTCGCTGGAGATCATCAGGATCGCCACGCCGCTCTGGGCCAGCGCGTTGATCAGCCGATAGATCTCCGACTTGGCGCCGATGTCCACGCCACGCGTAGGCTCATCCAGGATCAGCACGCGCGGCTGGATTTCCAGCAGCCGCGACAGCATCACCTTCTGCTGGTTGCCGCCGGACAGCGCGCCCACGTTGACCTGCGCATGCGCCACGCGGATGCCCAGCGTGTCGATGGCCTCGGCCGTGCGGCGGCGCGCGGCGCTCCGGTTCAGGCGGCCCAGGCCTAGTGCGTCGCGCGCGGCCACGATCAGGTTGATGTTCTCGTGCACGCTCTGGTCCAGGAACAGGCCCTGCAGCTTGCGATCCTCGGTCAGGTAGGCAATGCCGGCATCGATGGCCTGGCGCGGGCCGCCGGCCGGCAGCGTGACCAGCCCGCCGGGGCCGGCCGGGTTGGCCGGGTCGGCAATCCGGACCTCGCCGCGCGTGCGCATGTCGGCCCCGAACACCAGCCGCGCCAGCTCCGTGCGGCCCGCGCCGACCAGGCCCGCCAGCCCCAGTACCTCGCCGGCGCGCAGGTCGAAGCTGCAGCCCTTGACGCGCCGGCCATCGGCCACGTCGCGCACGGACAGCATCACCTCACGCTCGACCGGCTGGCCGTGCGTCTTGGTGTAGAAACCTGACAGGTCGCGCCCCACCATCATCTTGACCAGCGCCGCCTGCGACAGGTGCGCGCGGTCCAGCGTGCCAACGAAACAGCCGTCGCGCAACACGGTCACGCGATCGGCCAGCTCGTCAATCTCGGCCATGCGGTGGCTGATATAGAGAATCGCCATGCCTTCGCCGCGCAGTTGGCGGATCAGCGCGAACAGGCGATCCGTCTCGTGCGTGGACAGCGGCGTGGTGGGCTCGTCCATCACCAGGATGCGCGCCTCGAAGTGCACGGCCCGCGCGATTTCCACCAGCTGGCGCTGCGCGATCGACAGGCTTGCCACGTTCGCCGCGGGCGAGAAATCCGCGCCGAGCCTGGCCAGCGTGGGCGCGCAGGCGCGCACCATCTCGCCGCGCGCCACCAGCCCGCGCCGCTGCAGGGCACGGCCCAGATAGATGTTCTCGGCCACGCTCAGGTTGGGCGCCAGGCTGAGCTCCTGGTAGATCACCGCCACGCCAAGGTCGCGCGCGGATTGCGGCCCATCGATCTGCACCCGTTGCCCGTCGATATGGCATTCGCCGCCGGGGTCCGCGGTGTAGGCGCCGGACAGGATCTTCATCAGCGTCGACTTGCCGGCGCCGTTCTCGCCCATCAAGGCGTGGACCTCGCCGGCGTAGGCCGTGAGCTCGACATTGCGCAGCGCGCGCACGCCGGGGAAGGTCTTGCAGATATTGCGCAGCGCCAGCAGCGGCGCCTTGGTGGACGTATCGCACGTATCGCACGTATCGGACGAAGCAGCCGAAATGGGCGAAATAGGTGAAATAGACGAAGCGGACAGATCAGACGATGGCATGGTTGGCCTCCGGAATCATGGCGGATGCGCCTTTGAGCATGTCGGCCCGCGGCGAGAAATTCATGAACATCGGCAGCGACGCGGCACCGACCGCGCCGGCGTTGGCACCAAAGCAGCCACGCACCACGCGTGGCGCTCGCCGAGCCTCGGGCGCGCCGTCGTCCAGCTCGCCTTGCAGGCGCTCGATCAGCGCCTGCACCAGGCCACCGTCGATATCGGCGTCAAGGATGATCAGCGGCACGTCGAGCACCGCCAGCGCCGATTGCATGGCGGGCGCCAGCGCATCGATGCAGTCGTCCAGCCACTGCGCCACCGCCGGGTGCTGGACGCGCACCTGCGCTTCCAGATCGGCATGGCCGTCGATGGTCACGCCGTGGTGGCGCAGGTGGCGCGTCAGCGCGTTGAGCGAGGCGCGCGCCAGCAGGATGTCGCGCCGCTTGCCGGTGCGCGGCGCGGAGGCCAGGGTGCTGGGCTGCACCGGCATCATGCCGATGTCGCCGGCATTGCCCGACACGCCGCGCACGCAGTCTCCGTTGAGCGCCACGCCGCCGCCGATGGCCGGGCCGACGAAGACATAGAGGAAGCTCTGCGCGTGGTGGCTGCCGTAGAACAGCTCGGCCACGGCAGCAGCGGTGCCGTCGTTCTCGCCAAACACCGGCAGGCCGGTGGCATCCGACAGCGCTGCGGCAAAGTCCACGGCATCCCAGGCGCGGAAGGTGGCCTGCGATGCCTCGTCCTGCAAGTCCAGCTCGCGCAGCCAGGCACCGAGGTTATAGGGCTGGGCCACGCCGATGCCAAGCAGGCGCTTGCGCTCGTCCGGCGTAAGCAGCGCACGCAGTTCGGCCACATCGTCGCGCACCAATGCCAGCGCTTGCTCCGGGTGGGGCAGGACCATCTGGTGGGCGCGGCTGGCGAGGATCTCGCCGCCGAAGTCCACCATCACGCACTCGATGCTGCCACGGTCCAGCCGGACCCCGATGCCGAACGCGCCCTTGGGCTGCAGGCGGATCAGGCTGGCCGGCTGGCCACGCTGCCCATCCTGGCGGCGGCCGGCCACATGGATCAGGCCATCCTCGGTGAGCGTCTGCACGATGCTGCCCACCGCCGTGTTGGTGAGCTGCGCGATGCGGGCGAGATCCGCCTTGGACGCCTCCCCGGCATGCCGCAGCGCCAGCAGTAGCGCGCGCTCGTTGTACAGCCGCAAACTGGCGGAATTCACGCCGCGGCCGGCCTTGGCACTGTTCATGTGGTCTCCGAATGCTGTTATGAGTACCGCCTGCATCACGTTGCGCGCTGAGTGGCGACGGCGGTGTATCTAGCTGCGGCATTAATTAATTCAGATTGAATTAAATAATAAGCCAGACCAGAACTCAAGGAAGGGGAAACCCCAGTCAAGTGGTTGCATGGCCCTCTGCGGTGCGCCCCACACGCCACCGCGCATCCCGGCGCCGCCGCCATGCTCTAAAATCCAGGCTCGCGCTTCCCACCCCTGCCATGGACTCCATCTTCGACGCCATCCTCCCAGCCCCTTTCGGCAAGATCGGCGTGCGCACCGACGGCGAATTCGTCCGCGAGATCGTGTACCTGCCCGCGAGCATGCGGCTCGTCGAGCCGGCCAACGCGGTCACGCAACGCCTGGCGCGGCAACTGGAGGCCTACTACGCCGATCCGGATGCACGCTTCGATATCCCGCTGGCGCCGGTCGGCAGCGCGTTCCAGCGCCGGGTCTGGCAAGCGATCTCGAACGTGCCGCGTGGCAAGGTCACCACCTATGGCGCGGTGGCGCGGCAGATCGCCAGCGCGCCACGCGCGGTCGGGCAGGCGTGCGGGGCGAATTTCTTCCCACTGGTGATTCCCTGCCATCGCGTGGTTGGCGCCAGCGGCATCGGCGGCTTTGCCAACCATGACGGCGACGGCTTCTTCCTTGATATCAAACGCTGGCTGCTGCGCCATGAAGGGGTGATGCTGGCATGAACGACATTGCGCAGATTGACGGCGGCGACAGCGGCCATATCGACGACATGGAAGACAGCAACGCCGTCATCGACACCGAAGACACCGAGGACAGCCCCGCCCTGCTCGCCGACCTGGCCCTGGTCGACCGCTTCTGCGACGCGCTGTGGCTCGAAGACGGCCTTGCGCAGAACACCATCGACGCCTACCGGCGCGACCTGGCGCTGCTGTCGCGCTGGCTGCATGCCTCGGGCACCTGCGCGCTGCTGGCGGTGAACGACAGCGCCCTCAACGGCTACTTCGCCTCGCGCCACCTGGAAACCCGCGCCTCGTCCGCCAACCGGCGGCTGACGGTGTTCAAGCGCTTTTTCCAGTGGGCGCTGCGCGAGCACATGATCACGGCCGATCCCTGCCTGCTGCTGCGCCCGGCCAAGCAGCCGCCGCGCTTTCCCAAGACCCTGACCGAAGCCCAGGTCGAGGCGCTGCTGGAGACACCCGACACCGCCACGCCGCTTGGCCTGCGCGACCGCACCATGCTGGAGCTGATGTATGCCAGCGGCCTGCGCGTGTCCGAGCTGACACAGATGAAGACCATCGAGATCAGCCTGAACGAGGGCGTGGCGCGCGTGGTGGGCGGCAAGGGCAACAAGGAACGCCTGGTGCCGTTTGGCACCGAAGCCGGCGACTGGCTGCGCCGCTACCTGGCCGAAGGCCGGCCCGCGCTGTTGGGCGAGCGTGCCTGCGAAGCGCTGTTCGTCACCCAGCGCGGCGACGGCATGACGCGCCAGGCCTTCTGGCACCTGATCAAGCGCCACGCCCGCGAAGCCGAGATCTACGCGCCGCTGTCACCGCACACCTTGCGGCATGCCTTTGCCACCCACCTGCTCAACCACGGCGCGGACCTGCGCGTGGTGCAGTTGCTGCTGGGGCACGCCGATATCTCCACCACGCAGATCTACACGCACGTGGCGCGCGAGCGCCTGCGCGAGCTGCACCAGCACCACCATCCGCGCGGCTAGGTTGCCCGCGCGGTCATTGCGATCCGTCATCCATCATGAGCAAGACCAAACACGTTTCGGAAACCCCGGCCACCCAGTTCCTCAAGCGGCATGGCGTTGCCTTTGGCGAGCATGCCTATGACTACGTCGAGCATGGCGGCACCGGCGAGTCCGCCCGCCAGCTCGGCGTGGACGAGCACGCGGTGATCAAGACGCTGGTGATGGAAGACGAGCGTGCGCAGCCGCTGATTGTGCTGATGCATGGCGACTGTTCGGTGTCTACCAAGAACCTGGCGCGGCAAACCGGGCACAAGAGCGTGCAGCCCTGCAAGCCGGAGGTGGCGCAGCGGCATAGCGGGTATCTGGTGGGCGGGACCTCGCCGTTCGGGACGCGCAAGCGGATGCCGGTTTTTGTTGAGGCCGGTGTGCTGGCGCTGGAGCGGATCTATATCAATGGGGGCCGCAGGGGGTATCTGGTTAGTATTGATCCGCAGGTTTTGAAGACGTTGGTGGGGGCGGAGGTGGTGGAGTGTGGGTTGAGGGATTGATGAGGGTGAGGATGGGGTGGTCGCTGTTTCTTTGAGCGGCGATGGCGTTTGCACCCAAGAGCCATACGACATCGCCCTTGCTTGGTTGCTGCTTCTTTGAGCGGCGATGGTTTTTGCACCCAAGGGCCATACGACATCCCCCTGCGGGGGCTGCCGGTCACTTTTCTTTGACCGGCAAAGAAAACTAACGAAAA
>NZ_JBXANI010000032.1:0-88916 GCF_058801495.1 Cupriavidus sp. GW822-FHT03E04
CAGCTTGCTTACTGGACGGCGCAGTTGGGCAACGAGCAGCCGGTGCTGCAGCTGCCGGCGGACCATCCGCGCCGCGCCGATGGCAGCTACCGTGCCGCGCGGCACGGCTTCGTACTGCCTGCGTCGCTGGTGCAGGCGCTGGGCCGCCGGGCGCAGGCAGAGGGCGCGACCTTGTTCATGGTACTGCTGGCCGGCTTCCAGGCCCTATTGCACCGCTACACGGGCGAGGCGGATATCCGCGTTGGCGTGCCCATCGCCAACCGGCATCGCGCCGAGACCGAGGGCGTGGTCGGCTTCTTCGTCAACACGCAGGTGCTGCGCAATGTGATTGGCGGGCGCATGCGCCTAGAGCAGGTATTGCAACAGGCCAGGGAGGGCGCCCTGGGCGCGCAGGCGCACCAGGACCTGCCGTTCGAGCAGCTGGTGGAGGCGCTGCAGCCAGGGCGCAGCCGCAGCCATGGTCCCTTGTTCCAGGTGATGTTCAACCACCAGCGCGATGCCGACGAGGCGCTGGCACGGCTGCCCGGCATCGCGGTGGCGGGCTACGAGCTTGGCGCGAGTGCCGCGCAGTTCGAGCTGACTATGGATGTCACGGAAGCGAAGGACGGCACCGTCGGGGTCAGGCTGATCTACGCGGCGGAGTTGTTCGAGCCGAACACGGTGTGCCGCCTTGGCTGGCACTACGTGGCCTTGCTGGGCGCGCTGGCGGAGCGGCCGAACCAGGCGCTCGGGGATGTGCCGATGGTGGAGGGCACCGAGCGCCGGCAATTCCGGCAATGGGGCGTCAATGACCGGCAGTACCCTGACATGCAACCGGTGCACCGGCTGATCGAGCAGCAGGCGGCAGCGCGGCCGCAGGCCACGGCGCTGGTGTTTGGCGGCGCGCAGCTGAACTACGCGGAACTCAATGCCAGCGCCAACCGGCTCGCGCACCGGCTGATCGCGCTGGGCGTGCGGCCCGAGGCCAAGGTCGGCATCGCGGTGGAGCGCTCGGTCGAGATGGTGGTGGGGCTGCTGGGCATCCTGAAGGCGGGCGGCGCCTACGTGCCGCTGGACCCGGACTACCCCGCCGAGCGCCTTGCCTACATGGTCGAGGACAGCGGCATCGGGCTGTTGCTCACGCAGCGCCACCTGGCACAACGGATCCCGCATACGGCGGCGATGACGGTGCTGGAACTCGACGCGCTGGACCTTGGCAGCAAATCGCAGGACAACCCCGAGGTTGCCCTGCACGGCGAGAACCTGGCCTACGTGATCTACACCTCGGGCTCCACCGGCCGGCCCAAAGGCGCAGCGAACCGGCATCGTTCGTTGAGCAACCGCCTGGCCTGGATGCAGGAGGCCTATTCGCTAACGGCGTCCGACACAGTACTGCAGAAGACGCCGTTCAGCTTCGACGTGTCGGTGTGGGAGTTCTTCTGGCCGCTGATGCAGGGCGCGCGGCTGGTGGTGGCGCAGCCGGGGGATCACCGCGACCCGGCGACGCTGACGGCGCTGATCCGCGAGTACGACGTGACGACGATCCACTTCGTGCCGTCGATGCTGCAAGCCTTCATGGCGCACGAGGGGATCGAGGCCTGCACCAGCCTGCGGCGCATCGTCTGCAGCGGCGAGGCGCTGCCGGTGGAAACGCAGGGCCAGGTCTTTGCACGGCTGCCGGACGCTGCGCTGTACAACCTCTACGGCCCCACCGAAGCGGCCATCGACGTCACGCACTGGACCTGCCGCGATGACGGGCACGGCCACGTGGCCATCGGCCAGCCGATCGCGGGGATCCAGGCGTATGTGCTGGATGCGGATCTCAGCCTGGCGCTGCAGGGCGTGGCGGGCGAGCTGTGCCTGGGCGGCATCGGGCTGGCGCGTGGCTACCTGCACAGGCCGGGGCTGAGCGCGGAGCGCTTCGTGGCCGATCCGCTCGACAGCGGAGGCGGGCGGCTGTACCGCACGGGCGACTTGGTGCGCTGGCGGCAGGACGGGCAGTTGGAGTACCTGGGGCGTTTGGACCACCAGGTGAAGATCCGCGGGCTGCGCATCGAACTGGGCGAGATCGAGGCGCAGCTGCTGGCGCAGCCGGGTGTGGCCGAGGCCGTGGTGGTGGCCAGGCCGATGCCGGCCGGCGCGCAACTGGTGGCCTATGTGTCGGCCCGCCCGGGTGCGCCGCTGGAAGCCGGCGCGCTGCGGGCGCAACTGGCGAAGGCGTTGCCGGACTACATGGTGCCGGGAGCGGTCGTGCTGCTCGATGCGCTGCCGCTGAACCCCAACGGCAAGCTGGACCGCAAGGCCCTGCCCGAGCCAGAGGCCGGCAACGCGCTGGCCTGGGAGCCGCCCCGGGGTGACGCGGAAATTGCCCTGGCGGCGATCTGGGCGGAGGTACTAGGCCTGGACCCGGACCGCGTCGGCCGTCAGGACAACTTCTTTGAACTTGGCGGGCATTCGCTGGCTGTGCTTCGGCTGGTGGCGGCGGCCTGCCGGCGCTTTGGCGAAGGCGCCCTCACCGTGGAAGAGGCCATCCAATGTCCGGTCCTGCACGAGCAGGCTGGCCGGCTGGCCTCGCCCAACCCATGCGAAATCCACTTTGCCAGGCGCAGCGGCCAGGCCGCGGGGATACCTCTGTACTGCTTCCCGGGCCTGCACGTGAACGCGTTCGAATACGGCGCGATCGTCGATGCGGTGGGTGAGGATCGCGCCGTGCACAGCTTTGGCTGCTATACGTTGTCGCGCGCACGTTGGCACACCTGGCGCTTCGAGGATCTGGCGACGCTATACGCCAGCCAGATCGCGGCAATGGCAGGGGGCAAGCCGGTTGCCCTCCTTGGCTGGTCGTCGGGCGGGGACCTGGCATTCGAGACGGCGCGGCAGCTCAAAGGCATGGTGGACGTGCGTTTTG
This sequence comes from Cupriavidus sp. GW822-FHT03E04, assembly GCF_058801495.1. NCBI lineage: Bacteria > Pseudomonadati > Pseudomonadota > Betaproteobacteria > Burkholderiales > Burkholderiaceae > Cupriavidus > Cupriavidus sp. GW822-FHT03E04. The sequence goes on from NZ_JBXANI010000032.1 coordinate 2,888, forward strand.
CCGGCATGCTCGATGTCTGCCATCCGGTCGGGGCCGAGACCTGCGCGGAAGGCCGGGAGCGCGACGCCGCGCAATTCGATACAGTGCTCGGGGCGTGGATCGAGCGCTCGGCGATGGCCACGCACTGGCGAGCCTTGTTTGCCGGCATCGGGGAGGGCGAGAAAGCGCTGGTGCTGGACTATGTGCGTGAGAAATGGCAACCGCTGCCGCTTGACGGGCCCGCGCTCGGCTCGGTGGAGTTCGCCGCCTGGGCCGGGATCCGGCACTCGGCCATGATGCGCCGCTACCGTTGGCTGCGGAGCGACGTCGCGGCCTATGTCTGGCATGCCGACGATACGCTGGCGCGCAAGCGGGAAACCGTGCGCGATTGGCGGCCTATCGCGCAGGTGCGCTATGAAAGCGTGATCGGGCAGAGCGACCACCGGTCGCTGTTGACGAAGCCGGCGTTCCTGGCGGAACTGAAGGCTTGCCTGCGCGGGATCGACTAAGCGCGCGCGGCGGGCCCGGATTGGATCGTGGCAGGCCCACTATCCGGTCCGGGCTCGCCCGTCAAACTTACCAGTTGTACCGGACGCCAGCCGTCACCGTGCGCTCCAGGCCGTACAGGCAGTTGCCGAAGAAGCAGGTCATGTAGGTCTTGTCCGTCAGGTTCTTGACATTCAGGTAAGCCAGGGCGCCTTTCAGGCTGGAGCTGGCCCGGCCGAGGTCATAGCGCACCGACAGGTCCAGCAGCGTGTAGCCCGGCACACGCGTGGCGTTCATGCTATCGGCCCAGGTCGCGCCGATATAGCGGATGCCCGCGCCGACATTCAGTCCGGCCACCAGGGCGTAAGGCAGCGCGTAGTCGACCCACAGCGATGCGGTATGGCGCGGTGACTGGACCAGGTCCTTGCCGGCATCGCCATCGTTGCTGCTCTCGACCTTGGCCCGCGTATAGGAGTAGCTGCCGATCAGGTTCAGTCCCCTGGCGATTTCGCTCTTGACTTCTAGCTCAAGCCCGCGCGATCCGACTTCGCCCTTCTGGATCTGGTTAAGCGGCTGGATCGGGTCCGGGGTCATGACATTCTGGCGGCGGATGTCGAACACCGCGGCCGTGACCAGCGTATTGCTGCCTGGCGGCTGGTACTTCATACCCAGCTCGTACTGGCGGCCGGTCTCCGGCTTGAACGGGGTGCCATAGTAGTTGTTACCCAGCGTTGGCACGAAGGATTCGGCATAGCTCGCGTAGGGCGTGATGCCATTGTCGAACAGGTAGGCCGTGCCCGCTTGCCAGGTAAAGGCGCTGTCGGACTGGCTGGTGTGAGCCAGGCTGGTGCCCGGCGTGCCGGCATCGGTCCAGTTCTTGGCCCAGTCCTTGCGGCCGCCCAAGGAAAACACCAGGCGCTTGTCGATCTTGATCTGGTCCTGCACGTACAGGCCGACCTGCTGATCGTTCGCGGTGCGCTGGTAGGTAGCCTTGTTGCTGTAGCTCACCGGCGTGTAGACCGGGTTGAACAGGTCCAGCGGCGCCGCCATGCCGCTGCCCTGCTGCCAGCCGTCCCTCTGCCTGGCGTAGTCCACGCCGGCCAGCACGGTGTGCTCGACAATGCCGGTGTGGAAGTTGGCCTGGGCCTGGTTGTCCATCGTCAGGTTGTAGTTGCCGCCCATCGACCAGTAGTTGCCGACATTGCGGTCAATGATGCGTTCCTGGCCGGCCTGGTAGCCACCGCTGCGCGCGTACTGGCGCTTGCCGGTCTGCTGGTTCAGCCGCAGGTTCGAGCGGAAGGTCCAGATATTGTCGGTGCGGTGCTCGAACAGCCAGCCGACATACTTGTTCTCGAAGTGCGCGTTGTTGTTGTCGTTGACGGCCCGATTGCGCACGATCTTGCCGTTGACGTTAGGCAGCAGCGTGCCGGCCAGGGGCAGGTTGTTGTTCGACTCGCCATCGTTGCGCTGGTAACCGGCGCGGAAGATCAGGTCGGTCCGCGCCGACGGACGCCATGCCAGCGCGCCGGCGAGGAAGTAGCGGTTGTTCTTGGAATAGTCGATCTGCGTATTGCTGTCGCGCGCCAGCCCGGTCAGGCGATAGCTCCATTCACCAGCGGCATCGATCGGGCCGCCGAAGTCCGCCGTCACTTGCTTGCGGTCGAAGCTGCCGAATTCCACGCCGATCTCATGCAGGGGCGTCGCCGTGGGGCGTTTGGAGATCATGTTGATGGTGCCATTGGGCTGGCCCTGGCCGTACATGATCGAGGCCGGCCCGCGCAGCACTTCGATGCGCTCGAAACCGTACGGCTCGTAGCCGCTGAAGCCGAACCAGCCGGGGAACTTGTTGCGCATGCCGTCCTGGTAGAACGCATCGCCATCGCTGGTGCGGAAACCCCGGATGGCGAAGCCCGACGTCGAATCGGTCGAGGAAGCGGCCAGGGGCGGGGCAAAGATGCCGGGCGTATAGCCCAGTGCCTCCTGCATGGTGCTGGGCTGCTGCGCCTCGATCTGTTCTCGGGTGATGACGGAGATGGAGCGGGGCGTCTCGATCAGTGGCGTGTCGGTCTTGGTGCCGGTGGCGCTGCGCTTGGCGACATAGCCGTGCACGGGGCCGTTCGCGGTTTCGGCCTCCGCGCTCGCCACGATATGGACCGCGGGCAGGGTAGCGCCGCTGGCACCTTCGGTCGCGTGGCGAATCGCATAGCCGCCGGCGCTGGTTTTTGTGGCTTCCAGCAGCGTATTTGCTAGTAACGCGCCCAGGGCCTGGTCGGCCGTGAGCTTGCCTGCCACGGCGTTGGCGCGTATGCCGGACACCAGGGTCGCGTCGGCATACACCTGCAGGCCGGTCTGGCGCGAGAATTCGGTGAGTGCCGCGCTAAGCGGCAGGGAGGCAATCCTTACCTCGAATGTTTGCGCCGCGGTCGGCGTGCTGGCCTGGGCGGTAGCGTGTCCGTGCCATGCGAGGGGCGCGGCGCCAAAAGCGGTGGTGAGGGCAGCTGCCAGCAAACGCTGGCGGGGACGGAAACGCATGGCTCGGGAAACTCCTGATTAGTAAATGAGACGTGTTCAATGTTTTTGGCAGCAGCACGCAATAGAAAAAATGCTCTTTGCTATTGGACTTCCTTAATGAAGACGTTTCATTCGCGGAAACTAGGACAGGTAATTCCCCCGCGTCGGGACGGCATGCGGTGCCGCACCCGATGAACCCGTTGTCCGGGTCGGTCCCGAGGCCGCGAGGACTAGCGCCGGGACAGGCGCAGCTCCACACTGCCGTCGGCTTTGGTGTCCGCCCGGACCGGCAGGATGATCGGCAGGGCGGCGACCAGGCCGGCGGAGTCGTCGGTACGGAAGCGCCCCGACAGTTGCAGGGCCTTCACCCGCTCATCAGTGGCGAGGATGGGGCGTGCGCGATAGGCGTTGATGGTGGCGAGCGCATCGCCCAGCGGCATGCCGTCGAAGATCAGCCAGCCATCGACCCAGGATGACAACGAGGCAATGTTCACTGCTCGCACGGCTTCCGCCTCGCCATTGCGGATGGTCAGCGACTGGCCCTGCCACAGGTCGATGGCCTGGGTGGCCGGGTCCCCTGCGTCCTGCCGGGGGGTAACCCGGACCCGGACATGGCCGCGCTCGACGCCGACGGAAATGCGGCCGCCGCGGTCGCTGACAGTGAACACGGTGCCAATGACCTCGATCACGGCTTCCCGCGTGATCACCTGGAACGGGCGCCCGGGGTCGCGCGCCACCTCAAAGCGAACCACGCCTCCCGTCATGTCGGCCACACGCCGGTTGCGGTACAGGGTGATGGCCACCCGGCTTTCGGGTGCGAGGGTGAGCAGGCTTTGCTGTGGGCCATCAGGCAGTGGTACGCGGCGTTGCTCCGCGGTGCCGGTTTCATGACTGGCGCTGTAAACGGGTTGGCGCCAGTGCCAGCGCAGGCCCTGGGCAACGACGGCGCCCGTGCCGATCAGGCTGGCGATGGACAGCAGGACCTTTCTGCGGCGGTGGTCAGGCGCGACGCGGGTAATGCGGGCAGGTTCGACGAATTGCTCGCGCAGGCGGGGGCCAAGGCCACCCAGCATGTCCCATTGGCGTGCGGCCTCGACTGCGGCTTGCTCGTGCACGGGCGACTTCGCCCGCCACTGATCGAGCGAGGTCTGTGCGTGGGCAGCGGTTTCGCGGCTACCGCCATCGATCTGGATGATGAAGGCAAGCGCATGTTCCAGCAGCTTTTCTTGTTGTGAGGAGGCCATCGCGTGGTCGGGTGGGGTCAGTGTTCTTCGGCCAGTGACGCCTTGAAAGTCTGGTGGGTGGGTGCCGGCGCCGGATCCAGTAACTGCGCCCGCAGTTCGAGGAGAATCCTGGAGCAGTCGACCACGGCGCGCACCAGGTGCTTGGCCACCGCCATCTCGGTGATGCCCAGGCGCTGCGCGATCTCGGCATGACTATAGCCATAGGCGCGCGAGAGCAGGAAGACCTCGCGCCGCCTGGGCGGCAGTGCCTCCAGGGTTGCCACGACCCTTTCGAGCACTTGCGATTGCGCTGCCAGGAATTCGCTGGAGGGCGCGGCCGCGTGTGATTCCGTGGCGACGCGGTCGCGCGCCCAGGATTGGACAACCTGGCGATGGCGTGCCTCGTCCACGCACAGGTTGCGAGCGACCCGGAAAAGCAGGGCGCGCATCGAACGGATGCCTACCTCGGTGGATTCTCCCTGGCAGGCGCGGGAGTCTGCCTCGAGCGCCTGCACGTAGACGCGCTCGAAACTGGACTGGGCAATATCGTCCGCATGGTCGCGGTCGCGTAGTTCGCGCGTAAGGTATCGGCGCAGGTCGGCATAGTGCGCCACTAGTTCATGGACCAACGCATTCATCCGGCTCTGCCCCCGATATATCGATTGGTTAAGAGGTGTCGCGCATGGCGCCGGACTGTCCAGCCGGGCGCTTTGCCTTTCTCCGGGACCAAAGGGGAAGCCAGTGGGCGCGCGGGATCTCCAATCCCCGCAAATCTAAATGAGAATTGTTATTAAATTGTAGCGTAATTTCTACAGACCTCCATCGGAAACTTCATCACGCAGGCAGGAATTCAGCGGGTCCCGTGGTCGCCATGCAGGTCGGCGAAGGCGGCACTGATGATATCGGCGACATGATCGGTCTCGGATTCCGAGATGATCAGCGGCGGCAGCAGGCGTACCACGGCGCCATGGCGTCCCCCGAGTTCGATGATCAGCCCCCGGCGCAGGCAGGCTTGTTGCAGACGGGCGGCCAGCGCGGCATCGGCGGGAATGTGGCCCAGGCGGTTCGGCTTACCTTCGTGGTCCACCAGTTCGATACCGATCATCAGCCCCTTGCCGCGCACGTCGCCGATGCAGGGGTAATGGGCCTGGAGTTCGCGCAGGCGGCTGCGCAGGCGCGCGCCCATGCTCTCGGCGTGTACGTCCAGGCGATCGGCGCGCAGCAGGCGCAGTGTGGCAGTGCCCGCCGCCATGGCCAGCTGGTTGCCGCGGAACGTGCCCGCGTGCGCGCCAGGTTTCCATTGGTCTAGTTCGCCGCGATAGACCACCACCGCCAGCGGCAGGCTCCCGCCGATTGCCTTCGACAGCACCAGCACATCCGGAACGATGTCCGCGTGCTCGAATGCAAACATCTTGCCGGTCCGCCCAAGGCCGGTCTGCACTTCGTCGATGATCAGCGGAAGCGCCGCGCGCCGGCTCAGCTCGCGTAGCCCGCGCACCCAGTCATCGGGCGCCGGAATGACGCCGCCTTCGCCCTGGACGATTTCGGTGATGATGCCGGCGGGCGACGGCACCCCCGATTCCGGATCGGCCAGGATGTTCTCGATATAGCTCAGGCTGGCGGTGGTGGTCGCTTGGGGATCCAGCCCAAACGGGCTGCGGAACGTGTAAGGGAAGGGCAGGAACTGCACCCCGGACACCAGCCCGCCCAGCGCGGTCTTCGGCCCCAGGTTGCCCATCAGGTTGAGCGTGCCCTGCGTCATGCCATGGTAGGCGCCATGGAAGCCGAGTATGGTCTGGCGGCCAGTGGCGATCTTTGCCAGCTTGAGTGCGGCCTCGATGCCGTCGGCGCCGGTGGGCCCGCAGAACTGGATACGTGCATTCGCGGCGAACGCCGGCGGCAGCATGTCGAACAAGGTCTCGACGAACGCGTCCTTGACCGGGGTGGTCAGGTCGAGCGTGAGCAGCGGCAATTCGTCGCGCAGTACCTGGTGGATGGCTTCGATCACCAGTGGATGGTTGTGCCCCAGCGCCAGCGTGCCGGCGCCGGCCAGGCAGTCGATGAAAACCCGCCCCTCCACGTCTTCCACGTAGATGCCTCGCCCGCGCTTGAGCGCGATGGGCAGGCGACGTGGATAGCTTCGTGCGTTGGACTCGCGTGCCTTCTGGCGTTCCAGCAAGGGGTTGGTGCCCAGTTCGTAGGGGCGCGACAGCGCGTTGTGGCGGTGTTGCAGGGGCTCTGGCCGTTTCGTCGCGATCGCGTCGGGCAGCGGCAGGACGTTGGAACTTGACATGGAACACGCTCCGGTTGTTGGCGGATCCGCCAGCCACGGCATGCCGCGCCTCGCGCTGGCGAGGGACAAGGGATCCATCGATTGATCTGAAGCAGAGTTGTCCTCCGCTCAGGGTAAAGACGTTGCAGCCGCGCGCTTGTTCAGCCCCTGCCTCTTGCACCCGCGTTAAACAAGATCGTCCCTGATCCGTCTATCTCCGTCATGGAGGGACGTTAGCCGTCCATCGACTACGGGGAGTGAAGGCATGTGGAATCGGTTGTGGCTGCTCGCGGCTATCCAGCTGGGCGTGGTGGGAGTGCTGGGCACGTCCTTGCAAGCACAAGCGCGCGCGGGCCGCGGGGACGGCGCCGCAGCGGCGCAGGTGCAGGTGCGCAGGACGGCGGACGGCATTCCCCACATCCGGGCCGGCGACTGGCAAGGTGCGGGTTTGGGCCTGGGCTATGCGCAGGCGCAGGACGCGCTGTGTCCGCTCGCCGAAGCCTTCGTGACCTTCGCAGGGCGGCGGGCCTACTATTTCGGGGCGCTTGGGCGGCCCGAGAATAACGCCACCTTCGGCCGGCCGAAGAACCTGGACCTGGATTTTTTCTTCCGGGCCTTTGCCGACGCGCGCGCCGTCGAGGGCTTGCGCAGCGCGCAGCCGGCGGAGCTGAATGCGCTGATCGCCGGCTTCGCGCGGGGCTATAACCGCTACCTGCGCGAAACCGCGCACGATAGCGGCAAGCGCGCGTCGCACGATTGCCGCGGCCAGGCCTGGGTGCGCGAGATCACACCCGAAGACATCTATCGCCGCATGTACGCCGCGAACCTGGCCGCCGGCTATGCCCGATTTATCCCTGAGATCGTCAACGCGACGCCTGGCGCGCCCGCGCCAGCACAGGCGCATGGCGCCGACCTGCGCGCGAGGCTGGCCGCCCGCCTGGGCACATCGGCCGGGCTGGGCAGCAATATGCTTGCGTTCGGCAGGGAGGCGACCGGCGAGGAAGGCGGCGTCCTGTTTGGCAACCCGCACTGGTACTGGGGCGGCGCGGACCGCTTCTACCAGGCGCACCTGACGGTGCCGGGCAAGCTCGACGTCGCCGGCGTGTCATTCCTGGGCATCCCGGTGATCATGATCGGCTTCAACAATCATGTGGCCTGGAGCCACACGGTATCGGAAGCACGGCGCTTCGGCCTGTTCGAGCTGGCGCTCGATCCGGCCGATCCCACGCGCTACCGTGTCGACGGCGTGACCGAGGCTATGCAGGCAATTCGCGTCGCGGTCGAGGTCCGCAACCAGGACGGCTCGGTCGGAACGGTCACGCGCACGCTCTACCGCTCGCGATTCGGGCCGGTGATCGACCTGGGGAGCCACAATCCGGCCTTCGGCTGGAACGCGGGGCACGCGCTGGCAATCCGCGACATCAACGCGGACAATTTCCGCCTGTTCCGCAATTTCTTTGCCTGGAACCAAGCGCACTCGCTGGACGAGTTCATCGAAATCCAGCGCCGCGAAGCCGGCATGCCATGGGTCAACACCGCTGCCATCGGCAAGGATGATGGCCGTGCCTGGTACGCGGACATCGGCGCCGTGCCCAATGTGCCAGATGCGCTGCGCCAGGCCTGTACGACCCAGCTCGGCAAGGCATTTGCCGGCGCGGATCGGCGCACCCCGTTCCTGGACGGCAGCCGCTCCGCCTGCGACTGGGTCACCGATCCCGCCGCCGCCCAGCCAGGCGCCATGCCGGCGTCGGCCATGCCGAGCCTGCTGCGCGAGGATTACGTGGCCAACATGAACGACAGCTATTGGCTAAGCAACCCGGCGCAGCCGCTGGAGGGCTTCTCCGCCATGCTCGGCGGCGAACGCGAGGCGCTGTCGCTGCGCGGGCGCCAGGGCCACCAGCTGGCCGGCGCGCTTAGCCGCTCGCGGGCGCCGTCGGCCCGCATGCTGAGCGAGCGCGTCATGGGTGCCGTGCTGGGTTCCCGGGCGTATTCGGCGGAGCAGTTCAAGGCGCCGCTGCTGGATGCGGCGTGCGCCAACGACGCAGTGCTGCTGCCCGCGCAAGTCGGTAGCGGCGACACAGCCGCCGCAGCGCGCCGCGTCGACGTACGCCATGCGTGCACGGTCTTGCGCCATTGGCCTGACCGGGCGTTGGCGCAAGATCGTGGCGCCATCCTTTGGGATGCCTTCTGGGCCCGGCTGGAGAAGATTCCAGCCGCCGCGTTCTACCAGGTCCCGTTCTCGCCTCAAGCGCCGCTGCTCACGCCGAGCACGCCCAATGCCGCTGACGCCAGGGTGGCGCAGGCGCTGGCCGATGCGGTAAGCGAGCTGGCAAGCAAGGGCTTGCCGCTGGATGCGCCGCTGGGTAGCGCGCGCCTCGCCAGCAGTGCCGCGTGGACGGTCCCGCTCTATGGCGGATGCCAGGAAGCCGGGTACTTCACGGTGGCCTGCAACGACGATGGCAGCTACGGCATGGGGCCGAACTCCCATGGGAACAGCTATCTGCAAGTAGTTCGCTTCGGCCAGCAAGGCGTGGAGGCTCATACCTTGCTGGCACACGGACTCAAGGCCTCCGCGCTGGCCCTTGATGCACGCGGCGCGGCCGATCCGGCTGTGCTGCGCTACGCCCGGCAGGAATGGTTGCGGTTCCCCTTCCGCGAGGCCGATATCGCGCGGGATCCGGCGCTCAAGCGCTTGGTGCTGTCGCCATGACCCGGCCATGGCTGGCTTGGCCTCATCTCGCCATGCGCCCATGATTCGCCGCGTACGCTCCCACGCGCAAGCCGCCGCGCGTCGCGCACTGGCACGGTTCAAGGGCAGGGCGCAGGTCGCCGGTGCCGCGCCACGCCCGCAGCCGGCGCGCGCGCTCGTGGTCCTGGCCCATCGCTACGTTGGCCTGGTGATGGCCGGCTTCCTGTTTGTCGCTGGCATTACCGGCATGCTGCTGGCCTGGAACGAAGAACTGGAGGCGCTGGCCAGTCCCGACTTGTTCCGCGTGTCATCGCCTGGGCCGGACGCCAGCCGCCTGGACCCGCTGGCGTTGCGCGATATCGTCGCGCGGCACTATCCCGATGCAACCGTGATGCTTGTGCCGCTTGGCCAGAAGCCGGACTTTGCGACTGCCTTCTTCCTGGAGCCGAGGCCGGACCAAGGTTTCGGGGCTCCGCTGCCACTACCCGACAACCAGGTTTTCATCAATCCATACACGGGCGAGATTCTTGGCGCACGCAAATGGGGAGAGATCCCCCAGGGGATGAAGAACTTCATGCCATTTGTCTACCGGCTGCACTATTCGCTGGCACTGGGATCGGTGGGAGCCTATGCACTGGGCATCGTCGCGTTGCTGTGGACCCTTGACTGCTTTGCCGGCGCCTTCCTGACCTTGCCCGCCGGCGCGCGCATGCCGCTGGTGGCGGCTCCCGCCCAGCAGCGCCCGGCCAGGTCGTGGTGGTCGCGCTGGCGGCCCGCCTGGGCGGTGCGCTGGGACGGCAGCGCATACAAGATCCAGTTCGATCTGCATCGCGCCAGCGGCCTGTGGGTCTGGGCCATGCTGTTCGTGCTGGCCTGGAGCAGCGTGGCGTTCAACTTGCCGCAGGTCTACCAGCCGGTCATGCAGGCCGGCTTTTCTCACCAGGCGGGGCCGGCGGCGCCAGTGGCCCCCGTGCGGCCACGCGCAGAGCCGGGCCTGGGCTGGCGGCAGGCCTGGCAGACCGGGCGCAGCCTGATGCGGGGCGAGGCGGATCGCCACGGCTTTCGCGTGCTCGGCGAGCAGTCGCTGTACTACGACGCCCGCCAGGCGCTGTTTCACTACACGGTGCGCAGCAGCCGCGACGTTCGCGACCATACCGGCAATACCACCGTCTATTTCGATGTCGATACTGGCGAGCCGCGCGGCGTGTGGCTGCCGGCCGGCGCGGCCAGCGGCGATACCGTCCGTACCTGGCTAGGGAGCCTGCATATGGCTGCCGTGTGGGGCTTGCCGTTCCGGCTGCTCGTGTGCGCGATGGGGCTGGCAGTGGCGGTGCTCAGCGTCACTGGCGCGGTGATCTGGTGGAAGAAGCGCCAGGGGCGCAAGGCAAGCGCCATGCGCCGCCCGGGTGCCGGAGGTAAACAACCCGCGTCCTGAACCGTCTTCCCAGGAGTCTTCTTTCGATTCGAGGTCCATGTGCTTACCTTCCTGATCAAGCGGTCGCGCTTGCTGCTGCTGACGGCGTCGATCGTGAGCGTTGTCTCCGGCGTATGCGGCGTCCTGCTGGTTACCCAGATCAACAACGCCCTGATGGCCGACAGCGCCACTCACGCGAGCTTGCCGTGGTCATTCGCTGCGGTGGTGGTGGGGGCGCTGGTCTGTGGTGTGTGGTCCAAGATCCTGTTCGAACGCCTGCGCCAGCGCGCCATGGCGGAGTTGCGCCAGTTCGTCTCGGAGCGGGTGATGGACGCGCCCATCCGCTTGCTGGAGCAAGTGGGTGCGGCCAAGGTCCATTCGGCCCTGGCCGACCACGTGGCCGACGTGGCGCGGTTCTTTGTCAGCGTTCCCAACATTCTGACCAACGGTGTGATCGTCGTGGGCTGCCTCGCCTACCTTGCCATGCTGTCCAGCCAGGTGTTCCTGGCGGCCATCGGCGTAATCGTCCTGGGATCGGTGGGCTACCTGCTCGCGCACCGCCGCGCCGCGCGCCATCTGGAAGCGGCATCGAAGGAGCAGGACCGCCTGTTCGGCTATTTTCGTTCGTTGACGGACGGCGCCAAGGAACTACGGCAGAACCGCCACAAGCGCAGCCGCTTCGCCACCGACATGCTCGGCACCACAATCGAGGCGTTCAAGTACCACCGCATGCGTGGGATGGCGATCTTCGAAGCCGCGGCAGGCTGGGGAAACTTTCTGATCTATGCATTTATCGGGCTGGTCCTGTTCGCACTGGTCGGCGATGTGCCGGAGCGAGCCCGGGTCATGACCGGCTTCGCGCTGGTGCTGGTGTATATGGTGACGCCGCTGCAAAGCCTGTTGGATTGGCTGCCCGAGGCCAACCTGGCGCGTATCGCTTCGGCCCGGATCGACGAGTTGAGCCGGCACATGGCCTCGCCGGAAGCCACGGCCGCGCACGCAGAAGTGCTGAGCTTCGGCTCTGTGGAACTGCGTGGCGTGAAGCACCGCTACTACCATGAGCAAAGCGGCGACTTCTTCGAGCTGGGTCCGATCGACCTTAGCTTCGTCCCGGGCGAAATCGTGTTCCTGGTGGGCGGCAACGGCAGCGGCAAGACCACCCTGGCCAAGCTGATCGTCGGCCTGTATCCACAGGAATCGGGCGAGCTGCGGCTGGACGGCGCGGCGGTGGGCGATGGCAACCGAGACAGCTACCGGCAGTTGTTCTCGGCGGTGTTCTCAGACTTCCACCTGTTTGACCAGTTGCTGGAAACGGGACGGCCGGAGATCGATGTCGAAGGCAATCGCCTGATCAATAAACTCCATCTCCAGCATAAGGTCCAGGTGCGCAATGGCGCGTTCACCACGCGCGAGCTGTCCCAGGGGCAACGTAAGCGGCTAGCGCTGGTCGCCGCCTACCTGGAAAATCGCCCCATTCTGATCTTCGACGAATGGGCGGCTGACCAAGATCCCGTGTTCAAGCAGTTCTTCTACCACCAGGTGCTTCCCGAACTGCGTGCGCAGGGCAAAACCATCCTGGTGATTTCCCACGACGACCGTTACTTCCATGTCGGTGATCGGCTAGTGCGCTTGGAGAGCGGCAGGATACTGTCCGTCGAGGTGCCAGCGCGAGCGGCGCCCGGCAATTAGGCTGCGGGGGAGACGGCCGATGCGCCGACGTCCTTCGTCAAGAAGCGCCGGGAGCTATTGGTGCTGACCAAGAAGGGCATCGATCGCCGGCACTATGAATTGTGCGCGCTGTCCGAACTGCGCAATCGCCCGCGTTCCGGCGACATCTGGGTCCAGGGCCCACGGCAATTCAAGGACTTTGACGAGTAACTACTGGCAGCTGAGAGCTTCGTCGCGCTCACTGTGCTGCAGTCATGCGCATGTCAGATGTGGCTGTGATACTCGATCACCGCATGCCACGTAGTGCCTCTGCACGAGATGCTTGCCACTCCGGCCAGACGTTCTGTGGATCAACGTCACGGTAGCCATGCTGTTTGTCCATGGCCCGCCTAGCCGAGAACCGCTTGATCCAGCGCATGATCGTCGTGAGCGCAAGCGACAGGCCGCGCTCGGCCATGATTTCAATGATGGTCTCTAGGCTGAAGGCGATAACCGAACTGCTCAAGTCGCAGCTGTGACAAATGCGCCATGCGAATTCTGGCGGTAATACTGTGTGGAGCGGACAGCGCTACGGCCAAACCACAAGAAGCACGACCGCACTGACATTTCAAATTAGCCAGCCGACTGACATCTAAAAACAGCCTTGACACAACAAGTGGTGTCGGACGTGAGCCGCAAATCTTAAAAAGCGGCGCACCATGTGAGCCGAATATGGCAAAATGCGGCTCATGAGCACGAATTCTTCCTGGATCTGGCGCCGCGCAGAATGGCCTGACTTCATTTATGACGCGCAGATGATCGCGCCTGACTTGGCGGAGGCCTACCGGATGCACGGTGTCGTCGAGGGCAAGGCCATGGCCATTGGCCTTGGAAGTACCAGCCAGGTCGCGCTGGATGCGCTATCCGATGAGGTGGTGGCCACGGCCGCCATTGAAGGGGAGCGCCTGTCGCTCGATGTTGTCCGGTCGTCAGTGATGAGGCGGCTTGGCTTGGCGACATCGGGGCCCACCGACCGCCATGTCGATGGCTTGGTTGGGGTCATCAGCGATGCCGCAACAGCATTTGATCTGCCCCTGGATAGGGACCGCTTGTACCGCTGGCAATCTGCGCTATTCCCTGGTGGCACGTCCGGCATCGACCGAATCGCCGTCGGCCGATACCGCGACCATGACGATCCGATGCAAATCGTAAGCGGTCCGCCAGGCCGTGAGGTGGTGCATTACGAGGCACCCCCATCAAAGGACGTGCCAGCGCAGATGACGCGCTTCCTCGCATGGTTTGCTGAGTCCTCGCCAGCGCAGGCCTCTCCGTTGACGTCGGGCAGCAAGCTGATCGATGGCTTCGCTCGGTCCGCTATTGCGCACCTATGGTTCGAGAGCATTCACCCGTTTGAGGACGGCAACGGCCGTATTGGGAGGGCCATTGTTGACATGGCCATGGCGCAGCATCTGCGACAACCGGTGCGCTTCTACAGTCTTTCGCGGCAGCTACTGACCTCGCGCTCGGCGTACTACGACGCCCTCAATCAAGCTCAGCGTGGTGACGCCGACGTGACGTCGTGGGTGCGGTGGTTTGCGCGCCAATGCACGGCGGCATGTTCTGCCGCAAGCCAAGTCATCGACCAGGCGATCGAGAAGAGGCGCTTTTGGGAGAAGTATGAGGGCAGCGGGATTCATGATCGGCAGCGCAAGGTGCTGCAGCGGCTTCTCGACGACGGGAACGGTGGCTTCCTGGGCGGCCTGAACGCTGAGAAGTACATGAAGATGACCGGCGTCTCAAAGGCCACGGCTACACGCGACCTTTCGGAGATGGTCACGGGCGGGCAATTGTGGAGCCACGGTGTGGGCAAAGCGGTGCGCTATTACATCAATGTGCCGGGATGGGCGCATGGCGCAGCCTTGGAGCCCGATCCGGGTGAGGCCGTATAGCCACTTTTCCGTCACGACGTGTCGACATATTCGATTCCACGATTGAACAAACCTTCACGCTCGACCAGATAAAAAATCTCCTACGGCGTCGCAACTGGCGCGCACGGCAGGTCGAGCAATGCGCCAAGCACGACGTCAGGGTCACGCAGACTACCGAGCGAAATCTCGCCTATCACATATGAATGAGCCAGCACACGCTCCTCGGCAAGTAGGCTAATCAGCCTAGGGTCAGAAGCGTCGATGTGGTCAATCCAGACCGACGTGTCGACAAGAATCATTCGACGTCCTGCCGGCGACGCGGTGCCCCCTTGATGCCCGGCTGGCTACCACCAGGATTCGCGAGTCGTTTCGCGGCTTCACGCCGGATCAAGGCCTTTAGTGCTTCACACAGAAGTGCCGTTTTCTCCTCCAGGCCCATATAGGCTTGAGCCTTGGCGAGCATAGTGCGCTATGAAATACATTTTGAATCCGAGCCATCCCACTCGAAACCGGTAATCGCCCATGACATGTTGCGAAGCAGCAAATCGCATTGTTGTTGCTCTTTAAAAGGTGTATCGTAAATGCATGTTTATGGGATGCGGACCGGCCACCCACTTCTCCTGAACGATCGCAATCGCAACGCTCAAAACTTGGAGCCCATCATGCAAGCCCCCATCAACCCGTCGACAGACCTCAATGCTCATCACAATGTCGCCGGCCTTTCCGACTGCGTCGCCTTGGCCATCACGATGACGTTGCGCTTTTTCGCCGATACATTTTTTGCCAAGCGCTATGGGAACCGCGCCATCGTGCTCGAAACCGTGGCGGCGGTGCCTGGAATGGTTGGTGGCATGCTGGTCCATCTGCGTTGCCTGCGCTGGATGGTGGCCGATGAAGGGTGGATTCGCACTCTGCTCGAGGAAGCAGAGAACGAACGGATGCACCTGATGACGTTTATCCAGCTCGCCCGGCCGAGCTGGTTTGAGCGAGCTGTGATCTTGCTCGTGCAGGCCGCCTTCTTCGTGACATACTTCCTTCTGTATCTGGCGTCCGCCCGGACCGCGCACCGGCTGGTTGGATATTTCGAAGAACAAGCGGTGATCAGCTACACCCTCTACCTAACCGAAATCGATGCTGGTCGCGTCGAGAACGTTTCCGCCCCAGCCTTCGCGATCGAATACTGGAACCTGCCGACTAATGCCCGCCTTCGTGACGTGGTGGTGGCAGTGCGCGCCGACGAGGTCGGTCACCGTGATGTCAACCACGGCTTCGCCAACGCCCTCACAACCGGGGTAACTTTCAGTCAAGCTGAGTAAGCAGAGCCCCATGACAAAGAGATGCCCGCCTTTAAACGGCGGGCCTTTTGCTAGCTGCAATTGAGGGTATCCCTCAAGCCGGCTAGCCGGCGACAATCCCAATCACTCTCGTCCTGTATAGGCTCGCCCCCACACCGGCGCCGATGGATCGCCGCACGCGCCGTAACCCGGCATAATGCCGCGACACGCATCGTGCCTCACGGGGAAGCAGAAAAATGAAAGTGCGAGCCCCGTCGAATGCGCCGGATGACGACCTGTATAACGCCTACCTCGCCCTCTTCGAAACGCCCTTCAGGACCCAGTTCAAGCGGCGGGGTCTGGAAGAGTTGGCCCTCGAAATCAAGTAGTGGCACGTCACTCATATTTCGCTGGAAGCAGTCAAAAGCATCCGAGCGACCGGCGATGCCAAGGGGGTTCCACGCGGCCACCACAAGATGGAGCGAAAGGAACGCGGCGTGGCTCTCGTCGAGCGTGAGACGCCACTTACGCTGCAGGAGTTCGTTGGGTTCTTCTTCGATAATGACCACGTGACGCTGGTAGTGCCTTCTGAAAACGGGAAAAATGGGACCGACCACTGGTCGCACTGCTTCCCGGTGCCAGATGGCTATTTCATCCAAACAGGTAGCTTTCGCGTGAGCGCCAAGAAACGGGACATCGACTGGGCAACGAACGGCTTAGACACGACGCGCCACGGCTAAAGTTGAGCGTGCCAGGCATGATCTGACAGGATCGTCATCAGCACGTTCTTTGGGCAGCCAGGAACCGTCCGCATCTGCCTCGGCATCCTGGTGTTGCCTAGCAGCAGACCGGCGCCTTGTGCGAGGCGACGCGCTGCGGCCTGCACGACTGCATCGTAAGCGCGAAACTTGCCAGACATAGCGTCGGAAGCCTAGACGGCGCAGGATTGTATCCACTGTTTTTAGTGGACACAAGTCATGGGCCAGATCGATTTGGATTTCTTGCCGCTGCGGGTGATCAACGTCGGCGCCAACGGCAAGCGCAGCCTTGCCAAAGGCGACAACAAGCGGCGGTTAGTTGAAGCTTGCCTGCAGCCGGGGGTATCGGTGGCCAGCATGGCAATCAAGGCCGGGGGGAACGCGAACCAGTTGCGCCGCTGGATTGAGCAATACAAGGCGGAACAGAAAAAACGCTGCTGGCACGATGGACGTCATCGAAAATGCACCGGCGGCGTTCATTCCGGTTGTGGAGGTTCACGGTGTCGGCCCGCAGATGGAGCCGGCGCGGCCAACCGTGCCCGGGCCAGTGCCTGTTCGCGCGCTGTAGCCGCAGCCGCCATTGTCGTCGCAACTGCTGGTCGTACAGCAGGTCACGGCTTTAATCTCCAATGTCTCGGTTGTTGAATGTGACAAGGCAAGAAAGCGCTTTGCCATCCTTTCAGCATGCCGCTTAACGCGCGGCGGCCGGCGACACGTGTCGCACATCAAATGGTCTCGTACTGCGACAGAACCTAAAAAAAGCCCGCCGAGCGGCGGGCTTGACGACTGGGTCGTCGGCTTGCTTCTTGATTCCTGCCTGGCAAGCAGTGATATCAGAACGCGAATCCTTAGCGATCAATCAACGGCCAATCTGCCTGCTCACTGCGTTTTCCTGCTGGTTAAGGGCGCGCTGGTCGGCACGGGTAATGTGGCTTCCGTCATGGCTTGCCATGGTGCGTTCTTCGGCGCGGATCTGGTGATCTTCTCTGTGCAGCTTGGCTGCCTGGCCGCGGGACATTTCACCTTCCTTGACCTCTTGGTGGATACGAGCATTCTGGTTGGCAAGACGCCCGTTGACCTGCTCGCGACGCGGGTGATTCTTCTGCCACTGGGTATCGTTTGCCATTGCGCCACCAGCCATGCCTGCCGCCAGAACGGCGATTGCCACACTTCCGATCAGTTTGCGAGTAAACACCGTGAGCTCCCTTACTTGTTGATGCCCGGCAGGATTGGCCGCGCATGATTCAGTAACGCCGCGGAACCGGGCGACGATGACGAAGGGGCAAGGAGTGCTTTGTAACGTTTTGTTGATGTTGAGGCTGATTTTGATGCGTTGATATCGATGCGTCGAGATCGAGAGTGAGGATAGTCTTTCGAAGTTTCCGGCCGCTCAGGTTCAGACATGGAATGCCGCAAGCAAGGCGAGCATGCCGTCGAGCGCGTCCACACCGTGCGAAGTTTGCACGAGGCGGGCCGAGGGGGCAGCAACTTGAGCATCTGAGACGATGCGAACTTACTTTGGATGCCTCGATTTCACGCCAAGACGCGCTTTACGGATTCTGTTGCAACGTGAAGAGGGCGGGCGGATTTTGGATGAATCCATTCGAGAATACGCCACGTATGAACTGTGTGGTGGTTGGCGAATCGCCCCGACGCCGCTGACCGGTATGCGGAGTCTGTCATTCGGCACTTTGTGGCGACTGCGCGGCGCCGGCGCCCATCGCTGGCCGTTGGCAGGGACGATGCCGGGCACATTCCACAGTCAGTGCTTCAGTCGATCGCTGGCGTCGCCGTTAACGACAGCATCCAAGTACAGATGGTTCGTCATGTTCCACAAGCTCTCTATTCGCATCCGGCTCAACGCCGCCCTGACACTATTGGCTGCGCTACTGGTCGTCATCGGCCTGATCGGGATCGTCGGCATGCAGGCCTCCAGTGCAGACATCAAGGAAATCCACTCCAACCAGATGGCATCCACCGTCTTCGTTGCCAGGTCGCAGCTGAGTGCGGCTATTGTGCGGACTACGCTGGACCGTGCGGCGTTCCACGTTGATGCTGCCGATGTGTCCGGCATCGTAGACAAGGCGCTCGGCTATCGCGCCAAGTCCGAGGCCGCATGGGAGGCCTACCAGGCGCTGCCCAAGTCCGAGGAGGAGAAGCACCTGTCGGCGACGGTCGCCACGAACCGCGAGACGTTCTTCCGCCACGGCATCGACCCGCTGGTTGCCGCACTCCGCGCCCGCGATCCCGCCGCCGTCGACAAGGCCGTGATGATCACTATCCCGCCGCTGTTCGTGGCGCTATCCGGTGCCGTGGATGCGCTTGAGCGCAACCAGAGCGAGCAAGCCCAGGCCATGTATGACAAAGCTGCAGCGCGATCGCAGCGCTTTCTGCTGCTGGCAATGGGCGCCATTGGCATCGGCATCGCGGCAGCGCTCGGCTGCGCGATCGGCCTGCAGCGCGCCATTTCCGCGCCGATGGCACGCATGCTGGGCAGCTTCGGTGAGATCTCGCGCGGAAACTTGATAGAGACCATCGCCGTAACCAGCCAGGACGAGATGGGCGCGCTAGCGCGCGGCGTGCAGGAAATGCAGCGTGGCCTGATCGCCACCATCCGCACAATGCGCGGCGGCAGCGACGCGATTGCCAGTGCCACCCAACAGATCGCCGCAGGCAACCTCGACCTGTCGCAGCGGACCGAGGAACAGGCCAGCGCCCTGGAGCAGACCGCATCGAGCATGGAGCAGATGACCTCCATCGTGAAGCAGAACGCCGACAACGCGCGGCAAGCCAATGCACTGGCCGCACAGGCCTCCGACCTTGCTGCACGCGGCGGGCAGGCCGTGCGGCGCGTGGTAGATACGATGGGTGACATCCGGCTCGCCTCCAGCAAGATTGGCGAGATCACCGGCGTGATCGAAGGCATTGCCTTCCAGACCAACATCCTGGCGCTAAATGCCGCCGTGGAAGCAGCGCGCGCGGGCGAGCAGGGCCGCGGCTTTGCGGTGGTGGCGGGCGAGGTCCGAGCGCTGGCCCAACGCTCGGCGTCGGCCGCAAAGGAGATCGTGCAACTGATCAGCAGCACGGTAAGTCAAGTGGAAAACGGCGCCCATCAGGTGGACGAAGCCGGCTCTACCATGACCGAGGTGGTGCAAGCGGTGCGTCGAGTCACCAACGTCATGGCTGAGATCAGCGCAGCCTCCAACGAGCAGAGTACGGGTATCGAGCAGATCGGCTTAGCCGTCAACCAGATGGACGAGGTGACCCAGCAGAATGCCGCCCTAGTGGAGGAGGCAGCATCGGCAGCGCAGGCGCTGGCGGAACAAGCTGACGCGCTGAAGGCCGCGGTGGCATCGTTCCGGCTGCCTGCCGGCGGCGTAGCGCTGGCGGGGGCTGGCGGCTATTGAGCTCGCTGGATCAGAGTGCGAGAAGCCCAAACCGTCGCGCGCAGAGGTGAGTGTCCTGTCAGGATCCTCGCGGACGTGGAAACAGTTGCAAAGGCTTCCTCCGCCATCCCAGGACTTCTTGACGCTGCTGGAAGCGTACGCTTTACCCGTGCGCCATCCCACGGCAGATACGCAGCAAGACTTCGTCGCGAAGTCATCTTTGACCTCGCACGAGGCGACCGAGGCCGGAATGACATGGGTCGATGCACCCACGCATGGTCCTGGGCTACCGGCAAGCCTTGACCAAGCTCCAGCTCGCCGGTTGCGTCGAGCCGGGTGAATATCATTGCGGGCCGGGCACGGACATCGACTGGCACTTTGTGGCGCGCTGATCAACTTCTGGCTGACGTGTAAGCCGCATAGCGACGAAATCGGATGTTGGGCGAATTGACTGACACGGGGCAAGATCTAGCTTTGCGGCCCGATGGAGGCCGGGCGGAGCCGGAGGCAGCCGGCCGTCAGTTGGTGGTGCTACGTACCTAATCTTGACCGAACTGGAACGGGCGAGCGAGCAGGCCTGCGGTGGGCCGAGGTTGCTCTTGTCGGATTTTTATACCTATTGGTTCGCCACGCCAGCTCGATCCGGGGATCTACATTCCCCCATGAAGGGCTATTGCCGACACAGCCAGCACATCGGAGACTGGCCATCACTTCACCATTATGCAGCTGACATGGACGCCACAAAAGAGCAGGGTGACGCCGCCAGGAAAAATGCCATGCGCGCCGAGATGCTTCGCGCGCAGGCGAGGCGGTTCATGAGGTTCGTGGGCGAATGTCTCGCCCAAGAGGGATTCTTGGCCCGCTCCGGGGTGGAAGGCCCAGCGTTACCGGGTGATGAGAGAGAGAGTTTCGAACTCAATACTAGCTTCGGTCGCGTTTATGCTCAGTTCGGCTTTGCGAACTGGGATGGACACCTCGTGGGGCGGTACCAATTCTCGCGCTTCGTTCTAGGCACGGATGAGATGATGCGGCTGGTTCCGTTCCATGTGATCCTGATCGAGGATCAGGGGAACGCAACCTTTTCCGAGGATGGTTTCTTTGAATGGAAGATCCCAGATAGTCCGGATAGCAATTACGGTCCGGCGCTCGTCCGCTGTTTGCTCCACGGATTCCAAGAGTCGCTTCCACAGATAAAGCGACCGCAGTAGAACCGATTCGCCAGAATACGGCCACCTTCGGGTGGCTTTATTCATCTAGGGCGTCAGCGTGCGCACCAGTCTCGACTTCAGTGGCCAAGGCCTAAATGCGAGAATCCAGACACAGGCCAGAGGCCCAAAAATAGGTATCAGGGCTAGATACTCGTAGCCCGACTTGAAGCGAGCCGTGCGGAAAACCTTCCGGAACGGGAAGAACCAGAGCGCCTCGAAGACGAGGAAGCCCAGCAGGGAGATGCTCATAGCGGCCTCATGGTGCAGTGCACACGTTGGAAGCAGTGTACGGCCGGTCTGCGTTCTTTGATCCCCCAATGTTGGGGGAGCGTTCGAATTCCTCGAATTGCTCCCTACCACTTAGCATTTCCTAGACCCGAAGCCAGTTTCCGCGCTACCCGGATAGAGGGATGGTCGGCATTCTCGAATATGTGAAGCTACTCATATGACTAATCCCGGCCATCCCTCGACTTGGCGCGCGCCGCAGTGGTCGTGGCCGAGCAGGAGAAAGCTGTCGTAGAGGCCGGGCTCGAGGTCGCCCAGCGAGCGCGCGCGGCGCGCAGGCGGAACTAGAGGCCGAGCGCCAGGCCCACGCCGCCGCGTAGACGCGCCAGGAGGAAGGCGGTGCCAGATCGAGGCGCTCGAGCGGCAACTGGGCGAGATGCATACGCAGTTCTCGGCGGACCTCGAGCGCACCCCCGAGTAGGTGGCGGTGGCGCAGGAACGGGCCAGCGCCACGGAGCGCCGCGCGCCGCACGAAATAGACAAGGAGAGCACGCTGCGGCAGGAGGGCCAGCAGGCGGTGGCGGACCTACGGACCGAACTCGCGATGGCGCAAGCGCGGCTGCAGGCCGAGCGCGACAAGCTCAGTTGGCAGTTGCTGGGTAAGCGTCCCGCCGGCCCACCTTATCAGCGGACCGACGTCTGTGAGTAAAGCGGTCGCGCTCAGCGCGCGGGACGCCAGTGGTGCGAAAGTAGCATCGTCGATGCGGCTGTTCAGATGTGTAAGCAGGCGGATCAACGCCTCATGGCAGAATACGGCTCCCGCGAACGTCTGCATGGAAGGATTGGTTAGCATGAGCGATTTCCCCCGTGACATCCAGGTGACCCTGGTGTGCAAGATGCTACCGCCGGTCGAGGAACCGGTGACCGTTGGTATCCAAGACAAGGACCAAGATGTCCATGAGGGCACGCGCAAGCGCGACGGCTCCTTCGAATTCAAGTGCGTGATCCAGGTGCGCGACAAGGGGGCCGGCAATATCGATTTCGCTGGTCCCTTCGTTCACGGCAAGCCTGCAGCGCGTTTTGTGTACCTGAGTTGGAAACGTACTGCCGCGTCCATCGCGCCATGGTGGCAGCGGGTCAAGGTACCTCTAGCCTTTAAGGTAGCCGAACTCGGGACGGCAACGGCGATCCGGGCAGACATTACCGGTCGTCGGCCGCACGCGACTGAGCCGGTCGTCTGGAAGGTCACTGGACGGCCACTGGACGCCGCCGAATGAAGACGCTTGTGCGACCCCTGCAAACTGCCAGGCTGCAGTTGCATGCGTTATCCCTGCACGATGCGCCAGCCTTGTTCGAGCTGTTCCACGATGCCGAAGCTATGCCGTATTGGCACACGCTCCCGCACCAGACAGTGGAGGAAACGCGGGCGGCTATCGAAGCCATGTTGCGCCCGCAGCGTGCATGCTGGTGGACCGTGCGTACGGACGCGCCGCAGGTGACGATCGGTTTCGTGGGTTTTCTCGGCTTCGGCACGATCCCGGGATTCGGTTACGCCATCCATGCCGTACACCGGTCCCGGGGATACGCGACGGAAGCGGCGCGCGCAGCACTGGACTTCGGATTTCGGCAGTTGGACCTCGACCGTGTCGAACTGTGGATCCATGAGGCCAACATGTCGTCCCGACGGGTCGCGGAGTCGCTCGGGTTCGCGCGACGAGGCTGTTTCCGCCAGATCTATCCGAGAGAGCGGCAATCGCGTGAAACGTTGGTGTACGGTAGCACGCGTTCGCAGTGGCTCGACCGCAATGCGTCGGAGAACGATCGAGTGCCAATTCACCAAGACGGCGTGCCGCTGTTCTATGGAATCGAGCCAGTACTGGAGGTGGCTGACGTTGCCTCCGCCGTGGAGTTCTACCGCGAGCAACTTGGCTTCACGGTGGAGTTCGTGTTTGGTGATCCAGTTTCGCATGCCGGGGTGTTTCGGGGCGAGTGGTCCACTCAGGGGCTGAGGCTGCAACTGACGCAGCGAGAGCAGGCCTCCGGTGCGCCTTCCGGTTCGCTGTACCTCTTAGTCGCTCCGCGACTGGACACGCTCTATGAGGAGTACCGGCGCAAGAATGTGCCGATCGTCAAGGAGCTCGCTTTGTGGCCCTGGGGCCGACGCGAGTTCACCATACGCGACCCGGACGGCCATCTGCTGCGCTTTGGCGAGCCTGCATAGTCGGGCCCGCAACCGTCTGTGGGCGTGCCCCATGCGCCAAATCGACTGCTCCCGGAAATTAGATACTGGGCGCCTGACGCCGAGGCCAGCTCGTAGGCCTCGGGACTAGCGCCACCGAGATCGGTATGGGATCGCACGCTCAACGCGCAGGACGCCAGCGGTGAGGAAGCAGCTCGTCGATGCGGCTGTTCAGGTGTGTAGGCAGGCGAGTCAATACATCGTTGAGGTAAGCCCATGGATCATGTCCATGGAGCTTGGCGGATTGCACCAGGCTCATCACGACCGCGGCACGCTGGCCGGCCATTTCGCTGCCAGCGAACAACCAGGCGCGCCTGCCCATCGCCCAGGGACGGATCAGGTTCTCCAAGCTGTTGTTGTCCACGCTCACCTCGCCATCGAGCAGGTTGCGCGCCAGCGTCGCCCAGTTTTTGAGGCTGTAATCCAAAGCCTTGGCCGTGACGCTGCCGTCGGGCACGCGAGATCGTTCCAGTTGCAGCCAGGCATGCAGTCGCTCCCACAGTGGCTGTGCATCGCTGCGCTTCCTGGCCAGCCGCCGCTCACTGCCCAGCGTGGCCAGCTCCCGCTCCAGGCGATAGATCTGCGCGATGCGACTCAGTGCCTCTGGCGCGACCGTGCTGTTGCCTAGGTTCCGTAGCAACTCGTCGAACTTGCGTCGGGCATGAGCAAGACATCCCGCGGCCACGCGTCCTGGGTGGGCTTGCAACACGCTATCGTAGGCCGCGTATTCGTCGCGCACCAAGGTTCCCTGCCAACATCGCTCAGTGCCGTATTCCCTGGTTCCTCCGAGGAACGTAATTGGGTACTGCGCCGCGCGCCCCGTACAGAAGTCGTAGATCACGCCAGGCAGCGGATCGAAGGCACCGCGCGCGTAGGCCCAGACGTAGGCTCTCTTGGTCTTGCCGGCGCCGGGGTCGAGCATGGCCACCGGCGTTTCGTCGGCATGCAGCACCCGTGCCGCGAGCACGAAGCGCTTGTGCGCTTCATAAAGCGGTTCCAGTGCCGCATCAGCGCGCCCGCACCAAGCCGCCAGCGTCGAGCGCGGCGTGTGCACGCCCGAGCGAGCGTTAATCGCCTCCTGCCGGTAGTACGGCAGGTGATCGACGAAGCGACTGATCAGCGTGTGCGCGACCAGTCCGGCTGCAGGTAGGCCACCGTCAATGATCTGCGGTTCGACGGCTTCCTGCACCAGGCGCTGGCAGCAGCGGCAGGCCCACTTGCCATAGATGTGACGGTGCACGAAGAACTCGGCCGGCACGACATCCAGTTTCTCGCTGACGTCCTCGCCAACGCGTACCATTGCCCGTCCACAGTCCGGTGTTGGACAGCGGGTGTCCTCAGGCTCGTGGTGGTGCTCAACTCGGCGCAGCTCCGGCGGCAGTGGTTGACGCCGGGGTGTACTCTTGGTCGGGGTGTTGCACTCGGCGGGCGTGGAGGACTCGCCCTTGGCCTGCTGCAACTGGGCTTGCAGACTGGCCTCGTCTTCGGCCAGCGTTTCCTCGAACAGCCGGCGCTGCTCGGTGCTCATCGCCTCGGTTTTTGCACCGAACTTCCAGGCCTTGAGGCGCGCCAACTCGAAGGTGATCTTCTCGATCTTGACGTCCTTGAGCTTGATCTCGCGCTCCTGCCGCTGGATGTGCGAGAGCATCTGCTGTGCCAGCGCCACGACCGCCTCGGGCGCGAGGCCTTGAAGGTCTTGGCTTTGCAGTTGGCGTAGGTTTAGCATGCTGAGCATCGTGCCAGCCCGCAGGCAGCACCGCCATCCGGATTTGCGCTGTCAACGCACCGTGACCGCCGTTACAACCGCGTGATTGCGCGCAGATTCTCCAGGCGCTGCCAAGGCAAACCGAGCACCAGAGCATCGAACTGCGCCTGGGTCAGTTGTGCCCCTGCGGCACCGGCTTGTGTATCGGGCCACAGGAAGCGCCCTTGGTTGAGACGGCGCGCTGCGCACCACACGCTAAAGCCATCATGTACCAACAGCTTGATGCGCGTGTGCCGAGCGTTGGCAAAGAGGTAGGCGTGGTGAGAGTGCGCCGCGCCGAAGACTTGCACCACCCGCGCCAGCAGCCGCTCGGTCCCGGCACGCATGTCGAAGGGCTCGACGGCTAGCCACAACGCCTCGATGCGGATCATCGCAGCCAGTCCCTGAGCAGTTGGGCACATTGCTGCGCCGCCTACAGGGGCCAGCGCACGATCAACGTGCCGGCTGCGCGTTGAATCTCGATGTGGATTACCTCAGGCGTCGCCGGCGCTGGCGTCTCGCATCGGTCTGCATCAGCGAGTTGCCCGGCTGCGGGCGAGGGCAGCACCTGCAGCGGTACAAACGCGCTGCCGTTCTGCAGCGTTGCCAGCATCTGGCGCTGACGGTCTTCGCGCATCCATCGGTGCACCATGTTGGGGTTCACGCCGTGGCTGAGTGCCACTCCAGCCACCGATGCGCCCTCCTGTCGGATCTGTTCGAGCACCGTCATCTTGAATTCGGCGCTGTACTCGCGCCTGCGCGGCCGCGCAACTGTCGACACTTTATCCATGGTCTCCACGATCTCCTTCGTGGGGACGATGCAGGATCGCTTCGATCAACTCAAGGTGGGAACGCTGGACGCTTACGTTGCTGGCGGTGCAGCAGACACTAGCGGAGGGGCCGGCGGCGCAGGGCAGAACTGGGGGCGGCGCTGCGGCGGCCCGAGCGTGCCCAGGCGGAAGTCACGCCGACGCACCGCTTGACGAGCACGAGGCGGCGGGCGCCGGCGACGCGCACCAATTTCAAACCCGGGCTGGCCTAACGGGGGCGCCGGCGATGTCCGATGGAATTTATCCGCCGCACGAGGGGACAAGCCTGTGGACAAGCCGCGCAGGGGTCGAGTGCCGACGGTGTCAGCGGAGTTGACTAAATTTAATGTGGGTAATCGCAAGGCGGCACTTGGCGTTTACTCTCTGCTTTTGCGTGACGCATTGGCAGCCGAATCGACACACTAGGCATCATCTGCTGGCGGCACCTCAGGAAGTCATTTTGTTAGATGGTATGGCCGCCTCCTCCCGGCAAAGGGTATCTCTGGCGCAAGGATAGGGATCCGGAGATCGTACACTGCGTAGGCCAAGCTGTGCCAAAGTGGAGCCGCCGAGTGCAACCACCTGCGGGAGGATCCGAAACGAAGCTTACCGTAATCGGCATGGATATTGCCAAGCAAGTCTTCCAACTGCATGCGGTCAACCCGTACACGGGCGAAATCGAGCGCATCAAACTCAGACGAAGACAGTTTCTCGAGTTTTTTGGGAGGAGGGAACGCTCGCTGGTGGCGATTGGGGCATGTGGCGGAGCACCCCACTGGGCGCGACAACTGCAGCACCTCGGACACGCCATCACGTCAGGTCAGGCTCATCTACGCACGCTCAGTGCGTCCATTCGCGCTGCGTAACAAGACGGACGCCGCCGACGCCCGCGCCATCTGGACGGCAGTCCAGCAACCCGAGGCACGGTTTATAGCGATCAAGAGCGAAGCGCAACAAACCATTCTTGCGCTGCACCGCTTGCGCACACAACTGATGAAGCTCCGTATCATGCAGACCAACGCCCTGCGTGGTTTGCTCCATGAATTCGGAGAAACACTTCCGGAAGGCTATCAGGCTTTCTCAACAAAGTTTGCTACGGCGCTTGCCAAGCTCGCGGATCGCGTGCCTGCCATGCCAATCGATAGCCTGCGCGAGCAGTGGGCCCGCGTGCAGGCTACTGACAAAGACATAGCATTGCTCGAACGCCGGGTCAAGGCCGCGCTTCACGACAATCTGGACTGCCAAAGGATCGCGGCAATCCCAGGCATTGGTCTGCTCACCGCCACAGCAGCCGTTGCCGCCATCTGTGAGGCGGCCACCTTTCGTTCCGGCCGTGAGTCCGCCGCGTGGCTCGGCCTTGTACCGAGGCAAACTGCGACTGGCGGTCATGTTCGACAGTTCGGATTAAGCAAACGCGGCGATACCTCCTTGCGGACTCTATTGATGCATGGTGCGCGGTCTGTGATCACTCGCGGTACACGAACCAAGTGGCTAGACGGGATGCTCCAGCGACGCCCCTTTAACGTTGTCGTTGCCGCGATGGCAAACAAGCTCGCTCGCACTATCTGGGCAGTGCTATCGCGAGGCACAAGATACCAAGGCGAGATCAAAGCTACCTAGCCTTGCCGCCCGGCCAACGTCGATCCATTCACCCCTTCACCAAGGAACGCAAGCCACTAATACATGATGGCTAACAGGTTGGACCGGGACGAGAAAAGTCTGGTAAGAGCGCTGAACCTTAGCGTTCGATTGTTAGATGGGACCCTCGTCGGCGAATTCCATATGGGCCAGCAGGCCAGATGGCCTGCATCAACGTGCCGGACATAAGCGTGCTGCCTTTACCCGTCGACCAACATGCCAAACAGCTTGCAATCCGGGAGGCGTCCACGTAAGACGTTCTTAGAGGAACCGCTGCTCTACAGGTGGGCACTGCGAACAGTGCCCCTCCACCGTCGGACGCTTCAATTGCCGATCGAAAGTGGGTTCTAAGGCTACGCGCGATCCATCCACGGCATCCACGGATTCTAATTTCAAAATGAATATGAATAATCGGTAATTTAATATGAGAAACTAATACTTCCGATAGATTGTTCCTGGCTAGATACTACGGTCATCCTTTATCCACCTGAGGTTACGCAATGTCTAGGCAACGCCAAAAAATCCGGATTGCATCCGGAAGTTCCATGTTTTACCTGCCGCTGTATGTGGCAAGAGACGAGGGATTCTTCAACCAGGCCGGCCTGGATGTCGAATTCGCCGATGGAGACGGCAACACGTCCCCATCGGAGCAGGACGTGTTCGAGCGTCTGAAGGAAAACCAGTTCGAGAAATGTGAGGCCGATACCTACAACATCTGCGAATGGGCAGGCGTTGACCGTTCCGAGAGAGGCCAGCGGGCGGCCCGGGTGGTGGGCTTGCGCGCAGCGGTGGCTGCTCAAGCTATCATCACCTTCGACGCGGCGATCCAGGAACCGCGCGACCTCGCCGGTGTGAAGATCGGTGTCAACGACCGCGCGGGATCGCACTATGCCACCTCGCAACTGCTCGAAGGCGCAATTCCGGCCGACCAGACGCTGATCGAACACGCCGGTGCACCGCAAGACCGGTATGCGGCACTGAAAAGCGGAAAATACCGCGCCGTCACGCTCATGGAGCCCTTCATCAGCCTGGCTCTGAAGGAGGGCGCGCACATCGTGAGCCTAACGTTCTATCGCGGTGTCGAGGTTGTTTCGGCCGACCTCAATGTCGAGCAGCAGCGCGCTTACTTCGCCGCCATCGACAAGGCGGTGGATCTGATCAACAGCGACTTCGCCGAGTACAAGCACGTCATCACGGCGCGCGTCGGTGACGCGCTGGCACCCGAGGAGCTGGGCAATCAGTACATCCGCTATGTCCACACAACGCCGTTCACTGCGGATCGGTTCGAGGATACGTACGAAAGCATGAAGCGCTGGGGCCTGACCACGGGCCTGTCGTCCTACGGTCAAGTCGCGGCAGCCTATCAATGATGGGAGCGCTAGACAGCCAGTTGACAGCGGAGAGCGGTCTTCCAGCCGCCGTGCAGGAGCAAGGCGGCGTACCGGAATCCTCGGGCAGCACGGTGTCTCCGTTGGGCGCGCCGAAGGATGAGCGGGAAGCTCGGATCGCGCTGGCGGCTTGTTACCGCGCCGCGGTCCATTTCCGTTGGACCGACCACATCTACACCCACTTCTCGGCGCGTGTTCCAGGTCGCCACGAGCACTATCTGGTCAATGCCTACGGATTGACCTTCGACGAGGTCACCGCCTCGAACCTGGTCAAGATTGACCTGGATGGAAACATCATTGAGGACAACACGGGCCTCGGGGTCAACGCGGCCGGCTTCGTCATCCACAGCGCGATCCATCGTGCGCGCCCTGATCTGCATTGTGTGCTTCACACGCATACTGCAGCGGGTGTGGGGGTCTCATCGCAACGCGATGGACTGCTGATGATCTCGCAGCATGCCATGCGCTACCAGGGGCGCCTAGGCTACCACGCCTACGAGGGATTTGCCCTCGACCTCGCCGAGCAGGAGCGGCTGGTCGCAGACCTGGGTAGGCACAGCGCCTTGATTCTGCGCAATCACGGCCTGATCGCGTGTGGCGCGACCATTCCGCAGGCGTTCCAGGAGTTGCACTTCCTCGAGCGCGCGTGCTCGGCACAGATCGCCGCCCAAGCCGGTGGCACTACACTGTTGGTTCCTCCGTCAGAAATCGCCGAGCGCGTGGCCAACCACATTGCCAAGTCCGTCGGCGGATTTCGCACGCAGCGTCATTGGGAGGCCATCATCCGGCAGCTCGACCGTATCGATCCGTCCTATCGGCAATGAACTCGGGCATGCGCAAACTCATTCTGGGCCTGTTTCTTCACGCGGCGGGATACCACACGGCAGGATGGCGGCATGAGAGCGCCTGCTCTGACACGGAAGACATCGATTACCTGATTCGTCTTTGCCGCACCGCGGAGCGTGGCAAGTTCCAGCTCGCTTTCGTCGCCGACGGGCTGAGCACCTCGCGGCATGCCAGTCCGTCTGTCGCCGCGCGACTGGAGCCACTCACGCTGCTCAGCGCAGTGGCCACGCAGACAATGAACATCGGTCTCGCGGCAACGGTGTCCACCACCTACAGCGAGCCCTACGTCACGGCGCGTCAGCTTGCCTCGCTCGACCACATCAGCCGTGGACGGGCCGGTTGGAACATCGTCACCTCGTCGAGTGCCGCAGCCGCCCTCAATTTCGGTGCGGAGCCGCTTCCGGACCCCAAACAGCGCTACGCGCGGGGCGAGGAATTCGTCGACGTGGTGTGTGGCCTGTGGGACAGCTGGGAGTCGGATGCCCTCGTGCGCGACAAGGCGACGGGGCGCTACTTCGATCCGCAGAAGCTGCATTCCCTGAACCACAAGGGCGGCTTCTTCTCGGTGGCCGGCCCGCTGAACGTCTCGCGCACGCCGCAGGGTCGTCCGATCTTGATTCAAGCCGGGTCTTCGGGTCCGGGACAGACACTGGCCGCACGCGTTGCGGACATCGTTTTTACGGCCCAGCCCGAACGGGTAGGGGCGCAGTCCTTTTACGCCGGCATCAAGGATCTAGCCAGTCGAAAATATGGGCGCCCGCGGGATTCGATTCTCGTCATGCCGGGAATCGTACCTTTCATCGGCCGCACGCGAGAGGAGGCATTCGATCTGTACGACAGCCTGCAAGAAAAGCTTGATACGGAACGGGCAAGGGCCACTCTGACCGAGCGCTTCGGGCAGGACATTTCTTCTCTCTCCCTGGATGATCCCGCTCCCGACTCGCTGATCCAGAGCCATCTGTCGAGCCGCGTCAGCTTGCTCAAGCACCTCGCAGACAAGAATCAACTAACACTGCGAGGCCTCTATCGCATCATGGCAGGCACCAACGGGCACCTGCCTGTGATCGGGACACCCGAGGAAGTCGCCGATCACATGATCGCGTGGCTTGAACACGGAGCGGCTGATGGTTTCAACGTCATGCCACCGTATTTCCCGGGAGGGCTTGAAGATTTCGTCGACACCGTGGTGCCTTTGCTGCAAGAGAAAGGGCGCTTCCATACGGAGTACGCCGAGGGAGGACTTCGGCACAACCTCGGGCTCGCGGTGCCCGAGAACCGTCACTCGGCACCGAGGCAGGCCGAGAGCGTCAGGACATGAGCTCGCCGTTCAACCTCTTTGCGGTTCGCTATGCGACGAATCAGAGACGCAGAACTATTTCGAACTTTCTTTCGAATGCCGACATTCATGATGGTCCGATGCCCATGGACTACTTCGTCTGGCTTGCGGTCAATGAGGATCATGCCGTCCTGATCGACAGCGGCATGGATGAAATGGCGTGCCGGGGCAGAGGGCATGACTTCCTGTGCGATCCAGTGGTTGCCGTAGAGCGCCTGGGCGTTCCACCGAAAGCCATCGAGCACGTCATCGTGACCCACATGCATTGGGACCATGCTGGCAATCTCGACAAGTTTCCGAATGCGCAGTTCCACATCCATCCAAAAGACCTGGGTCATACCTGTGGTCCGCATATGCGCCACGCCACCCTGCGTCGGCCATACCACGTGGAACACGTTTGCAATGCGATCCGTCTTCTCTACCGGGACCAGGTGAGTTTCACTGGTGAGGAGACGCAAGTGGTGCCCGGCATCACGACTCACCATGTCGGCGGCCACACGCCTGGCATGCAGGTGGTGCGGGTGCGCGCGGCTGGCGGCATCGTGGTTCTGGCTTCGGACGCCATGCACTACTACGCGAATCTGGACCAGCGCAATCCGTTTCCCATCCTCACTGACACCCTGGCCTACGTCGCGGTCTGGGATCGACTGCAAGAGCTTGCCGGCAGCACGGGCGAAATCGTCGCCGGCCACGATCCCTTGGTCATGCAGCGATACCCCGATGCATCTCAAGAGTATCCAGGGCTCGCCGTCCGCTTGGATGGGAATCGATTCTCCTGAAGAGAGATTCTTTTAATTTCGAAACAGTCATTCAGTTTCAATACTCTCGGGGTGATTTTTCTTAGTTCCGCTTGAGGAAACTGTTTTGTAGACTGACCGCATTCAAGATGAAATACCCCAAACTCATGATACCGAATCACTCCAGCGTCGTATTGGTCAATATATTGACCGGGATCAATGAACTAGCTCGAGCGTGTGCCGGTGATGAGGTACTTCGACTCGTACCCTTCGCCGACATCGATGAAGTCGCCGAAGAGTTGCCGAACACCCGGATTCTGGTGACCAGCACACTCCAGTACGACGCGAAGACTGCACAGGCTCTGCGAAGGGATGCCAAGCGCCTGGAGTGGATCTTCTGCCCGAACACCGGACTCGAGACATTCGCAATGCATGGCATTCCAGATGACGTCATCTTGAGCCACGCGCCCGGCAGGGCAGCAGCACGGGTCGCAGAGCATGCGATGGCGCTGCTGCTCGGTCTTGTGCGCGGGCTTCCGCTGCTGGAGCGCATGAGGGTAGGTGCCATCTGGGACCGCGCTCGCGTGGTCGACGCGATGTCTTCGCTGGCGGGAAAGCGGCTCTGTCTGGTCGGCTTCGGTGCGATCGGGCGCGAAGTGGCGCAGCGTGCCAAGGCATTCGGTATGCGCATCACCGCCGTGGCCACGCAGGCCCGCTCCGATCCCGATGGGGATCGGGTGCTCGGCGTCTCGGACTTGGACCGGGCGCTGCAGCACGCCGATGCCGTGGTCCTCGCGGTGCCGCTGTCGGCTACCACGTACCACCTCCTGGATGCGCGACGGATCGCGCTGCTCAAGCCTGCCGCCTTTGTCGTGAACGTCGCACGAGGTCAGGTGATCGACACCGATGCCTTGACCAACGCCCTGCGAACTGGCCGTATCGCCGGTGCGGCGCTGGATGTGTTCGATCAGGAACCCCTGCCGTCGACGAGCCCGCTCTGGGAGCTCGGCAATGTGTTGCTCTCCCCCCATGTCGCCGGTGTGGGCGGGGCGGAAGAAATCCGGGAGCGCGCCGTGCTGATCCGTCAGCAACTGCTGGACTTCGTCGCAGGGCATCCGCCTGCGCATCAGGTGATCCCGGTGGGTCTGACGACAAGGGAGGCGGCATGAGCGGCTCGCTGCCTGCACTGACTGTGATCGACGATGCGCTCTGGGCTCGCATCGAGGCCATCCTTCCCGCTCCGCCGCCTCGCAACCACCGATATGCAGGCCGTCGACCCACGCCAGACAGGCAGATTGTCAACGGGATCGTGTTTGTGTTGACCAGGGGCATCACCTGGAACCAGCTCCCCTCCCAATTGGAGTTCGGTTCGGGCACGTCCTGCTGGCAGCGTTTCAGAACCTGGGACGCCTCGGGGCTGTGGCCTGACATCCAGAACGTGCTGATCGATGGCTGGCGGCAACGGGGCATGGGGGCGCTCGCGCAAGCACTCGAGGAGAACCTTCGAGGCCGCTCGGCGCTCAACGCACAGATCGCTCGCAGCAGAAGCGCGGGATTCGATAGAACCATCCACCTGGTGATTGGATTCAATGGGGGGATGTCGGAGCGTGTCGCCAAGCTGGTGAGGCAGACCGTCAGCCAACGGCTTCAGGCGCGCATCGAGGTGGCATCGATGGGGGCGTGGAGCGACGGTCTTCGACAAGGCAGGGCGCCGTCGCATGGGCTGACCTTGATTCTCGGCGGGGCTTGGCTTGCATCACATCAAAGCGGTGGGCAAGCGATCCACATGGACGTGGCGAGGCTCACGCCCATCGCTCCGCTCCTGGCTACTCCTTTTGCGTTCGTTGTGCCGATTTCATCTCCGCATGTCAATTGGATCAGCTTGATCAGGCAGGTACAGCGCGACGGTCCGGTTCCGATCTGCGCCACGCCGAGCATTGGCACCCGAGCTCACCTGTATCTCGATCAGGTCAGGGCTGACACGGGCATCTCTTTCCGTCCCATGACCTGCGCCGGGGGTGGGGAGCAAGTGAAAGCCTTGCTGCAAGGGGCCGCTGATTGTGCGGTGATGTCGCTAGTCACGGCGATGCCGCTGTTGCGCCAGGGAAGGCTGCGCGCTTTGGCGTTTTCCACGCCAGAGCGGATGCCCTCCGCGCCCGACATTCCTTCAATGGCTGAGCTCGGACATCCGGGGCTGCAAGCTCAAACCTGGCTTGCACTGTACGGCGTCGACGACGTGGAGGGCAAGGTCGTGAACCGCCTGGCACTCGAGACCGCATTTGCGTTCAAATCACCGCAGGCGCGTTCATTCATGAAGGCGCTTGGTGCCACCCATCCCGCCGGCGGCGCCGCGCGGCTCCATCGCCTCCTGAACGAGGAGAGGCGTCTGCCCGCATCCCTCGCACAAGCGCGGAATCTTTCGTTTCGCTGAGCCAATTCCGCCTTCAGACTTTCTCCAATCCCATGTCCATCTTTAGATCCGCGACTTTGTTTTCGCGCGCGCTGGTGGTCGCCCTCCTGGCAGCGGTCGGGAGTGCGTCCACGCATGCACAGGCTGACTATCCACAGCGCCCCATCAAGCTGATCGAGGCGTTCAGCGGAGGACTCTCGACGCTGGTGGCGCACAGCGTCTCCGATCGCGCCGCTCCCTTCCTTGGTCAACCGCTTGTCGTGACCTCCTTGCCGGGCGCGGGCGGCAACATCGGGCTTCGCACGGCCGCAATGGCCAAGGCCGACGGGTACACGTTGATCGTCGGCGGGCAATGGCTGGCGACCAACTGGGCGCTGAAAGCGACCGAGTGGAACGATCCCACCATCCATCTCACCCCCATTGCACCAGTGCTTGGCGTGCCTTACGTTGTCATTGCCAACCCCGCCAAGGGTTTCAGGACCTTGAAGGAGCTGATGGCCGCAGCCAGCAAAAAGGCCAACGGGCTGTCATACGGAAGTCCGGGTGTGGGCACCGCTGTGCACCTGTATGTGGCGGACCTGGCCAAAGAGTCCAGGATTGAGTTGCTGCATGTCGCCTACAAGGGCGGCGGTGCTCAATTGAATGCGGTTCTCAGCGGAGAGGTCGATTTCGGTGTGATGTCGCTGACAAGCGCGCTGCCGCAGCTCGCGGCCGGCAAGCTCACGGCACTGGCGGTGACGTCCGAGCAGCGGGTCAGCGCGGCACCCCAGATTCCGACGATCGCCGAAGCGGGATTTCCAGGCTGGGAAACCACGACCTGGTTCGCCGTTTTTGGCCCTGCGGGCCTGCCGCCAGAGATCGTTCGCAAGCTCAACGTAGAAGTGCTCAAAGCATTCGACAGCCCTGAAGGCCGGGCGCTGATCGAAAGCCGGGGGGCGACACCCCTCAAGGAGCGCTCTCCCGAAGGACTGCAGCGCCTAGTCAAGTCGGACGCGCAGCATTGGCGCAAGGTGGTCACCGAACTTGGCCTAGCGAACAACTGAACCGGCCTCTCATGAAGAAACTACTCTTGGCGTTCGTCGCCCTGCCTTTCTACCTGTCAACGGTCTCTGTGTCTCAGGCGGAAAATGAAGGGGCATTCCCCAACCGGCCCATCCGGCTCGTCACCGCGTTCAACGGAGGTATTTCGGACACTGTCGCGCACACCCTCAGCGATGCCCTGGGCGAGCAACTCGGCCAGCCGGTTGTCGTGACCGCCACCAGCGGTGCCGGTGGCAACCTGGGCGTACAAACGGTCGCCAAGGCTGCGCCGGACGGCCACACCCTTTTGCTGGGTGGCGGATGGCTGTTCACCAACTTTCTTCTCCAACCGACGCCCTACAACAACCCGGACACGAACCTCAAGGCGGTTGCGCCCATCATTTCGGTACCATACGTTTGGGTCGCACATCCGAAATGCGCCTGCCGCATCTTGCAGGGTCTCGCTCAGCGCATCCGATCCGCGAATGTGCCCGTTCCTTATGGCACACCGGGCGTTGGCACCCCTCCACACCTGCTCATCGAGCAGTTCGCGAGAAGCGCCGGGCGCGAGGCTCTGCATGTGCCATATCGTGGCGGCGGTCCCCAGATCATTGCGG
Organism: Cupriavidus sp. GW822-FHT03E04; assembly: GCF_058801495.1. Lineage (NCBI taxonomy): Bacteria > Pseudomonadati > Pseudomonadota > Betaproteobacteria > Burkholderiales > Burkholderiaceae > Cupriavidus > Cupriavidus sp. GW822-FHT03E04. The sequence goes on from NZ_JBXANI010000032.1 coordinate 38,672, forward strand.
TGATTCGCGGCGAGATCGACTTCAGCCTCGTGTCCATCACGATGGCTTTGCCGCACGTGTTGCGCGGTGATTTGATCCCACTGGCCATCACGTCCAAGGGGCGGTCGGCTCTTCTGCCCAATGTGCCGACGGCGCGAGAACAAGGCTTCACCAATCAAGAGGTCTCGACGTGGTTCGGACTGTTTGGGCCGGCCGAGCTTGCGAGCGAAAGGATCCAACGCATCGCTGATGCGTCCAAGGCCGCGCTGCAAGGGCAGAAATTGCGCTCCGCATACGAGAAGCTGGGTGCGGAGGCGTTCGCGCCTGAAGCCATCGACGAATTCGCCAGCCTGCTGCGCGAAGAGCGCGAGCGATGGCGTGCAGCGGTCAGAACCAAGACTGGGGCGAACCCCTGAGCTGCGGCGGTAGTCGCCAGCCGCCGTGAGATGGCGGGGCTTCACTTCCAACCTTCCCAACCATCCGACTGATTCCATGCCTGCGCGGAGCGCGGGCAGGCGCAGCCATGCCCCCGTGTTCGCCGAGCAAGCACGTCATCAACGATGAGAAGAACCATGCGGAACCACATTGCCATCTTATTCTTCCTGTCGCTCGCCCTCGCAGGAGTGCGGCAGGCGGTCGCCCAATCGAGTGTCACGATCTTCGGCGTGGCCGATGCGGGTCTGCGCTATGTCAGGAACGCAAGCACCAGCCAGACGCAGCTGTCCAGTGGCAATGATGCAACCAGTCGGATCGGGTTTCGCGGAATCGAGGATCTTGGGGGGGGCTTGAAGGCGGGCTTCTGGCTGGAAAGTCAGCTGGCCTTGGACACGGGCGTTGGCGGCGTGACTGAAGGAGGCGTGAACCGATTCTGGCACCGTCGTTCGACCGTGAGCTTGTACGGCGACTTCGGAGAGTTGCGCCTGGGCCGGGCGGTGGTGCCCACGTGGGCCATCCTGGTGGAGACGGATCCATTCTCGCTGGTCGGTGTGGGCAACGGCATGGCGCTGTACCCAGCTTGGATGGCGTATGGTAGTCGGACACGTGTACGCGCCGACAACGCCGTTCACTATGTGCTTCCCCAAGGTCTCAATGGCATCTACGGGCATCTTGCGTTCGCGCCGAGCGAGGGCGTGGACGGTGCAAAGTACACGGGCGCTCGGCTCGGCTGGCGATCAGCATCCCTGGATATCTCGGGTGCCTTCAGCCGAAGTCCGGTCGCTGGAGACGACTTCTCGGTATCCATTTTCGGCGCTAGCTACGCCGCGGGTGCGACCGTGCTGAGCGCAAGCTACCAACGGGCAAAGTACGTCGCAAGCCGCAATGATCATCTTCTGCTAGGCGTCACCCATCGCATTGGCGCAGGAAAACTGCGCGTGTCCTATGAGAGCACCGACAGCAAAGGGCCAGACGCTGGTCGAGACGCTCGCAAATTTGCGATCGGGTACGTGCATGAGCTTTCCAAGCGTACCGCGGTCTACATAACGTTGGCGCACCTGAAGAATCGCGGCAGGGGACAGTTTCTCATTTCCGACAACGGCCATGTGCCCACAGCCGGCTCCAGGGTCAGATCCACGGGACTTGACTTCGGCCTTCGATTCAGCTTTTGATGCCATCGACCAAGTGTGCGGGGGCGAGAGATATCAGGGGGTTCGCCTTGGCGAAGATCAATGCACTCTCCGCACTATCTCAGATAGTACAGATAGGCACGTCACACCACTACTTTCACTGTCCATGGGCAGCGAAGCGTCGACCCGGTCAAGATCGGCGTGGTTGTCAGCGCCACTTGGATTGCAACCAGCGCTGTCTGTCAGCCACGCGGTGGTGAGGTTCTGCATGCTCTGAATGCCTCTCTGAGAAGCCGGTGCCAAACCTACAGTCTGACTTTCCCATCGTGCAGTCAATACACTTATTGCGGTGTAAATGATCGGGGCTTGTCTGCGCGGCTGCCGAGTACCTGGGCGAGGTGTTTTTGAGACACTGTTGCGATAGCGCGCTGCTGGCTCACCACCAGCTTGCCGGTAATAGTGACCTATTTCCGAATGCCTTGGGCCTCAGTCAGGAGGTGATGCTTTGAACCGCGTCGCGCGCGATCGGTGGGGTTGGGTCCTGTTTTTTACCCGACGCTACAGCACGAATGGAAGAGGAATCGACGATGACACGTGACCAATCGATGCGGTCGGCCGCACGCAGACTCATGGTGATCAACCCTCGATCCTTCACGGCGCGCTCCCGTCCAACCCAGGCGCTACCAGTATAGGTCTATCCAGAGGACATTCTGATGTGGCTGGAAGCGGACATTCTGATTTGGCCTTTACATTTTTTGACACGCATAATATTTATTATGTTAAATAATAAACATGTGAACGAATTGGGGTCTAGCGGAGGCACCCGATCGCGCGCTGAGGGCATCGACTGACTGTGGGCCAGGCCGAGCGCCTGCGCCGCGGCGATCCCGACGCCAACCAGCTGTGTTGCTGCGCGTCGGCCAACTGCTGATCCCGTCTGCGGCGCCGAGGCGCTGACCACCATCCAGGGCCTCGCGCATGACGCAAGCAGCGCGCGCGAGCGCGATCGCAACCTAGCCGGGCTGATCGGCGCGCCCTGGGAAAAAATCCCGGCCTGGCGAGCACTCTGACTGACGTGGGTGCCGGCGGCGTCCTGCTCCCTCGCCTGCACCGCTGCCAGCTCCGCGCGCAGGTCCGCGAGCGCCTGCTCGCCCTTCTGCCGCAGCGTGCGCTCCTGGTCGAATTCGCGCAGCGCGGCGCTCGGTGGCGCTGGCCCGCTCCTGCGCCAAAGCGACCTGCTCGCGCATGCGTTCCGGCTCCGCTGAGAATTGGGTACATGCAGTTGCAGTAACTTCCGCTCGAGCGCATCGCTCACCTGCAGCCGCGTCTCGTCCCGCAGGGCGGCCAGTTCACCGGCGGCGATCTCGGTTGGCGGCCTGCCACTGGACGGTACGGCATCGGCTGCGATGCTTGTATGCGTCGGGCAAGCGCAAGGGGCGCTCCGGTCGTAGCGCGGACGCTGGGAAACAGCGCAGGCTAGCGGCACGCCATTCAGTTCGAGGCGAAAATCATCCGCACCGCTTGCGCCGCAGCCAGCATGGTGCGCACCGTCTATGGTTCGCTGCCTGCCGGCCCTGCGCCTTAGTGAGCCGCATTGGAGACGCCAGCGCGGGAGGCCGCGGTGATCTCGAGCGCGGCGGTGCCTATCTCAGGCTTAATCCCCCTCATTACCCCGGGCTTCGGCCACCAATTCTTGAGTCAACGCCTCCACGCTCGGCAGACTCTCCTGCAGTTCGGCCGGCAACTCCGCCACCAGCTGATACTGGGCCACGCCAATCGGATTTCCCATGCCGCGCAGTGCGTATTCGACAACCAGCCGGTTGTGCTCCTGGCACAGCAGCAGCCCGATAGTAGGATTGTCGGCCGCTGACTTCATCTCGGCATCGACGGCCGACAGGTAGAAGCTGATCTGTCCCGCATACTCCGGCCTGAAGGCGCCTGTCTTCAGTTCGATTACGATGTAACAGCGCAGCTTTAGGTGGTAGAAGAGCAGATCGAGATAGAAGTCCTCGCCCCCCACCTCGAGATGGACCTGGCGGCCAACATAGGCAAAACCGGCCCCAAGTTCGAGCAGGAAACGGGTAATGTGGTCGACTAGCGCTGTTTCGAGGTCTCGCTCTGTCGCATCGGCGCGCAAGCTGAGGAAGTCGAAGACGTAGGGGTCCTTGAGTGTGGCCCGCGCCAAGTCCGACTGCGGCGACGGCAACTGGGCGGCGAAGTTGTTTGGCGCCTGTGCCGCCCGATCGACAAGGCGAGTTTCGATTTGCGCCACCAGTACGGCGCGGGACCAGCCGTGCGCGGCCGCTTGCTGTGCGTACCATTGGCGCTGCTCGACCGATTTGAGCTTCTGCAGCAGCGCTTGGTTGTGCCCCCAGGGCAATTGTCCAACAAGCTGTTGGACAATTGCTGCATCGGGCCATGCTTCGGCGAATGCGCGCATCGCCATCAGGTTGGAGCGCGAGAGCCCGCTCATGTCGGGAAACTCCTGTCGCAGATCCTGCGCTAAGCGCTCGATCACCTTGGCGCCCCACCCCTGCTTAGCCTGCCGCTCAAGGATCTCCTTGCCGATATCCCAGTACAGCGTGACCAAGGTCTGGTTGACGGCAGTCGCCGCGCGTTGCTGCGCGCGCCCGATGCGGGATTTGAGTGATGCAAGCCAATCAGCATAGTCGGGAGGCAGCGGCAAGGAAACCATGGCAGGGAGGCAGAGAAGATACAGTGCGAGCAGTATAGAGCACGCAACGGATTCGCCTTGCCACACCCCACGCGGCGCCATTCAAATGAGAGGACTTGGGGACCACGCTGGGCGGCTCCGAGCGGCCGCCGCAGCCTACAAGGTGGACGCGCCGGTAGGTCGCCAACTACGCGAGGCCTGCAGGCGATCCACAGGAGGTGCGTCTTCATAGTCTGCCCTTCTCAATTTGGCGCATTCGTGCGAATCGATCTGGCTCGAGGCTTCGGCCAGCCAGGCGCGCGTGGCTGCCTCGGCACTGTCCGGCCGCAACTCGCCGACGCTGAACTGCTGGCGGAATGCCCCCGGCATCATTTCTGCCAGGATTTGGCCCCCGGCGCCGGACCAGATTGCTGGCCGGAACGTCCAAGTCGTCTTCCCCTTCGTCTGGATGCGCATCCATTTCCTCAGCGCCTCATACGACGGCGGCCCAGCGCATAATTTTCGACATAGCGGCGTGCCTGAGCAAGCTGGCGGCGTGACCGGATCGGGCCCGCGCACCGGAAGCGCTACATCACGCGCACCCTGACGGTGCGCGCGGGCACCACCCGCGCACCAAGCGATGGCATTCAGCCAGGCAGATCCAAAATTCGCACCTGACATTAGGCATTCAGCGCCACATTTGCCGGCCAGCGCGCTTTCCATGCGCCTGGCATGCCGTTTGCTGAGTAACCCACAGGGAAGCGACCAAGCGTCGCTCACCGAAGGGTAGCTAGGGTTCCGATCGTGCCGTGCGCACGATGTCTGGTCCGAGAGCAACCGGCCTCAGGCGCGCTAGTTCGCGCCCAGGCTCCACGGCGGGACAAAAGCCCGGGAGGTTCACTTCGTTGAGAGGTGGCTTCCCTGCCATTTGTCACCGCCGATCGGAGCCGAACCCATGCCTGCATTTCCTCTTTCACGTCTTACGCGACGCCCGTTCCGGCGTACTTGCGCCGGCCTGCTGGGCGCTGCGCTGCTTGCCATTGGCCTGGCCGGAGCGCGACCCGCCATGGCCGAAATCAAGGTCGGCGTCTCCGACTGGCCGGGCTGGGTTGCCTGGTACGTCGCCGAGCAGAAGGGCTTCTTCAAGAAGCATGGCGCGGACGTGAGGCTGGTCTGGTTCGCCAACTACACCGACTCCATCGCCGCGCTCTCCTCGGGGCAGCTCGACGCCAACTCCCAGACCTGGTCCGACACCCTCGGCCCGCTGGCCAAGGGCCTGCCACTCAAGGCCGTGCTGGTCAACGACAACTCCTCCGGCAACGACGCGCTGGTGGTCAGCGGCAAGATCAAGTCCTTCGCCGATCTCAAGGGCAAGACGGTTGCGCTGGAGCAGTACAGCATCTCGCACTTCGTGCTGGTCACGGCGCTGGCCAGGAATGGCCTCAAGCCCTCCGAGGTCAAGATCACCAACCTCTCGGCCGGCGATGCCGCCGCGGCCTTCATGACCGGCCGCGTCGACGCGGCCGTGGTCTGGAACCCGTGGATCGACCAGATCACCCGCAGCGGCAAGGGCCGCGCGCTATTTACCTCCAAGGACATGCCGGGCCTGATCCCCGACCTGCTGGTGGCGCAGGACAAGGCGATCCGCGCCAAGCGCCGCGACCTGGTCGGCATGATCCGCGCCTGGTTCGACACCGAGAAGTTTATCCGCGAGCAGCCCGCCGAGGCGGCCAGGATCATGGCCAAGGTGGTCAGCATGAAGCCCGATGAGTACAGCGTGTTCTTACCCGGCACGAAGTTCTTTGATGTTGCCGCCAACCACGGCGCGCTAGACCCTGCGCAGGCCACTTCGCTGCAGGCCGTCACGCCGACCATTGCGGCATTCCTGCTGGAGAACAAGCTGATCGACGGCAAGCCGGACCCGGCGCGCGGCGTCGACGCCAGCCTGCTGGCCGAAGCCCTGAAGTGAGGCGGCCATGAGCGAGAACACCGGACTCCTGCCCGCTACCGCGCGCATTGCGCACGTACAGCCGCCGTCGCCAGACACGACCAACGCCACGCCCGCACTGCCGGCATGCCACGCAAAGCGCCAGCCCTGGTGGAGCATACGCAGCGCCATTCCCGCGCACCGCACGGCGGCGCTGGTCAGCCTTGGCCTGCTGCTGCCACTGGTGGCTTGGGCCTGGCTGGCCGCCAGCGGCTGGGTCGAGCCTGTCTTCATGCCCAGCCCGGTGCAGGTGCTGCAGCGGCTGCACGGCTGGTATGCCGACGAGGGTCTCGCCGGCGACATCGGCATCAGCACGTTGCGCGTGATCACGGGCTGGGCCTTGTCAGCGGTGATCGCCCTGCCGCTGGGCCTGGCGATCGGCACGTTCCGCAGCGTGCAGGCCTTGCTGGAACCGCTGACCGATTTCGTGCGTTATATGCCGGCGGTGGCATTCATCCCGCTGGTCATGGTGTGGGTTGGCATTGATGAGGGCGCCAAGATCGCCATCATCTTCATCGGCACATTCTTCCAGATGGTGCTGATGGTGGCCGAGGACGTGCGCCGCGTGCCGATGGCGCAGATCGAAGCGGCCCAGACCATGGGCGCGAGCCGCAGCGAAGTGATCCGGCTGATCATCGTCCCTGCCGCCAAGCCGGCTTTGCTGGATACGCTGCGCATCACCATGGGCTGGGCCTGGACCTACCTGGTGGTGGCCGAACTGGTCGCGGCCAGCTCGGGCCTGGGCTTCTCGATCCTGAAGGCGCAGCGCTTCCTGCAGACCGACAAGATCTTCGCCGGCATCCTGCTGATCGGCGTGATCGGCCTGGCGATCGACCAGTTGCTGCGCTGGACGCACCGGCGCGCGTTTCCCTACCTGCACGCGAGGCGCTAAAGCCATGTCCCTGACGCTATCCCCCAAGCTGCGCGTGCGCGGCGTATGGAAATTCTTCGGCCGCGACAAGACGCCCGACAGCGCGCCACCGGCGGCATTGCAGGACATCCACCTGGATATCGGCAACAACGAGTTCGTCACGCTGGTGGGCGCATCCGGCTGCGGCAAGTCCACGCTGCTGCGCTCGCTCGCCGGCCTGGAGCCGCACAGCGCGGGCGACCTGCTGTGCGACGGCAAGCCGATCGAAGGCCCGGGCCCGCAGCGCGCAATGGTGTTCCAGCACTACAGTCTCTACCCGTGGCTCACGGTGATCGAGAACATCCGCTTCTGCCGCGAGCTCAAGGTCAATACCAGCAGCCGGACCAGCGCCGACGTGGAAGCCGCCTCCGGGCGGGCCGATGCCTTGTTGCGCCTGATGGGGCTGTGCCACGTCAAGGATGCCTATCCGGGCCAGCTCTCGGGCGGCATGCAGCAGCGCGTGGCCATTGCGCGCGCGCTGATGAGCCGCCCGCCGGTGCTGCTGATGGACGAGCCCTTCGGCGCGCTGGATGCGCAGACCCGCGAGGTCATGCACGACCTGATCCTGCATGTGCACCGGCTGGAGCAAAGCACCATCGTGTTCGTCACGCACGATGTGGAAGAGGCGATCTACCTCGGGCAGCGCGTGGTGCTGATGGCCCCGCGCCCGGGACGCATCGACACGATCTACGAGGTGCCGCTGCCGGCCGCGCGCACGCAGGAGATGAAGCTCTCGCCCGCGTTCCTGAACCTCAAGCGCGAGGTGCTGGCGCGCATCCGCGCCACCTCCGGCATGCAGACCGATTTCGAATTGCTCGAGCAGCTTTCGCATGCCGCATCCACCGACCTTGCGCCCGAGCCGCAGGCCTGAGTTGCCCCCCGGAGACCAACGAATGCAAACCCCTGAACACGCCCTTGCAAACCCACCCGCGCATGCCGCGGTGGATGTCATCGACCACTGGCGCCGCTTTGCGCCCGACCTGCCCGCCAGCCAGGTGGCCTGGAGCGAAGTCCTGCCCGGTGGCTGCCACTGGAGCTGGCGCCTGTCGCGCGGCACGGCCCTGCGCTTTGCCGCGCTGGACGCGCGCGCCAACTGCTCGGTGGTGCTCTACGCCGCGCATGACCGGCTGGAGCGCTACAGCATGCCCGACACCTGCAAGGCGCTGCATACCGCGCATTTCACGCGTGGCCACGTGCTGATGAGCGACATGGGCCGCGCCATGGCCTCGATCACGCACGACACGCTGGGCTGGCACGATCCGTTTGGCGGCTTGCTCGACCTTGCGCGACTGCATGAGAAATACGGCGAGCAGCGTTTCGAGCAACACCGCAATGCCATGTACCGCGCCGGCCGCGACGGCCTGCTGATCGAGATCGGCAAGTACGGCCTCGCCGCGCGCGACCTGATCGCGCCTGTCAACCTGTTCAGCAAGATCGCCGTGGACGCGCAAGGCCGCTTCGCCTTCGATGCCAGCCGGCCGGTAGAAGGCACCACGGTGGAACTGCGCTGCGACATGGACCTGATCGTGGCCGTCTCCACCGCCCCGCATCCACTGGACCCGCGCCCCGGCTACGCGCCCGGCAAGGTGGGCATCGCGGCCTGGCGCAACGGCCCGGCCCCGGCCGACGACTTCTGCCGCGGCTACCGCCCCGAATGCGCGCGGGCATTGCACAACACCGATGTGTTCGCACTGTCCTGAAGACCACGAGGAACCGATATGACAAACGCTGCCACCGCCACCCTGCGCACGAGCTTGCTGGACCCTGCCCACGCCGCCCTGCGCCACCGCCAGCCGGCGGGCGAGCCCTGGCTCGCCGAGATCCGTGCCGGGCAGACCGTGCGCATCGTCGACCTGGAAGGCAACCAGGCCGCCGACGTGCTGTTCTACAACCGGCATGACGTGGCCGAGCACTACAGCGCCACCGATACGCTGTTGCGCCAAGGCGGCATCTACCTCTCCAGCGGCTCCGTGCTGGTGTCCAGCGAGAGCCGGCCGATGCTGACCATCGTGGCCGATACCTGCGGCCGCCACGACACGCTGGGCGGCGCCTGCGCGGCCGAGAGCAACACGGTGCGCTATGCGCTGCAGAAGAAGTTCATGCACTCCTGCCGCGACAACTACCTGCTGGCGATGGCGCATGCCGACGTGGGCCTGAGCAAGCGTGACCTGGTGCCGAACATCAATTTCTTCATGAACGTGCCGGTCACGCCGGAAGGCGGCCTGTGCTTTGCCGACGGAATTTCCGGCCCGGGCAAGTATGTCGAGCTGCGCGCCGAGATGGATGTCTGGATGCTGGTGTCCAATTGTCCGCAGCTCAACAACCCATGCAACGCGTACAACCCCACGCCGGTGGAGTTCATCGTGTGGGATGCTGCGGCCGCTGCCTGACCGTGGATCGTGTAGTTCGCACAGCGTAGTACCAGCCTGACCATTCCGCGCCCCAAGGGCGCCGCTGCGGGACGACCCGCAGCCGAGATGATTCCCGCAGGACGACCTGCCCCGAGGGAACCACCCGCATGTCCTCGCCATCCGCACGATTCGACACCGTCCTGATCGCCAATCGCGGCGCCATCGCCTGCCGCATCATCCGTACCCTGCGCGCGCTTGGCCTGCGCTCGGTCGCCGTCTACTCCGAAGCCGATGTGGATTCGGCCCACGTTGCGCAGGCCGATGTGGCAGTCTGCATCGGCCCGGCGCCCGCGGCGCAGAGCTACCTCGATGCCGAGCGCATCCTGGCCGCCGCCCGTGAGACCGGTGCCGGCGCCATTCATCCCGGCTATGGCTTCCTGTCCGAGAACGCCGGCTTTGCCGAAGCCTGCGAAGCCGCCGGCATTGCCTTTATCGGCCCGACGCCCGCGCAGATGCGCGCCTTCGGCCTCAAGCACACGGCCCGCGCGCTGGCGGAGCTGCACCGCGCACCGTTGCTGCCCGGCAGCGGGCTGCTGCCCGACCTGGCTGCGGCCCGGGCCGAAGCGCTGCGCATCGGCTATCCGGTGATGCTCAAGAGCACCGCGGGTGGTGGCGGCATCGGCATGCGGCTGATCCGCAGCGAGGCCGAGCTGGCCCCCGCCTTCGAAGCGGTGGAGCGCCTGGCGCGCGCCAACTTCAAGGACGCCGGGCTGTTCCTGGAGAAGTTTGTCGAGCGCGCCCGCCATATCGAGGTGCAGTTGTTCGGCGATGGGCGAGGCAAGGTGGTCACGCTCGGCGAGCGCGATTGCTCGGCGCAGCGCCGCAACCAGAAGGTCATCGAGGAAACACCCGCGCCGGGGCTGGATGCGGCCACGCGCAGCGCGCTGCTGGGCGCAGCCGAGCGGCTTGGCCAGGCGGTTGGCTACCGCTCCGCCGGCACGGTGGAATTCGTGCTCGACGCGGACACCGGTGCCTTCTACTTCCTGGAGGTCAACACGCGCCTGCAGGTAGAGCACGGCGTGACCGAGCAGGTCACGGGCATCGACCTGGTTGCGTGGATGGTGCGTCTCGCGCGCGGCGACGACTTCGCGCTGGAAGCCCCCGCCCCGCGAGGCGCCGCGATCCAGGTACGCCTCTATGCCGAAGACCCTGCCCGCAATTTCCAGCCAAGCGCGGGCTTGCTGACCGAAGTGCGCTTTCCCGAACAAGCCCGGCTCGATACCTGGATCGGCGCGGGCAGCGAGGTGCCGCCGCACTACGACCCGATGCTCGCCAAGCTGATCGTTACCGGCACCGACCGCGATGACGCAGTGGCAAAGCTGCAGGCGGCACTTGGCACGACACGGCTGGCCGGCATCGAGACCAACCTGCGCTACCTGCGCGCGGTGGTAGCCAGCGACGACTTCATCCACGGCCGCATCATCACGCGCTCGCTGGCGGATTTCACCTACCGCCCCAACGCGGTCGAAGTGCTGGATGCCGGCGTGCAGACCACGGTGCAGGACTGGCCGGGCCGCGTCGGCTACTGGGACGTGGGCGTGCCGCCGTCCGGCCCCATGGACGACCTGGCGTTTCGGCTGGCCAACCGGCTGGTCGGCAACGCCGACACTGCGGCCGGGCTGGAATGCACGCTGAGCGGGCCAACGCTGCGCTTCCACCATGACGCGGTCATCGCGCTGTGCGGCGCGCCCATGCCTGCCACGGTGGACGGCGTAGCGCTGGCGCCCTGGCAATCGCACCGCGTGACGGCAGGCAGCGTGCTGCGGCTGGGCGCGGTGGCCGCCGGCGGCAGCCGCGCCTACCTGGCCGTGCGCGGCGGCATGGATGTGCCGCACTACCTCGGCAGCCGCGCCACCTTTACGCTGGGCCAGTTCGGCGGCCATGCCGGGCGCACGCTGCGCGCCGCCGACATGCTGCACATCGGCCTTGAGACCGCCGGCGAACCGGCAACGGCGCTCGCGCGCGAGCAAACACCCGACTATGCCGGCGGCAGCCGCGCCTGGGATATCGCCGTGCTCTACGGCCCGCACGGCGCGCCGGACTTCTTCACCGATGACGACATCGATACGTTCTTCGGCACCGAATGGCAGGTGCACTACAACTCCAGCCGCACCGGCGTGCGCCTGATCGGCCCCAAGCCAGCGTGGGCGCGCCGCGATGGCGGCGAGGCGGGGCTGCATCCCTCCAACATCCACGACAACGCCTACGCCATTGGCGCCATCGACTTCACCGGCGACATGCCGGTGATCCTCGGCCCGGATGGCCCCAGCCTCGGCGGTTTCGTCTGCCCGGCCGTGGTGATTGCCGCCGAGCGCTGGAAGCTTGGCCAGCTGCGCCCGGGCGATGCGGTGCGCTTCCATGGCGTGACGCAGGAGCAGGCCGCGCAGCGGCAAGCGGCGCAGGACCGCTGGGTGCGCGAGCTGACCGCGCCGCCGGCCTTCCTGCCCGGCACCGCAACAGGCGAACGCGGCTCGCCGATCCTGCGCGAGCGCGCGGCCTCGGCCAGCCGCCCCGGCCTGGTCGTGCGTCAGGCGGGTGACCGCTACCTGCTGGTGGAGCTGGGCGAGTTGCAGCTCGATATCGCCTTGCGCATGCGCATCCATGCGCTGCATGCCGCGCTGCAAGCCCTGCGGCTCGACGGCGTGGTCGACCTGACGCCCGGCATCCGCTCGCTGCAGGTGCATTTCGACCCGCGCCGGCTCGCGCGCGCCGCGCTCATCGACACCATCCTGGCCGCGGACGATGCGCTGGGCGATACGGACGACCTCGTCGTGCCGTCGCGCACCGTGTATCTCCCGCTGTCGTGGGACGACAGCGCCACGCGCCTGGCCATCGACAAATACATGCAATCGGTGCGCCCGGATGCGCCGTGGTGCCCGAGCAATATCGAGTTCATCCGCCGCATCAACGGGCTCGATGCGATCGAGGCGGTGCAGCGCATCGTCTTCGATGCCAGCTACCTGGTGCTGGGGCTGGGCGACGTGTACCTGGGCGCGCCCGTGGCCACGCCGCTGGACCCGCGCCACCGGCTGGTCACCACCAAGTACAACCCGGCCCGCACCTGGACGCCGGAGAACGCGGTGGGCATCGGCGGCGCCTATATGTGCGTCTACGGCATGGAGGGTCCCGGCGGCTACCAGTTCGTCGGCCGCACGCTGCAGATGTGGAACCGCTGGCGCGACGCGCAAAGCGGCGCCGCCGACTTCGAAGCGGGCAAGCCGTGGCTGCTGCGCTTCTTCGACCAGATCCGCTTCTATCCTGTCAGCGAAGCCGACCTCACCAGAATCCGCCGCGACTTCCCCGCGGGCCGCTATCCGCTGCGCATCGAGCAAGGCACCTTCGGCATGCGCGACTATCGCCGCTTCCTGGACGCGAATGCAACGGATATCGCGGCGTTCAGGCAATGCCAGCAAGCCGCGTTCGGCGCGGAGCGAGAACGCTGGCGCGCGCTCGGGCAGGCCGAGTACGTGAATGAAACCGAGACGACCGTGGCGGCTGCCACGGACGCCGCCGAGCTTCCCGAACAAGCCCATGTGGTATGCAGCCAGGTGCCTGGCAGCGTGTGGCGCGTGCTGGTGCACGAAGGCGACGCGGTGGCCGAGGGCGACACGCTGGCCATCGTGGAATCGATGAAAATGGAGTTTGCCGTCACGGCGCCTTGCGCCGGCTACGCCTGGCGTGTTGCCTGCCGGGAAGGCGCGCCCGTCAGCGCCGGGCAGGAGGTCGTCATCGTGGTGCCGCAAAGCGTGGCGGCGAAGGAGGCAGCATGATGGTCCCGGTCCCCTTCTCGCTCGATATCGCCTCGCTGCACGCGGCCTACCAAAGCGGCGAACGCACGCCTGCCGAGGTGATCGAATCGGTAATTGCGGCGACGCAGCACGATCCGCATCACGCGTGGATTCATCGCCTCGACGCCACCGCCTTGCGTGCCCGCGCAAGGGCACTGGAACAGCGCGGGCCGGCCGGCCTGCCGCTGTATGGCATCCCGTTCGCGATCAAGGACAACATCGACCTGGCCGGCGCGCCGACCACGGCGGCCTGCCCGGACTTCGCCTATACGCCGGCTCGCAGTGCGTTCGTGGTGCAACGGCTGGTGGATGCAGGGGCCATCGCCGTGGGAAAGACCAACCTCGACCAGTTTGCCACCGGGCTCAACGGCACGCGCTCGCCCTATGGCGCTTGCCTGAATGCGTTCGATGCGACACGCATCTCCGGCGGGTCCAGCTCGGGCTCCGCCGTGGCGGTGGCGCTGGGGCAAGTGAGCTTTGCGCTGGGCACCGACACGGCGGGCTCGGGCCGCGTGCCGGCCGCATTCCATCACCTGGTTGGCCTCAAGCCGAGTTGCGGACTGCTGTCGACCAGCGGCGTGGTGCCGGCTTGCCGCTCGCTCGATACGCCATCGGTCTTCGCGCTCACTGCCGATGACGCACACCGTGTGTTCGCGGTGGCGCTGGGGTTCGACGCGGATGACCCCTACTCGCGCGCGGCGCAGCCGCACGGCTTCGATTTCGGGCTGGCTACGACGTTCCGCCTGGGCGTGCCCGCGCCGGGCCAACTGCAGTTCTACCAGCCCGGCTATGCCGAAGCCTTCGAGCAAGCCTGCGCGCATGCCCGCATGCTAGGCGCGGAACTGGTGGAGATCGACTTCGCGCCGTTCCTCGAAGCGGCCCGGCTGCTCTATGACGGGCCCTGGGTGGCCGAGCGCTACCAGGCGATCCGGAAGTTCATCGATGGCAACGCAGACTCCTTGTTCCCGGTGACGCGGCAGATCACGCTGGGCGGTGCCACGCCGCTGGCCGCCGATGCCTTCGCGGCCATGTACCGGCTGCGCGCGCTCCAGCGCCAGAGCGAGGCGGCGTGGTTGCAGGCGGACGCGCTGCTGCTGCCGACCGTGCCCTCGCACCCGAGCATCGCCGCCATGCTGGCGGAGCCGATCGCGCGCAACAGCGAACTTGGCCTTTACACCAATTTCATGAACCTGCTGGATTGCGCTGGCGTTGCGGTGCCGGCAGGCTTCCTGGCGGATGGCCTGCCCTTCGGCATCACGCTGGCGGCGCCGGCGCATCAGGACGTGCCGCTGTTGCATCTGGCGCGGCGCTGGCAGCGGGCACTGACTGGCAAGGCGGCGACGCTGGGCGCGACGGGTAGCAGCGGCCCTGCGCAAAGCGCAACCATGCCGAGCGCAGTGTGCAGCAGCCAGCTACGGGTTGCGGTTTGCGGCGCCCACCTGCAAGGCCAGCCCCTGCACCATCAACTGGCCGAACGCGGCGCGCGCCTGGTGGCGCGCACAAGCACGGCGCCCTGCTATCGCCTGTACGCGCTGGCTGGCGCTGGCGTGCAGCGGCCCGGGCTGGTGCGCGTGGGCGACGCAGAGGCAGGCGCCGCCATCGAGGTCGAAGTGTGGGAGATGCCCGAAGCCCGCTTCGGGAGCTTTGTCGCGGGCATTCCCGCGCCGCTCGGCATTGGCCGCACGGTACTGGCCGATGGCAGCAGCGTGCCCGGCTTTATCTGCGAGCCCGGCGGCCTTGCGGGCGCCACCGATGTCACCGCCTTTGGCGGCTGGCGCGCGTGGCGGGCTCACCAGGCCGCGATCCCCACTGAGCCTTAGCCGCGCTTGCAGGCTCAGGCGGGCGCATCGCCCGCCCCGATTTCCGTTTGCTTTACCTCCCACCCACCGTTGTTGACCGTGAGTTCGACCATGTTCGCCCCTACTACTGGCATGCTTCCCCGTCGTCCGCTTCGTCCATTGTCGCGGCGCGCCGTGCCGGCGTGCTTCGCCGCCTGCGCGCTGATTGCCTGCGCCACGCAAGCCCACGCGCAGGACAGCGGCCAGCCGGCCGATGCCGGCGCCACCAAGCCCGCCGAGCCGGCCAGCCCCTACACGTTCACCGGCCATCTCGATGCGGTATCGCGCTACGTGCTGCGCGGCGCGACCACCACCTACGGCAACGGCGCCCCGTTGGGCAACGCCGGCGGCGACGCGCCGGAATCCTCGATACCGGCCTTGCAGTGGGGCGTGGACCTGGCGCACGAGAGCGGCTGGAGCATCGGCTATTGGGCGTCGATGATCAACTACTCGTACCAGCAGCTCGGCAACTCCTACAGCGACCGCTCGATCACGAGCTTCCAGACCGCCAAGTCGGTCGAGAACGATTTTTATGGCGCCTACAGCGGCAAGATCATCGGCGACCTTGGCTACACGGCAGGACTGACCGGCTACTACTACATCAATGGTTCGCACGCCAACGCGCTGGAGACAAAGCTCGGCTTGAGCTACGGTCCGTTCAGTCTCAACGCGCAGACGCTGCTCAACGACGTGGTATGGGGCAACAAGGGGGACACGTACTGGACCTTGGTCTATAGCACGACCCTGCCGTACGGCATTACCTTTACCGGCACGGTCGGGGCTTATACGTACAAGAAGGAGGGCAAATACCTGGGCACCACGGATACGCTGACCGGGACTTCATGCGGGCCGCATAGCGCTTTTGTGGTCAATGGCTGCTTTGCAGGCAACACGCCCTCTAGCGGCGCTTTCCGGCATCTGACCCTGGCGCTGGCCGCGCCGATCCCGGGGACTCCCCTTAGTGCCGGGGTGCAGTGGATCATCGGCGGTTATAACCGGTTTGGCGTGCACCAGGAGAATCGGGTGATTGCTTCGGTTAGCTATGGGTTTTGAGGAAGAGGGTTGGGTCGGCCGTGGCGTATCGTTCCTGGCGAACGACTGCCCTCCCCTGGCCCTCATCCGCTGCGCGGGAGCGGGGCAAACCATCAGCATCGGTCGAAGCCGACAGGATGCGCCAAAGCCGTTTGACATGACGATGGCTGTCGCTCCCTCTCCCCTCATGGGGAGAGGGGCGGTTTGGCTAGGAGCCACTGAAAGCGAAGCCAATGGCCTTGTCCCGCACCACGGCATAACGAGTGTCCCCTCCCGCAGGGGAGAATTGCAATCATAGTTATAGTTGTAGTCTGGCTGGACCTCGGCCTTCTCCACGTGCAGATCCAGCATCGAGCGAACCTCGTCAGCGTAGAGCAGTTGCTGGAGCACCAAGCCCTCGTCGTTCGCCCGCACCTGCACCACGTACTGCTTGCCTTTCCAGACCCACTGCGCCAGCGCACAGGTCCCCGTCTTTCGCATGGCTTCGGCCAACAAGTTGTATGGCTTACCACCGCGCTTGTCCGGGCCCAGGTAGTAGATCTTGTCGAAATAGATGGGGTCGACGGCTCCGGCCGGCATGAACGACACGATGTCGATGGTGTGCTTCGCCTCGTCTTCCAACGCCTTTAGTTCATCCGGCTCAAACACCGCGTAGTGGTCAGTCTCGAACTCGTAGCCTTTGACCATCTCGGACCGCTCAACCACCACGTCCTCTCGGATGCACACATACTGCTGCTTGAGCCTGGAGCCGCATCCCCTGTGCTGGAAGAACCTCAGACGGCTCGCGCAGTCATTGACGGCGACACGCGGAGGGTTGTGGGCATGAAGATTGAGCTCCAGGGTGACATCTGGGAAAGCCTATTCCCTCACGCCTGCACGCTGATGGAGGAAGTTTTTGAGCGAGACTGCAGAGGGCATCACAAGCGACTATGTGGAACAGGGGAATTTCGTGAAGCTGGTCCTCGACGCAGGCGAAGTCGACGTAGTGGCCTCGCCCAACCTGACCGATGAGCCATTCGAAATCTGGGAGATCATGGGGCAGCCAGTCAAAGTGGAGACCGCAGCCGAAATTGTTGCCAAGAAGCTCTACCATCGGGGCGACCGCGCCACCGCACGAGATCTCTTCGACCTGGCCGTCGTGGTCGAGCAAGAACCAACAGCCCTCGCGCATGCCGCGCCGTTTCTGCTTAGGCATGCAGCAGCCTTCCTAGGCCAAATCGAGGCGGGCCCGCCGATCATGCGCGAGCAGTTCGCCAGGATCTAGCGGATCAGCTTCGACCGAAGCTTTGATGCGTGTGTCGCGCTGGCGCGGGATTTTCTCGATTCGCTGCGGGAGACCGATGACTCTCCGCAGAGGGCGCGGGAACGACAGGGCTGCGACGCCGAAGATAAGGTCATCGCGTCGCCCGGGCTAGCCGACGGCTTCAGGCACTAGGGGCGGCGGGCCCGCGGCCGGCAAGTGGTCCACAGTCAGGCATTGCGGGGCTATCAGGATCTATCACTGGCACGGTAAGCCCCCTACCGCCTTCGGCACTCGGTGGGACAGAAACAATACAGGCAAACGCCAAGACGCCTGCCTGCACCTATTCACGCAGTCCTACATGATCGAGGAGTCAGGCGGCCATGACGCGGCGCTCGTCTTCACTGAGATCGGGACCGTCGAGTGTTACGCGTGAATGGTCCGTGCGGAACTTGTTGATAATGGGTTTCAGTTCTTCCTTGACGTGCTCTTCACTGTAGCCGTTAAAGAGGTGGCCGAGCAGCCCGCGGCGCAAGTCGGTGGTGTCCATGAACCAGTCGGCGATCGGGAACGTCAGATTCATGTTGTATTGCATCATGATGCCCATGTTGTGATGCGCGGTGTGATGGCGGCGTATGGTATTGATGAAGGGCATGTTTCGCACGAACCAGTTGTCGTGCACGTGGCAGCAGTAGTGGAACGTTTCGTAGATGAGGTATTGAGCGACCATTGTTAGAAAGACAATGTACCCCGCGTTAGTGTTGATCACGAGCGAAGTCAGATAGCCAAGACTGCCGCCGCCTACGCCGAGGGTGATCAGCACGCGCCAGGGAAAGAACACGATACGAAACTCACGCGTGGTGTCGATTGTGGCGTCCTGGTCGGTGAAGTATTGATGATGTTGCCGGGTATGGCGGTCATAGATCGCGCGAAGCGCGAACACATCGATCTTCCGATGCATGACATACCGGTGCATAAACCATTCGACGAAGTTGCCGGCCAGGAAGATAGGCAAGACTAAAGCCCACTCCCACCTAGCACCTTGCAGATGCGTGAGCGCGTAGTACAGCGCGGCAATGCCGACGCCAAAGATCACGGTGATGTGCAGCACACCGTTATAAAGTGGGCTGATGTCGGCCTTGTACTGCTCTCGGAATTTTCGTTGGCGTTCGGTCATCATGGTTGGTCTCCTTCGTCTGTAGGGGCAATGGCTGCGCTTCTTCTCGGCTAATACATAACTAACATATTAGTGGGATATATAAAAAAGTCAAAGGCTGAATGGGTATATGCGACGCGGCAACAGCAGCCTTGCAACGGCCCAAAAAAATGCCCCCGGCAAGCCGGGGGCAGTTCCGCCGCCGTAGCACAGGGTGGCTAGTGCGAGACGTCTTCGAGTGCCCGCCCTTTCGTTTCCACACCCAATACGAGGACCGCCAGCGCCGCCACGACGAAGGAGAGCGCACCCAATGTGAATACACCCCCCTGCCCGGCCAAAGGCAGCAGCACGCCAACGAGGTAGGGTCCGGCTAAGGAGCCAATGCGACCGATGGAAGACGCGAAGCCGGAGCCAGTGGCACGCGAGCGTGTGGGATAGAGTTCCGGGGTGTAGGCGTACAGGACTGACCACATGCCGAACAGAAAGAACTGCATGCAAAGACCAGCCGCAATGAGTTGCTCCACTGGAACGCGATGCACGGCCGCTTGGCCGTAGAGGAACGCAGCGCCAGCGCTACCCAGCAACATGAGAGCGCAGGTTGGCTTGCGCCCCCACTTCTCCAACAACCATGCGGAAAACATGAATCCCGGAATGCCTGCCAGGGAAATATAGACCGTATAGAGTACCGACTTGGTCACGGCATAGCCGGCTTGTTGCAGCAGTGCTCCCAGCCAGGTAGTCAGTCCGTAATAACCAAGTAGCGCGAAGAACCAGACGGACCACAGCATGATGGTGCGGCGCGCGTAAGGGCCCTGCCAGATTTCCACAAAGCGTGCCTTGCGGTTGGATACCTGCGGAGGTGGCGCGTAGATGTCCGAGACAGTTGGCAATGGGCGTCCCCATGCACGTTGGACGTGAGCTTCGATGCCTGCCATCACGGAGTCGGCTTCGCTGCGACGACCGACATCTTCCAGCCAGCGCGGAGACTCGGGAACACGGCGGCGCACCACGAATACAAAGACGGCAGGCAGCGATAGCGCAATGAAGATTCCGCGCCAGCCGACGATGGGCAGGAAAATGTAAGTAAGCGCGCCGGCTGCAATGAAGCCTATGGGCCAGAACCCTTCCAGAATGGCCACGTACTTACCGCGACTCTTCGCCGGCACGATCTCGGAGACCATCGATAAGCCGATCGGGAACTCCATGCCCATGCCAAAGCCAAGCAGTACCCGACAGAGCATCAGCGCCGTTACGCTATCGGCGAACCCGCACATCAGACTGCCGAGCCCCCAGAAGACCATACTTACCTGGAAGACCGGCTTGCGACCGAAACGGTCGGCCAGCAGGCCCGCGATTGCGGCGCCAAGAAACATGCCGAGGAAACTCGAACTGGCCAGCAGGCCCGCCTGGGCGGCAGTGAGTGCGAATTCCGCCTTGATCGAGCCGAGGACAAAGGTCATCAGGCCCAAATCCATTGAATCAAAGAACCACGCGGTGGCGATGATGCCGAATAGCGAACGCTGATATCCGGTCATGGGTAAGCGTTCGAGGCGAGCAGCGATGCCCGCCTCTATCTTGAGGGCGCCTGCCGACATATCCATGTCTGTCTCCTTGGGTACGACGGCCTCCTGGCGTGCCGCCTGATCTAATATATTAGATGGATTGTAGTAACATTCAAATAATAAACGTACTGGCTAGTGAAACTACGTAGGTACCAGAGCTGCGGGACGTGGCGCCCTGAGATGCGTTAAACCGCGCGTAGCGCGCCGCCCGCAGCAGCTTGAGAGGGGCAGAATGAATTGGAAAACTCGCCGCGCCAGGCACCGCGGATAATGCTGGAGTAGCGTGAGGATACGTCGGCAACCGGGAATGCCTCGGCCAGGCGGGTCACGGCGAGCGCGTCCGCCGTCAGTGCGACAAGCTGTGACTCCGGAATGCCGAACGAGGCCAGGTCACCGGGGATCCCCACAGCTTCTACCATCGCCCGGATGACGTGTGGCAGCCGGGCGATGGCCTCGGCTTCATCCGTCTCCTCGATACCGAACATTCTTGCGATCTCCAGCAGTTCCGCCGCGCGCTCATGCTGGAGGGCATCCAGGACATACGGCAGCACTACTGCGTTAGTGCTGCCGTGGGACTTGTGCGTGATTCCGGCGACGCCGTATGCAATGCCATGCACGGCATTCAATCCCGCACTTCCGTACGACAAGGCGGCATAGAGACTTGCGTAGCACATCCCTACGCGTGCCTCAGTGTCCTTGCCGTCTTGATAGGCGCGCAGCAAGTACCTGGCGCACAGCCGGATCGATTCTCGCGCAAACAGCATCGTCAACGCGTTGCGGCCACTGTAGCCCGGGTCAGGGTGACCACCGCGATTGAACTGTGCCGAATCCAAGGTGAGAAAGGATTCAATGGCATGCGTCAGCGCATCGATGCCCGCGTCTGCAGTGACGCGCGGTGGGCAGCTATAGGTAAATTCGGGATCGATGAGAGCGATGCCGGGGCGCAAGCGGTTGTCCATCACCGCGACTTTGGTGGCATTGTCCGGGTCGACTAGGATCGCGCCGGGCGTTGCCTCGGAACCGGTACCTGCCGTAGTGGGCAGTGCGATCAGAGGTAGCACTGCGGTCGCGCTGTCGATTGCGACGACAAAATCGCCGATCGGCCGCCCGGCAGGCAGGGTCAGGCAAAGTGCCTTGGCCAAGTCGATGTTGCTGCCGCCGCCCAGCGCAATGATATGGTCAAGTTGGCGGCCGCCCAGTCGGCGGCGGACATCGGCGGTGGCCGCATCGCACAGCGTGGTCGTGGGGTCCGCCATACCACCGTCATAAACAAGGGTCTCGACGCCGCGCGCGCGGGCCGCTTCTACATATTTGCTCACCCACGGCATATGTGTGGTGAAGTAGGTGTCCGTGACAAGCAGCCCGGTACGATAGCCCAGGTGCTGGAGCAACTCCGGCAACTGGGCCCGTGTGCCGGCCCCTATGATCAGTCGTGACGGAGCACAGAAATAGACAAGATCTTCAACTCTCATGGCAACTCCAGTGGGGAAACGGATGAGGGCCTGGCAGGCCAACGCGTTAGTCGATCCAACTGCGCTCGAATCGCGTTGGCGACCTGGACCATGTTCTGGGTAAGCAAGCTATGGCCGCCGCCGTCGAGCATCGTCTGTTCCGCATTGGGTAAGCCGTTCGCGAGGGTGAAGGCATGCCCCACAGGACAGTCATCGTCATGGCTGCCATGCACCACGAGAGCCGGTATGTCGATTTCACCAAGCCCCGGACGCTGGTCGGTGGCATACAAGGCTCGCCAGGTCCATGCCACCGTCGTGTGGTCTGCGGCTTCCGTCAGCCCCAGCCTGTGCTCCCGCGCGGCAATCTCTTTCACCAGGGGATCCGGCGCAAGCGACTCGAACCACGACACTGCATTCAGTTGCGGCGTACCGGAAAGCAGGATCAGTCCGCATGGTGCAGATACGCCAAAATTAGCGTGTCCTCCATAGAGGTATTCCAATGCCACCGATACGCCCATACTCCAGCCGGCGAGGATAAAAGGACGACCCGATGCATGCATTTGAATGGTCCGTTGGAGATCCCTCGCATAAGCCGCCAAGGTGCAGTCTGCAGGTGAACAAGGCCTCGGAGCGCGCCCACGCCCAGGCAGGTTCGGTAGCACAAAGGTGCAGGTGTCCTGCAGTTCACGCGCAAGTGGCAGCCACGCCGCGCGTGTGCCCTGTATGCCATGCACGGCGACCACCAAGACCGGGCCCGTGCCGACCGAAATGACATCCATGTTCTACCCCAGACATCTGATATATTAGATGGATCATAGCAGTCGATCAGAGAAACGCAAGAGCCCAGTCGTTGATGCGTACGACTCATATACAATTGGTATCTCGCGAACTCGAATGAGCAGCAATGACTGGCAAGACTGCATCTCGCACCAAGGCCGCCGCGCCCCCAGAGCCGGATGACACGACCGACAACGTTGCGGGACAACGCGGCCGGCTGACTGATCTGGCCTACGAACAGATCGAGGAAGCCATTGTCACGTTGCGTTTGGCACCCGGTACGTCAATCTCCGAGTTGCAACTCAGCGAGCTAACAGGGATAGGGCGCACGCCCATTCGAGAGGCTATCCAGCGCCTTGCCCGAGAGCATCTGATCATCGTGCTGCCGCAGCGCGGATTGTTGATTCCACCGATCGATGTCGGAAAGCAGTTGCGTTTATTGGAGACACGGCGCGAAGTGGAGCGCCTGATTTGCCGAAGCGCAGCGCGCCGGGCCACGCCGGAGCAGCGCGAGCACTTCACGCGTCTAGCCCGGGAGTTCGCCCAGTCAGCAAGAGTCGGAGATGATGTCTCGTTTGTGCGCGCGGATCGCGAGTTCAATGAGCTGTGCCTCGTGGCCGCCCGCAATGAGTTCGCCGAAGGCGCCATGCGCTTGATGCACGGGCTATCCCGGCGCTTCTGGTATTTGCACTACAAGGAAGCGGCCGACTTACCGATGATGGCTAAGCTGCATGCCAACGTTGCCGGCGCTATCGCCAAGGGAGATGTCGATGGAGCCGGCAAAGCCCTTGACGCGCTGCTGGATAATATCGAAGACTTCACGCGCGCCACTGTCCTCGGAGACAGGCGCTAATCCCTGCACTGCGGCGGATAGTCTTTGAATTGGCGGACCGGACCCGTGCGTGCGACGGCGAGGAGTATGCCTATCGGGTCTGGATCGACCCAAGCAGACGCATCGCTGCGGGGGCCTCCTCTTCTAATTTGCGACGCAGCCAATGAGCATGGGTCGAGCGGAGATCAGCGACAGAGCGCGTGCTGGCCAAGGGCCGGGCGTCCGTACAGAGCCTGGACAACATGCGGCCAAGGCCCAGTTCGAGCAGTATCCGCACGCCGGACTCCGCGAGCTCGCATAGAAAATCGCGCAAGTGAATCGGCCCGGATATCGCCAAGGATGGGAAGAACAGGAAGAATACGGAACTCCAAACTGTCCGGCTTTAAACCTTTACTTCGAACAAGCATCCGGACTGTGGCGCCTTGGCCAGCGTTTCCAGCGACACCTGCTGTCGGGAGGTGGTGATGTAGAGCGTATCCATGTTCGCGCCACCGATGGCAACGTCGCTGGGGCACGGCACTGGCATGCCGACCACGCGTTCGAGCGTGCCGTCGCGCGTGAAGCGCACCACGCTCCAGCCTTCGCATAGCGCCGTCCAGATGCCGCCATTGCTGTCCAGCGCGAGCCCGCTCAGCTTGCCCGCCCCGGGCGGCATGCTGGCCAGGCGACGCACCGCCGTTGAGCCAGGCTGCAGCATCAGGATGGCGCCGGAGGCCGGCGTGGTGGCATAGAGGGTTTCGTCCGCCGCGCTCCAGCACAGTGCCTGCACCGCTTCGCCAATATGCCAGTGCGCATCGAGGCTGCCATCGGCTCGCAGTAGACCCACCGCGGAGCCACCCTCGGCGGACTCCGTCGCAGCCCACACCGCGTTGGTCTGCCCGCCTTCGCCGCTGCCCTCGCCCCCCTCGCAGAAAGCCTGCAACGGCGCGCGGATCCAGCCTTCCAGCGGGCGCCGGCTGCCGTCCGCCGCGATGGCCTCCGCGCCGCCCTCATGCATGGCCCATACTTCGTCGCCAAGCAGCAGCAGCCCGGTCACCGGTACCTCCAGGCGCACCAACTGCTCGTCGCGCACAGGGTTCTGTGTGGTGTCGAGCACGCGCACCGACGGCGCCAGCACGTCAGCCCAGTACAGCCGCTGACGCTGCGGGCACCACAGCGGATGCGCGCCTTGGAATGCCCACGGCCCAGGCACCGCCGTTACCGAAGCATCGCCGGCGGGCAGGCGCAAGCCTTCGAGTTGCGCGCCGATGCGGCGGGCGGCCTGCGCCACCTCGGGACCGAGCAGCTCCAGCCGCGCGCGTGTCAACCGGTAGGCCGGGCCGGCCACGCTGATGGCGCCACGGACCACGCCCTCCGGATCGACGATGGGCGCACCCACGCAGCGCACGCCCAGCACAATCTCCTCATCGTCGATGGCGTAGCCGCGCGCGGCGGTGATATTGAGTTCCGCGTTGAGGCGGCGCCGGTCTGTAATAGTGAGCGGCGTGAGTGCCTTAAGCGTGAGTTCGCGCACGATGGCGTCGCGCGCCGGGCCCGCCATGGCCGAAAGGATGGCTTTGCCCTGGCTCGTGCAGTGAACCGGCTTGCGCTGGCCCAGTACCGCCGCGGAGCGCTCGCTGTGCGCGCCGTCACAGCGTTCCAGCGAGATCACCTCCAGCCCGTCCAGCGTGGCGAGGTAGCAGGTCTCGCCGGTCAGGTCGCGCAGGCCGCGCATCTCATGCGAGGCGGCGGCCACCAGGTCCGGCATGGTATAGGCCTGTCGCGCCATCTCGAAGCAGCGAAAGCCCAGCCGGTACACCTTGCGCAGTGGATCGCGCCGCAGCATACCGCGGGCCACCAGCGTGGCCAGCAGGCGGTACACCGTGGTTCGCGGCAGCGCGAGTTGCGCCGTCAGGTCGGACTGGCTGATGCCGCCGGGGTTGGCACCCACGGCTTCGAGCACGTCGATGGCCTTCTCAATTGCGCCGGTACCGTCACCGGGATTAACTGACATGGTGGCTTGTCTCAATATATGGAAAAAATGGAGCAGTCTAGCGGGGCCGCCCCACTGCGAAGCATTTTAAGTTGCGGTGAAGTTCAATACCATGCAATCAGCCAGCACAGCTGACACGCAGGCAGATTTGTCCCACTGATTGGGACGATGGCCGCCCCGACCATTTGCAACCTGGACAGCACGCATCATGAGCACCAACCCCACCTTCGCGCCTCCCCCGCCCCTTGCCACCATCCCCCAGCGCGCACCCGCGCCGCACGTGCCGGATTCGGTACTCGACCGACTGGCCAAGGTGACCAGTGGCTCGCTGACCACGCAGCTCTACATCAAAGGCTTCCGCCAGCCCGTATTGCACGGGCTGACACCGCTTAACCCCAAGGTCAAGCCATTTGCCGGGCGCGCGTACACCATGCGCTTCATCCCGGCGCGCGAGGACATCGACGTCTACGGCAACCTCACCACCGAGCCTTCTGCCGACAACCTGCAATGGGTGGGCGTGGAGCAGATCGAGCCGGGCCATGTGCTGGTGATCGACAGCAACCGCGACGGCCGCGCCGCGTCGATGGGCAATATGCTGATCACGCGGATGATGATGCGCGGCGCCCGCGCGGTCATCACCGACGGCAGCTTCCGCGACGGAACGGAGCTGAGCCAGATGGATTTTCCGGTATGGAGCACGGGTGTGACCGCCACCACGCGGCTGTCCTATCACCATGTGGCGGACCTGCAAGTGCCGATCGGCTGCGCCGGCGTGGCGATCTATCCAGGCGATGTGATCCACGGCGACGGCGACAACATCACCGTGATCCCCGCTCACCTGGCCGAGGAAATGGCCAACCTGTGCGAGAAGCGCGACGACATCGAATCCTACCTGGCATTGCGCGTGCAGGCCGGCGAAGCGCTGTGGGGCCTGTACCCGCCTAGCGAAGCCACGCGCGCGCAGCATCGCGAATGGGTCGTCGCCGGCCGCCCGCCGATTCCGGCCGCCAAGCCCGCCGGCAGCCGCTGAATCCGCCCAACTGGACACAAGACCAAGATGACCGCCAAATTCACTCCCGAACAACACGCTGCGCTGATCCGCCGCTACTTCGACGCCTGCAACGCGGCCGACTACGACGCGCTGGTGGACTGCTTCACGCCCGACGCCGTGCACTACTTCCCTGCCGGCCTGCCCGAAGTACCCTGGCGCACCGCCGACACCATCGCCAAAAAGTGGATCTGGTGCGTGGAAACGCTCGGCTCGCAATGGACCATCGAGCGCCTCATCGTCAGTCATGACAGCCCGGAGGCGATGATCGAATGGACGCACTGGAAGAACAAGAGCGGCACCGCGCTGCGCGGCGCCGAGTGGTACGACTTTGATCCGCAGACCGGCAAGATCGCCGAAATCCGTGCCTACTACGCCTCGCCCGCCGACAAGGCAACGCCCATCAACGAACTAGTGGCGTTCGACTACGCGGGCCGCGGCTATCACTTGAAGAGCGTATGACCATGTCCTCCCTGCTGCAATCGATCGACGCGCGCAGTGGCCAGCCCACCGGCGCAAGCTGGCCGGCCTCCACGCCGGCGCAGATCGACGCCACCGTCGCCGCCGCTGCTGCCGTGGCCGGCCAATGGGGCGCGAGCCCCGCCGCGCAACGCGCCGCCCTGCTGCGCGCGCTGGCCGCCGCGCTCGAAGCGGATCGCGAAACCCTGGTGCCACTGGCCGACCGCGAGAGCGCGCTCGGCCTGCCGCGCCTGAATGGCGAACTGGACCGCACCGCATTCCAGCTGCGCGGCTTTGCCGATGTGCTGGAGCGCGGCGACGCGCACGCCAGCCTTGACGATCCCGCTGTAGCCGGCGCGCCACCCGCCGGGCGTCCACGCCTGACGCGCGTGCGCGTGCCCGTGGGCCCGGTGGCGATGTTCTCCGCAAGCAATTTTCCGTTTGCGTTCTCGGTGCTCGGTGGCGACACGGCCGCTGCGCTGGCGGCCGGCTGCCCGGTGGTAGTGAAGGCGCATCCGGCGCATCCGGAACTGTCGCGCAAGACCGCCGCGCTGGCGCAACGCGTGGTGGCCGGGCAAGGCCTGCCAGCCGGCATCTTCGGCTGTGTCGAAGGCGCTGCCATCGAGACCGGCGTACGCCTGGTGCAAGCGCAGGCAATCGCAGCCGTGGCCTTCACCGGCTCGTTCAAGGGCGGCACCGCGCTGGCCAAGGTGGCGGCCGAGCGCCCGCATCCGATACCCTTCTACGGGGAACTCGGCTCAGTCAATCCGCTGGTGGTATTGCCGGCCGCGCTGAGCGGCAGCGGTGCCGCGCTGGCGCAAAACCTGGCCAGTTCAATCTGCCTGGGCAGCGGCCAGTTCTGCACCAGCCCCGGCGTGATCGTGGTCGGCAAGGACGCGGCCGGCGACGCCTTCGTCGGCGCGCTGGCCGAAGCCCTACACGCGCTCGCGCCGCATGCCATGCTCAGTGCCGGCATTCGCGCCGCGTTTGACCAGGGCGTGGCGCGCTGGCGTGCGTCCGACCAGCTCAAGCCGCTGCTCGGCGAAGTGGCGCGAGCGGACTCGGGCGGCCTGCCGCGCCCCTACCTCGCCGAGGTCGACGCCGCGGACTTTATCGCCGACCACAGCCTGCACGAAGAAGTCTTCGGCGCCGCCGCGCTGGTGGTGCGGATCGATTCGCCCGAGCAGGCGCAGCAAGTGCTGCGCGCCGTAGGCGGCTCGCTCACCGTAACGCTGTGGGGCGTGCATGCCGGCAGCGAAGCGCCGGACGCCGCCACGCTGGAACTCGTGCGCGCGGCCACCCAGGTGGCTGGGCGCGTGCTGTTTGCGGGCGTGCCCACCGGCGTGGCCGTGACCGCCGCGCAACACCACGGTGGCCCCTTCCCCTCATCGACGCAACCGTTCTCCACCTCGGTGGGCTACGCCGCGCTCGATCGCTTCCTGCGTCCGGTGGCGCTGCAAGATGCACCAGCCTGGCTGATTGCGCGCGAGGGGGTGCCATGCTGAAGACAAGAATGCGGCATATCGTGTTGTTCCGGCGCAAACCGGAGGTGCCCAAGGACGCCACGCTGGAAGCCGCACTCGCCGCGCGCATGGCGGCCCTCGGCGCGCTGATCCCGGCCATACGGAGCTGGCGCTTTGCCGCCAACGAGCTGGATCGTGCGATCTGCTGGGACTATGTGCTGGAGTCCGAGGTGGATGACAAAGAGGCGCTGGATGCTTATCTGTTCCATCCCTTGCACCAGGCGCTGGTGGCGGATCTGAAGCCTTACTTTGAGTGGGCAGCGGTGGACTACACGGTTTGAGGCGGCGGGGTTTTCCCGCGCAATGGGCACGACCGTCCCATTTGCTGGGAGTGCGCTGACGATCCCCGCCTCGCGAGCATCGCCAGCGCGCGCAAAGCTTCCTATTGTGTTGATTCCCGCAAGATCAAGACAAAGGAGCCCGGGCATGGAGACACAAGCCGATTCGCACCAACCTGAGGAGCATCAACTTCCGCTGCAGCAAGCCGCTTCGCCGCAGCGTCGTGGCTTCCTGAGGGGCAGCCTCGCACTGGCGGCCAGCGCCGTCGCCGGTGATGCCGCAGCACAGTGGACACCATCGCTGCGCTACCCTGACCCCAACGTCGTCATCCTCGATCCGTCCTTCGCGAAGTACCGCCTGTTCAACGCCAGCGTGGAACAGCTCGCCACTGGACTGCGCTGGGCCGAGGGCCCGGTGTGGATTGGCGACGGCGGCTACCTGCTTGTCAGCGACGTGGCGTCCAACCGCATCATGCGCTGGGATGAGGCCAGCGGCCAGCTCACGACTTTCCGCGCGCCCGCCAACTATCCCAACGGCAACACGCGCGACCGCCAGGGCCGGCTGATCACCTGCGAAGGCGCCATCACGCGGCGCATCAGCCGTACCGAGCACAGTGGCAAAGTGGTCACGCTGGCCGACAACTTCGCGGGCAAGTCCTTCAACTCGCCGAACGACATCGTCTGCAAGTCCGATGGCTCCATCTGGTTCACCGATCCGCCCTTCCAGCTCAGCAACAACTACGAAGGCCGCATCGGCAAGCCAGAGCTGCCGCACGCGGTGTATCGCATCGATGGCGAGACCGGCAAGCTCACCCAGGTCATCAACGACCTGGCCGGGCCGAACGGCCTGTGCTTCTCGCCGGACGAGAAAACGCTCTATGTGATCGAAGGCCGTGCCCAGCCCAACCGGCTGGTGTGGGCGTACAGCGTCGGGCTCGATGGACGCCTGACGAACCGCACCAAACATATCGACGCCAACGGCCCCGGCGCGCTGGACGGCATCAAGTGCGACGAGGACGGCAACATCTGGGCGGGCTGGGGCAGCGGCGGCGCGCCCGGCGTGGACCCGGCACCGCTGGACGGCGTGATGGTGTTCAACGCCAAGGGCAAGCCCATTGGCCATGTCCGCCTGCCAGAGCGCTGTGCCAACCTGTGCTTCGGCGGCCTGGAGAACAACCGGCTGTTCATGGCGAGCAGCCATTCCATTTACGCGCTGTACGTCAATACGCGTGGCGCTGGCGCGGCGTGACGCGAAGCGGGCGTCAAACGTAACCGGCGCGCCCTGAAGCGCGCCGGTTACATATGGCTTAGTGCGCTATCGCTTACGACTGCCTAGGGCCTCGCCCCAAACTCCACCTTGTCCGCCGTCCACGCCAGCGCCTGGTCGCTCAAGCTAAACCCAAGACCCGGCCGGCTGGGCACAATCATCCTGCCATCGCGCAGCTCTAGCCGTTCGTTGAACATTGGCTCCAGCCATTCGAAATGTTCCAGCCACGGCTCCTGCGGATAGGCGGCAGCCAGGTGCAGGTGGATCTCCATGGCGAAGTGCGGCGCCAGCTTCAGGCCCTTGAAGTCCGCCAGGCTCATGATCTGCAGGAAGGGCGTGATACCCCCAACGCGCGGCGCGTCGGGTTGCACGAAATCGCTGGCATGCGCGGTGATGAGCTGCGCGTGCTCGCCAAAACTGGTCAGCATCTCGCCGGTGGCGATCGGAGTATCCAACGAGGTGGCGAGCGCGGCGTGGCCTTCGATGTCATAGGCGTCCAGCGGCTCCTCGATCCACACCAGGTTGAACTGCTCCAGCACGCGGCCGAAGCGCTGCGCGGTGGTGCGGTCCCATTGCTGGTTGGCGTCCACCATGAAGGGGAAGTCGTCGCCCAGCAGTTCGCGCACCGCCTTGACGCGCTTGAGGTCGGTGGCGGTGTCGGGCTGGCCGACCTTGATCTTGATGCCACCGATGCCGTTGGCGCGCGACTTCTCGATGTTTTTGAGCACCTGGTCCAACGGCATCGACAGGTAGCCGCCCGAGGTGTTATAGCAGCGCACCGAGTCGCGATGGGCACCCAGTAGCTTGGCCAGCGGCAACCCGGCACGCTTGGCCTTCAGGTCCCACAGCGCGATATCGAACGGGGCAATCGCCTGCGTGGTCAGCCCGCTGCGGCCCATCGATGCCCCGGCCCATAGCAGCTTGTTCCAGATGCGGGCGATATCGTTGGGGTCTTCGCCGATCAGCTCCGGCGCGATTTCCTTGGCGTGCGCGTACATGCCGGGGCCGCCGGCGCGCTTGGAGTAGCCGAAGCCGATGCCCTCATGTCCGTCCCGGGTGCGGATCTCGGCAAAGATAAAGGCAATCTCGGTCAAGGGGCGCTGGCGGCCGGTCAACACCTTGGCATCGCTGATCGGCGCGGCCAGCGGGAGGTAGACTAGCGACACCTTGACCCATTCGATGCGGTCTCCGGCCGCGTGCGCCGTGGGCTGCAGCGTGGCAGCGGCTTGTGGCGAGGCTAGGGAGGTGTTGGATGTTGCGGTATTGCTCATGAATCGTCCTTGTTTGCTCGAAGTCTGTATGTTGCCCGCGGCCTGCATCGGCGCAGAGGGCAGCGCGTGCCCTTATTCCGGCTTGATGCCCGCCTCCTTGATAACCTTGCTCCAACGCTCTGTCTCGGACTGCAGGAAGCGCGAGTATTCCTGGGAGCTGGATGCCACCACCACAAAGCCGTTGGCTTCCAGCTTGGCGCGCACGTCCGGCTGGCGAAACGCCTTTATCATCTCTGCCTCAAGTTTGTCGACGATGGGCTTGGGCGTGCCTCTTGGTGCCGACAGCCCAACCCACGATACGGCAGAGAAGCCCGGATAGCCGGATTCCGCCACTGTCGGCACATCCGGGAACAAGGCGTTGCGCTGCGCGCTAGTCACTGCCAGCGCACGCAGCTTGCCGGCCTTCACATAAGGCAGCACGGCGTCCTGGTTCACGAACATGGAGGGGATCTGATTGGCCAGCACATCCGTTAGCGCCGGGCCACCGCCGCGGTAAGGAATGCCGACCATGTTCAGGCCCGCGGTTTGCTTGAGCAGTTCCATCGCCAGGTGGCCGGACGAGGCGTTGGTCACGCCGTAGTTGACCTTGCCTGGATGCGCCTTGACGTAGTCGACGAACTCCTTGAAGGTCTTTGCCGGAAACGCCGGATTGACCACCAGCACATTGGGACCGGCAATCAGTTGTGAGATCTGAAGGAAGTCGCGACTGGAATCATAGTTGGGCTTGGGCGTCATGCCGTGCGCGATGGCATTGCTGCCGATACCGGACAGCAGCAACGTGTAGCCATCCGCCGGCGCCTTGGCCGCTTGTTCAGCGCCGATGGTGCCGCCCGCGCCGCCTTTGTTCTCGACGATAAAGGGCTGCTTGAGCGCCTTGCCCAACTGCTCGGCGATCAGGCGGCCCATGATGTCGCTGGTGCCGCCGGCGGGGAATGGCACGATCACGCGCACCGGCTTGCTGGGCCATGCATCTCCCTGGGCGAAGGCGGCGCCCGATACGATGCCGGCGAGCGCCAATGCACAGCCGGCGAGAAAGGTTCGTTTGCTGCGGTGGATCATATGCTGTCTCCTGTATTTTTTTGTGAAAGGCTAGTAAAAGGTGCGAAGCAAGGGATCAGAGATTCAATCGACCACCCCGATCGGCCAAGGCACGAACTCGTTCAGCCCCACACCGAGCGCTTCGCTGCAGGTCTTCTCGCCGGAGGCGTGGCGCAGGATCCGCGCGAAGATCTGCTGGCCCATCTGCTCGATGGTGGCCTCGCCGTCGATCACCACCCCGCAGTTGATGTCCATGTCCTTGACCATGCGCCGGTACATTGGCGTGTTGCTGGCCAGCTTGATGGTGGGCGCCGGCACCGAGCCGAAGCAGGAGCCGCGTCCGGTGGTGAAGCAGATCAGATTGGCGCCGCCGGCGATCTGCCCGGTGGCGGAGACCGGGTCATAGCCCGGCGTGTCCATGAATACCAAACCGTGCTGCGTAACCGGCTCAGCGTACTTGTAGACTTCCATCAAGGGCGCGTTGCCGCCCTTTTTGGCACCCCCCAGGCTTTTTTCCAGCACATTGGCCAGGCCGCCGGCGTTGTTGCCGGGGCTGACGCGGCCATTGATCTGCGTGTCGCGGCCCTTGTTGTACTCAAGCCACCAGTTGATCCGGTCGACCAGTTTCTGGCCGACTTCCGGCGTGACCGCGCGGGCGGTCAGGGTCTGCTCCACGCCAAAGATCTCTGAAGTCTCGGACAGGATCGCGGTGCCACCGTGGCGCACCAGGATCTCCATCGCCGCGCCCAGCGCAGGGTTGGCCGACAAGCCGGAGAATCCATCGGAGCCGCCACATTGCAGGCCAACCGTGATGTGCTCGGCCGACACCGGCTCGCGCTTCACGGCATTGGCCGTGGCCAGCATCTGCTCCACCAGCGCGATGCCGGCCGCGATCGCTTTGCGCGTGCCGCCGGCCTCTTCGATTACCAGCGTCTTCAGCATGGGGCCGGGCTGCAGGCCCTGGTCGGCCAGGAAGGCCGGCAGCACGTTGTGCTCGTGTCCGAGCGCGACGACCAGCGCGCCGGCCGTATTGGGATGGCGGATATAGCCGCCGAGGGTGCGGCGCAGCAGGTCCATCGGCTCGCCGCTCATCTCCATTCCGCTGCCCTGCTCGTGCACATAGGGCACCACGCCATCGACATTCGGAAAGTCAACCGTGCGCTCCTCGCCAAACGCGTTGGCGATCTTGCGCGCCACGGTGGCGCCGCTATGGCCCACCAGGAACACGCCGATGTAGTTGCGCGTGGCCACGCGTCCGTCGGTGCGCACGATGCCCATGAACCGGGCACGCTGTTCGGGCGGCACGTAATTCGTCGGCTTGTAGTCCTGGCCGTGACGGTAGTCCTTCACCAGGTCGCCGAAGGCGATATTGTGGCTGTGCATCCAGGTGCCGGGCGGCAAATCCTCGGCCGCGAAACCGATCACCGTGTTGTACTTGAGCACCGGTTCGCCCTTGGCGATAAAGCGGGCCGCGACCTTGTGGCCGGAAGGCACGAGCTGTAGCGTCACAAGGCCCTCGCTGGGCACGGTGGTGCCTGCCGGCACTTCCATGCGCGCCACCACCACATTGTCTTGCAGGTCGAGGCGGATAAAGGGATTGCGCGCTACGCCGTGCGTGTTGGAATTCATCGTTGTTGTCATGGCATTGTCCTTTGCGGTCCGGCGATCCGGCTTAAGCCAGCACGCCTATGGGCCAGGGCACGAACTCGTTCTCGCCCACGCCCAGCGCTTCGCTGCAAGTCTTCTCGCCGGACGCATGGCGCAGCATCTGCGCGAAGATGTGTTGGCCCATTTCCGCTACGGTGGTCTCGCCATCCAGCACCTGGCCGCAATCGATATCGAGGTCATCCTCCATGCGCTGGAAGGTCTGTGTATTGGAGGCCAGCTTGATGGTCGGCGCCGGCAACGCGCCAAAACCCGATCCTGTGCCGGTGGACAGGCAGATCAGGTTGGCGCCGCCTGCGATCTGGCCTGTGGCGGATACCGCCTCGTAGCTGGGCGCGTCCATGAACACCAGGCCGCGCGCGGTGACGGGATTGGCGTACACATAGACCGCCGTCACCGGTGAACTGCCCGCACGCTGCACGCCGCTGGCGGCCTTCTCCAATGCGTTGCTAAGGCCGCTGGCGCCACCGTCGGCTCGCTGGCGACGGTTCAGTTGGGTATCGCGTCCCGCGTGGTACTGCTCCCACCAGCCGACGCATTGCGCGAGTTCGCCCGCGACCTCCGGGGTGGCGGCGCGCGCAATGAAGCGATGCCCCAGGCTCACCAGGTCCACGGTTTCCGACAGGATCGCGGTTCCTCCCTGCGCCACCAGCAGATCCACTGCAGCACCCAGCGCCGGGTTGGCCGATACCGCGGAAAAGCCATCGGCGCCTGCCGATTGCAGGCCCACCACCAGGTGTTCCGCGGATACCGGCTGGCGCGAGCAGGCGTTGGCCGCCGGCAGCATGTCCTTGATGATGGCGATGCCCGCCTCGATGGTGTTTGCGGTGCCGCCGATTTCCTGCATCACGAGCGTCTTGAGCGCGGTCCCCACGGCAAGTTTCTCCTGCTCCAGGAAGCCGTAGATATTGTTGCGCTCGCAACCCAACGCGATCACCAGTGCGCCGGCAATGTTGGGGTTGCGGATGGTGCCGGACAACGTGCGGCGTAGCAGATCCATCGGCTCGCCGGTCATCTCCATGCCGCAGCCGATCTCATGCACGAAGGGCACGACGCCATCGACGTTGGGATATGCCGCCAGGCGCGACTCGGTGAACCAGTCAGCCACCTTGCGTGCGGCGGTGGCGCCACAATTCCCCACCACGAACACGCCGATGTAATTGCGCGTGGCTACGCGGCCGTCGGCCCTTACGAAGCCCTGGAAGGTGGCGCGCCGACCAGCGGCGGCGACCGACGGCGACGAAGCTGCGGGTGCGCTCGCATCACGCTGCGCGGTGGCGGTGTCGTCGGCAATGAGGTTGTGCGAATGCACCCAGGTGCCCGCCGGCAGGTTTTCGGAGGCAAGTCCGATGGCGAATCCGCCCTTGATCACCGCTTCGCCCTTCCGAATGGCCCGTGCGGCGAGCTTGTGGCCGGCGGGGATGTCCTGCGCCGCGAGGACGTCGCCAATGTCGGTGCCGGCAGCAATCCCGGCGCGTGCCAGTACGACATTGTCGGACTCGGCCAGGCGGATGATGAGATGGGGTAGAGGCTGATTCATGGTGTCTCGGTGAGGCCCGGTGCCGGCGTTTTTCCAACGGAGGAATCAGTCGCCGTGCGCCCTTATGGATGCGCTTCCATTTTTCGGGATCGTCGTCGACAATACAAGCCAGTCGCTCAGCGCCCGCCCCGTGCATTCCCATGATCTGGGACAAAGCTGCAGGTAGCCGCCGGCATAAGTGACCCGCGCGCAGCAAATCGGGGAAAACCAGCAGGCAAGCCGGGCCGCAGGTGAGCCCGCCTGACACCGGCAATACCAACACCGAGCCAATGCATACAGACCACCCGAACCCGCCGGATAGCGCCGGCAGCAGCACACCGGGAAGTGGCCGCATGGTGGACGTAGCGCGCATGGCGGGGGTGTCGCGCGTAACGGTTTCGCGAGCGATCAGCCATCCCCACCTGGTCTCGCCAGCCACGTTGGCCGCCGTGCAACAGGCCATTGCGCAACTGGGCTATGTGCCTAACCTGAACGCCGGCAGCCTGGCGACGAGGCGTTCGCACATCGTCGGCGCCATCGTGCCAACGCTTTCCAATGCCTGGTTTGCGGAAACCATGGATGGGCTGGGTGAAGTGCTGGAGAGCGGCAGCTACCAGTTGCTGCTGGGCCAGACGCGCTACCGGCAAAGTCAGGAAGAAATCCTGATCGACGCCTTTATAGGTCGCCAGGTGGACGCGGTAGTGCTCACGGGCGTCAGCCATGCGCCTGCCGTGCGTGCCAAGCTGCGCCGCTGTGGCATTCCGGTGGTAGAGACTTGGGACCTCACCGACGACCCCATCGATATGGTAGCCGGCTTTTCCAACCGCGCGGCGGGTGCCGCAGTGGCCGATCACCTGCTGGCGCGCGGGTACCGCCGCCTCGGCTTTATCGGCGCGGAAGAGGATCGCGCTCTGAAACGCCTTGCAGGATACCGCGAGGCCATCGCGGCACGCGGCCTGCCGGACGTGGCGGTGCACACGGTGGAGCCGCCCTCCTCCATCGCGGACGGCGCGCGCGCGCTGGCCGGACTGGTGCGGCAACACCCGCGGTTGCAGGCGGTGTACTGCAGCAACGATACCCTCGGCGTGGGGGCGCTGCAGGCTTGCCGCGAGCTGGGCTGGCCGGTGCCCGGGCGGATGGCGGTAGTGGGTTTTTCCGATCTGGCCATCGCCGCGGCCAGCGTGCCCGCGCTGAGCAGTGTCAGGGTGCAATCTCGCGAGATGGGCAGGCGTGCCGGAGAAATGCTGCTGGCCCGGCTTGGCGCGGCGGAGGCCGCAGGCAAGGTCGGGGACCGGATTATCGATCTCGGCTTCAGTGTGGTCGCTCGCGCCACTAGCTGATGCCGGCAATGATGATCGAGGAATGAACCTGAACACAGCGAACTGCAGGTAGCCATGAAAACGACCAAGACCGCCGACATGCCAGCGCAGGCGCGCAAAGGCCCGGTGCGCATGCTGGATGTGGCCCGCGCGGCCGGCGTCGCTAGCGTGACCGTATCCCGCGTGATCAACCACCCAGAGACGGTGGCGCAGGCAACGCGCGAACTGGTGCAGGCCACTATCCGGCGGCTCGGCTATGTGCCGGACCTCACCGCTGGCAGCCTGGCGTCCACGCGCTCGCGCATTGTCGGTGCCATTGTTCCCACGCTGTCAAATGCCTGGTTCGCGGACACGATGGACGGCCTGGCTGCCGCGCTGGCGCCGCAAGGCTACCAACTCATGCTTGCGCAGTCGAGCTACCACCCGCGTGAAGAGGCCGGTCTGGTCGACGCCTTCCTCGGCCGGCGCGTGGATGCGATCGTGCTCACCGGCGTGAGCCATGAAAAGAGCGTGCGCGACAAGCTGCGCCGCCTCGGCCTGCCGGTGGTGGAAACGTGGGACCTGACCGACGATCCCATCGATATGGCGGTGGGGTTCTCCAATGCCGGCGTGGGCGCAGCGGTGGCGCAATATCTGCGCGAGCGCGGGCACAGGCGCATCGGCTTTATCGGTGCCGACGAACTCCGTGCGCGAAAGCGATTGGATGGCTTGCAAGCGCAGCTGGCCGAACTTGGTATGGCACCAGCCGAAGTGGAGCTGCTGCCGCCGCCCTCCACGATCGATGCCGGCGCGCAGGCATTCACGCGGTTGCTGGAGCGTGCCCCGCAAATCCAGGCTGTCTTCTGCAGCAACGATATCCTCGGCGTGGGCGCGCTGCTGGCATGCCGGCAACGCGGTTGGCAGGTGCCCGGCCGCGTTGCCGTGGTGGGCTTCTCGGACCTGGCCATGGCCGCGGCAAGTTACCCGACCCTGACCACTGTGCAGGTACAGCCGCGCGAACTCGGACGCCAGGCTGGCGAGGTGCTGCTGCGCAGGCTGCAGGGGCTGGCGCGGCCGGGAAAGCGGGCGCAACGGGTGATCGACATCGGCTTTCGCCTCGTGCCGAGGGAGAGTGCCTAAGGAGAACGGCGAGCGTGTCTCAGTCCCCCGTGCATTGCGATCGCCGCGTACAATTGGCGCTTGCCAGGAACAATCCCGCGATTTGACCCCGATCATTGGCATGCCTGCAAACAAGACCGACAGGCCTCAAAAAATGTCCGGCTCCCTCGTCGCTTCAGTGCCCCGCAACAGCGCAAAATCGCATCCCTCATCTGCCTGCGTCACCTGCTGAGCGAAGATCGCGCCATAGCCGCGCTGGTACCGCGGCGGCGGTGGCGTCCATGCGGTGCGGCGACGTTGCAGTTCGGCGTCGTCGACCAGCAGTTCCAGTTTGCGTGCGGGGATATCGAGCTCGATCAGGTCGCCCGTCTGCACCAGCGCCAGCGGGCCACCCACGAAGGATTCCGGGGCCACGTGGAGTACGCAAGCGCCGAAGCTGGTGCCGCTCATGCGCGCATCGCTGATGCGCACCATGTCGCGCACGCCCTGCTGCAGCAGTTTCTTCGGAATCGGCAATTGGCCCCACTCCGGCATGCCCGGCCCGCCCAGCGGCCCGGCATTGCGCAGCACCAGTACGCTATTGGCGTCGATATCGAGATCGGGCGCATCGATGCCCGCGTTGAGCGCCTCGTAGCTGTCGAACACCACCGCGCGGCCCGTATGCCGGTGCAGGTGCGGCTCGGCGGCGGCAGGCTTGATGACAGCGCCGTTGGGGGTGAGGTTGCCGCGTAGCACGGCGAGGCTGCCGCGGCTGACCAGCGCGCGTTCCACGGGCAGGATCACATCGTCGTCACGCACCGGAGCGCCGGCGATATTGTCGCCAAGGGTGCGGCCGTTAACGGTGAGCGCATCGACCTGCAACAGCGGGCGCAGCCGCTCCAGCAGCGCGCGCAAGCCGCCCGCGTAAAAGAAGTCCTCCATCAGGTACTTGCCCGCCGGCCGCAGGTTGGCGATCAGCGGCGTGTTCGCGGCCAGTTCATCGAAGCGCTGGAGATCCAGTGCCACGCCGGCACGCCGCGCCATGGCCACCAGGTGCACCAGCGCATTGGTCGAGCCGCCCAATGCGAGCACGCATACCACGGCATTGTCGAACGCCTGGGCGCTGAGCAACCTGGATGGCGTCAGGTCTTCCCACACCATCTCCACTACGCGCTGCCCGGTTTGTACTGCCATCAGCGCGTGGCGCGAGTCTGGCGCGGGAATGGAGGCCGCGCCCGGTAGCGTCAAGCCCATGGCCTCAGCGGCGCTGGTCATGGTGGAGGCGGTGCCCATCGTCATGCAGTGGCCAGCGAAGCGGGCAATTCCGCCCAGTACCTCCTCCCAGTCGTCATGCGTAATGGTGCCCGCGCGCAGCTCGGCCCAGTTCTTGAACATGTCCGAACCCGATCCCAGCGTCTTGCCGCTCGCATTGCCACGCAGCATTGGCCCGGCCGGCATGAAGATGGCTGGCAGGTTCATCGACGTCGCGCCCATGATCAGGCCAGGCGTGGTCTTGTCGCAGCCGCCCATCAGCACCACGCCGTCAACAGGATAAGGGCGCAGCAGCTCTTCGGTTTCCATCGCCAGCAGGTTGCGGTACAGCAGCGCGCTGGGCTTCTGGAATGGCTCGGCAAGCGACATAGCCGGCATTTCCAGTGGAAAGCCGCCAGCCTGCCAGATGCCACGCTTGACCTCTTCCGCGCGCGCCTTGAAATGCGTGTGGCAGGGATTGATCTCGCTCCATGTGTTAAGGATGGCGATAACCGGCTTGCCGCCATATTCCTTCGCGCCAAAGCCGATCTGCGCCATGCGCGAGCGGTGGTTGAAGGTGCGCATGGACTCCTTGCCGAACCAGCGGTGCGAGCGCAAATCTTGGGGCGTCTTGCGGGTTGTCTGCTGTGCGTCTGTCATGTCTGGCCGCCGCTATGCTTAACCGCGCACCGGCGTGGACCACACGCCGGCCGCCTGCAACAGCCCCCGCGTGTAGCCCAGCGCGAAGGACATGAAGCGCTCGCGGTTCTCGTCGAGATCCGACACCGGCACGTGGTCCGGGCACAGCGGTCCCTTGTAGCCACCACGCTGGTAGGCATTGATGGCCTGGAACATATCGACGTCGCCTTCATCCGGGAAGACTTCCTGGAAGTCGAGATAGCCGCCGCGGATATTGCGGAAGTGGACCATGAAGATGCGGCCGGTCGCGGCGAACTCCTCGATCACTGGGATCATGGCGCGGCCCGGCTCCTTGAACATCTCGGCCACCGTGCCCTGGCAGAAGTTCAGGCCGTGGTTGGCACTCGGGCTGAGGGCGAGGAACTTGCGGATGCCATCGGCGGAGCCCACCACGTGCTCGATGCCGTTGAGGCCGCCCACCGGGTACGCAGGGTCGTGTGGATGGCAAGCCAAGCGCACGCCGGCGAGGTCGGCGGCGGGCACCAGGCCTTCCACCAGGAATTCGATGGCGTCCCAGCCGGCCTTCTCGGTTACTGGAGGCACATCGCGCGCCATCTTCTGCCCGCACAGCATGGCGGTTTCCGCATCGCCTTCATCCTGGTTGGTGGGATAGCCCACGCCCCAGTAGGAATGCTTGCGATCGTCATCCGCCGAATACTCGGCATAGGCAAAGCCGGAGTTTTTCGCGCCGCCGCGCCCCGGCTTGAGCCCGGTACGGGTGATGCCCACCATCTGCACGTTGTACTTGAGACAGGTAATGCCAGCGTCGGCCGCCTTCTGGACATTCTGCGCCAGCACGTCGCGCTGCCTGCGCGCGCCTTCCAGGTCCACCAGCGAATCCAGCAGGATGGAGCCCACGTCCAGCGCGAACACATCGAGCTTGAGGCCGAAGCTCTCCACCCACTTGCGATAGGCGGTGAGCTTGCCGGTATCCCACGCGCAGACGCCGCCGCTGGCCGACACCAACTCGGTGCCGCGGTTATCCAGCACCACGCTCTCTACCCCGAGTTGGGTGGAAAGGCGCAGACGGCGCTCGTCAGGGTTGAGTAGCTGTTCGCTGATGTACATGGTGCGTCTCCTGGATACTGGAATGCTGGATGTTTGTTGTACGGGGTGCGGCGTCTTGGCCGCCACGTCGCTCGACTCGGGGGAGCAGTACGTCCACCCCCAATGAACACGTGTTCATTCTTCTGCAAGCGAGGGGAGTCGGCAAGCGCGGAACGAGGGGAAGACCGGCAAACGTTCCGCACCGTCCCAGCATATGGAAAATATCGCGCGTTGCACCGTCCACGTGTGCCGCTGCGACGGAAGCCCGCTATGGCACATCGGACCTGGCAGCCGCCGCGGCCCTTCGTGGTCACTACTCCTCCTTGACCACCACGTCGTGACTCGGGTCACGCGCGCAGCGATGATTTGCTACTCCATGCCGCACATCTGCGCCACATTTCCCAAGTTATGGGACACAAGGCACCCTTGCCACCCGCTGCCGCTATCTTCTTCCGATGGTCTTCTCTAGCATGCAGGCCATACGCCCCGGCACCACCCCGCCGCGGGACGCGCCGGCATTTAGAGCCCGGCGCCATTGCCATCAAACAAGTTTGGAGACCGCCATGTCAGTCGTCATGACATCCGCCCCCACGACCCCGGCGGCGCCCGCGTCCGCTGCTGCACCCACTACCCCCGCACAACCGACGGCCGCCTCCGTTGCCAGCGGACGCTACCGCTACCTGATGCTGGCCCTGATCACCATCGTGCTGGCGCTGAGTACCGGCGACCGCGCCACGCTATCGGTCGCAGGCCCGCATATGAGCAAGGACCTAGCGCTGGACGCCGTGCAGATGGGCTGGTTGTTTTCTTCGTTTGCATGGGCTTATGTGCTGAGCCAGGTGCCAGCCGGCTGGCTGGTGGACAAGATCGGTGCCAAGCAGGCCATCGGCCTGGGGCTGGTGCTGTGGTCGCTCACCACGCTGCTGATGAGTATGGTGCATTGGTTTGCCTTTGCCTTCATAGCGCTGCTGGTGCTGCGCTTCCTGCTGGGGGCGATGGAGTCGCCGGTGGGCCCATCGTCCGGGCGCGTGATCGCCGCATGGTTCCCATCCACGGAGCGCGGCGTGGCCGGCGCGATCTTCAATAGTGCGCAGTACCTGTCGCTGGTGGTGTTCACGCCGCTGATGGGCTGGCTCGACCACCGCTTTGGCTGGCAGCACATCTTCTCGGTGATGGGCGCGCTGGGGCTGCTGCTCGCATGGGCGTGGTATCGCTTCTATCACGCACCCGCCGCGCATCCGCGCGTGACGCAGGCGGAGATCGACTATATCGAGCAAGGCGGCGCGCTGGTGCATCTCGGCGGCAAGAGCGCCAAGGGCAGCAAGGGCCCGACGCTGGCGCAGCTCGGCCAGCTGTTCCGCAGCCGCATGCTGGTGGGCATCTTCCTGGCACAGTACTGCATCAGCGCCATCACCTGGTTCTTTGTCTCGTGGTTTCCCAGCTATCTGGTGAGCGGGCGCGGCTTTACCATCCTGCAAGCTGGCTTCGTTGCCGCTGTGCCAGCCATCTTCGGATTTATCGGCGGCGTGTCCACCGGCTTCGTGTCGGATGCGCTGCTGCGCCGCACTGGCTCGCTGACGATGGCGCGCAAGTTGCCTATCACCATCGGCCTGTTGCTCAGCGCCACCATGATCGCCTGTAACTACGTTGACACCGACTGGGTCGTGATCGCGCTGATGAGCCTGGCGTTCTTCGGCAAGGGCTTCGGCTCGCTGGGCTGGACCGTGGTAGCCGACACCGCGCCCGCCACCATCGTGGGCAGCACCGGAGGCGTGTTCAACGCGGTGGGCAATATCGCCGGCATCGTCACGCCGATCGTAATCGGCTACATCGTGGCTGACACGCACTCCTTCAATGGCGCGCTGGTATATGTCGGTGCCCATGGACTGCTGGCCATCCTGAGCTACTGGCTGATCGTGGGTAAGATCGAACGCGTGGAGTTGTCTGAAAAGGACTGAGGCGGTTTCATGCTTACTCAGCAGCCACTTCCGCAATTTCCAACTGGAAGCAGGAGGACACTACGGTAGCGGATCTTCACGCGACGAGCGCCGTTTTTCGTACGAAGGCAACCATTACCGCAAGAAATGCCCACTGAGACCGAATTGAGTCTGGGTAAGGACGGGGTAGAAGTATGGGCGTGCAATGCCGTGTATGCTGCCGCCCATTTCGACTTTGCACCGGTTCCAACCCACCGCTCGCCGACGGGCAACTGACGGCCGGATGATTCGCCAGGCCGTGGGTACATTTCGCACCCGACAAACAGTCGAGTCAGTCCATTTTCGGCGACCCGGGCGCTATGTTCAATGCTGCTTCCGCGCGAAGACTAGTGCCTTTGGCGACTGTGTTGCCGCCGGTGTCCCGTAGCAGCTCCTCGTACATGCGTACGGAGAGTCTTGTAACAACGATAGAGGGATCGGAGCAAAGGGATCGTCGCCCACGTCAGGCCGATTCACTGGCCGACATAGTGCAACAGCTGACGAGGCAGCGACCAGGTGAGCAACCTCGGCCGGATCACCGAAGCGCCCGGCCGGGCTATCACAAACCACGGTCGCCACCGGGCCGGCCTAGCCGAGAGTATGGCCGCTTGCACGCAGATACCAGTTGGATGTCAGCTCGTTGGAACGCCGTAGCGCTTGAATAGGGCCTCGAAGAATGCTTTCACGTCGGCCTTCGCTGTGGGCGGCCGCAGTTCCGCTGCCCCGAAGCGAAAAACTTCATAGCCGGCGAGCTTGAGTTCGCGGTCGGCCTTAACCATCTGTGCATAGCGCTGCACGTCGGCGCTGCCCGTGGCGTCTGCATAGTGGTGCTTGCCGTCGACCTCGATCACGACCCGCACGCCATGCGGCAGCAGGAGCAGGAAGTCCATGCGAAACCTGAGGAGCGCATCTGGCCCTCGCTCCTTGACCGTCCGTGGGTCCCAATGCAACCAGACTTCGGGCAGCAGCGCCGGCAGGTTAGGCACAGCACTGCGAAACCCCTCGAAGAAGGCATCGAACAGCAAGTTTTGCGGTGGGGAGTTGCGTGGCAGGCTGGACTTGAGGCGCGTGTACAGCGAGCGCTTGGCCTGCGTGGCGTCGGCGATCTGCTCTGCCTCGCCCCACCACTGCTGCAGATCGTTCCAGCGTAGCCCGTCATTGCCGATGGGCCGGTCGTAGACGAGCACCTTGTCCGCGTTGGTGACGATCTCGACGTCATTGTCCAGCGCGTCGCGAAAGCGCAGGTCGGGCTTGTCGGGCGAGGCGAAGATGAGATTTTTCGGCTGGCCCTTGGTCCCAGCGCGCAGTGAGACCAAGGAGAAGATCGGGTAACCGCCTTCAGAGTCGGTCTCGCGTAGCTCGACGCCGCAACTGCGCAGCGGCTCGTTGACACAGGCGACGAAGTGGCGTTGCGCGGCCTCGTCGGGGCGCACGTCGGCCGAAGCCAGTCCCTCAAGAAACAGCGCGAATCGCGGGTCGGAGGCGTCATATGCGCCCAACTGGTCGAACAGCACCTCAGCCGGCCAGTCCTCCGGGTTGCGATGGACGTGCTGCTGGATTTCAGCGCGCAATCCCGTGGGCTCTCCGCCCAACAGGTGCATCCAGTCATCGGCATCCAAGATCCACAGCCGCTCCAGCAGTTCGTCGAACCTGCGGGCATCCCCATACAGCTCTTCGCTATTCAGCCTGCGCGCGACCTCGCGGCGATATCGCTTCG
Source organism: Cupriavidus sp. GW822-FHT03E04 (assembly GCF_058801495.1). Lineage (NCBI taxonomy): Bacteria > Pseudomonadati > Pseudomonadota > Betaproteobacteria > Burkholderiales > Burkholderiaceae > Cupriavidus > Cupriavidus sp. GW822-FHT03E04. The sequence goes on from NZ_JBXANI010000032.1 coordinate 82,979, forward strand.
GGATAGGTGGCCACAGACGGTCGCTCCAGAGGATGTCCTGAATCTGGTTGCGCGTAGTGGCGTTGGGTGGGCGGCGTTCCAACAGCTTGCGTGCAACTGCCGGCAGGTCCGGGTCCGCTACAGCGTCGAAGCTGGCGGCTATGCGCTCGCGCTTGGAACCATCAGCGCCAAGCGCCGGCAGCCCCAATTCTTCGCAAAGCGTCGGCAACAATGTGTGGGTGCCGGCATCCTTCAGCGCGGTGACGAGAGGCTCAAGCAGGTTGCGAAGCCGCGCGTAGTCCATAGGCGTGCGACTCAACCTCTCAGCGCCATGGCGCGCAGCAGCGCGTCGATCTGCCCGAACGCATCTTGTTGCCATTGTTCGGGCGTCCGATCGCCTAGCGCGTGCGTGTCTTCGACGAAGCGTCTCACGCAGGTGGGCCCGTAACCCTCGAAGGTGTCGAACTTGTCGGCGATGTGTCGGAAACCGCGCTCGCCACTGGCATGCCCCAGCAATACGCGACATTCCTGTACCAGCACTTCGATACCGCCGGGGTAGTTTCGCACGCAGTAGTAGATGTCGTAGGCGTCCTTCTGCTTGTAGCGGCCCGCCAGTGCGTGACCTTTCATGGCAAGAAGAGCGGGAATTGAGCACACCGCGATCTCCACCCGGTTGGTTCCGCCGTCGGGCATCGCCCCTGCCACAGCGACCAGCTGGTAGAACCGCATCGCCAAGTCGGCGCCGTCCGCCCGCTGCACAGCGAAGTCGCTAATCAAGGGAGGATCGTTCTTGACGATCTCCGCGTCGCGCGGCATCAAGAAGTCGACCACGATGTCGATCGCTTCCCCACCATCTCGCGTCGTAACCTGGCGAACCAACTGGAAGCGCCGAAGCCCCTCGCGCTGCGCGTATCCATGGCCTTGAAGAGCACCGATCAAGGTCGCGTACTCGCCATCGCCCAGTGCTTCCGCGTCCAGTCCTACGTCCACGTCGAGTGTGCCAACGTGCGGCATATCCTCGTTGGCGAGCAGCAGCCAAGGAACTGCGCCGCCAATGATGGCGAACTTGCCCTTGAAGCTGCCAAGGATCTGGCCGATCTCGATCAGCACTGACTTCACGGCTGCGGTCGTCCGATCGTCGTATTCGGCGGCCGACTGTGGTTCCTGGGGTGTCATTTGGGCCATGAGAGCCTTTCTAGGCGCAGGTGCTCAGCGGCCTCCGCGCCGCGTTCGCCCGCAATGGATAGATCAAGGTAGGTCTGGACGGGGCTCGTGCAAATCGCGCCCGGGGCAGGTTCAACCGTGTCAGCGAGTAGGCCCAAGTCCTTCGGGACGGTGACGACCACGTTCTCCCCCTTAGAGGCAGTCGCGAGCTTCAGTGCTGCTTGGAGCTTGCGCAGACCATCTTCGTCAGCGAAGAAGTAGTGGGTGCCGGTTCGCCCATAAGGCGCAAGCCACTGTGCGGCCGAAAAGGAGGCAAAGGCAGCATGACCCTGGCCATCTTGTGTGCCCAACGCATTGCGGGCCGCGCCTTCCAGCGCGCTGCCGTGCAACGGCGTGTAGAACCGCAGCCGCTCGCCTGACGGCGGGGTGTAGCTGTCCCGCCATGCGTCAAGCAGCGCGTCGGGTGCTGAGAGGACGAGGCCATCGTCCGACGCGCTCGCCCATTCCCGATCAATCAAGCCGGTGCGCACATTGCTGACGTGCCCCAGGCTGACTCGGGAGATTTCCGACAACTCGGTGACGCGCCAAGCACGGTCGGGCTCGCGCAGCATGGCGCGTAGAACCTGGGCCGACTTCGGCCTGAACAGCGACTTTAGTTCGCGTTGTTCGGCCGCGGGCTTGTCTGCCACCATGCGTTCGATGAACACGCCGCCGAAGGCGATCCGGGCGTTTCCCTCCAGGTCGAGATAGCCGACGCCCTTTTCCGCACACAATTGCCTCACCGCAGGTGAGAGGTAGGGTGCGATAAAGACGGGCGTCGCCTGCGGGGCTCGCTGCGCCACGTAGTTACGCAGTTCGAGCAGCGCGGAACGGGCGTACCGCGGTTGGCCGTTCGACTTGTACCCGCAGATGAGCAGGTGCTGCCGCCCGTCCACGAGCAACCGGGCGATCAAGTCGGGCCGCCAATCGCCGGACACGGCGGCGGCTTCGATGCCTTCGATCTGAAGGATCGGGATCTTCTCAAGCAGCCGTCGCAACGCCTCGCCGGCACGGGCTTCTGCCTCTTTCATAGGATGAGCCTCTTTCAGCATCCGCTGAAAATACCATATTTCTTGAAATATACCCAAGATTTTCACTGGAGCGCGCATTTTCACCAGATGCTGAAAGTGAGGTCTATGGTGAAAGTCTTTGCATGGTGGCAGCCAGAGCGAGCCGTACCGAGCTGCTTAAGAGGCTCATCGGGCACGGCCAACGACAGCACCGACTCTGCCGCGCCGGCTTTCTTGGCATACCCGAAAGTGCGCCGGCTCACACCCTGGCTGTGCGGTGAAATGGTGCCCACTGGTCCGGGCCGATTGACTTCAAGCCCAAATACCCGCAGGCCCAAATCAGGTGGTCGTAGAGCGTCTTGTACCGGCGATATAGGGTCCGAAGCGATGCGATCGTCGGCGTCGGTAAGCCGAGCCGCTGGCCGATGTAGTGGAGCAACTGGCGCGGCAGCGTACTGACCTGGCCGAGGCTATGCCCACTTGCGCGCAGAAATACCAGTTGGATGGCCGCTCAGGCGCGCGATCGTGCCGAAAGCGCACATTTATCGCCGCGACGTCGCTGTCGGTCAGCGCGAAATACCGTTCCACATCGAATTCCGACAGACGAATCGACAACCGGTCACTTCCCACATAGCGAAATCCCAAGCCCGGCATATCTTGCCCCCATCGAGATGGCGCGATCCGAATCGCGGGCGGCTATGTTACGCCCTCCTCTCATTCGCAGCGGCCAACAGGTGTGGGCTCTTCGGAACGCGTTGTCGACAAAGGCTTTCGGGGAAACCGCCAGATTTTGCACGAAAAGTACGATTACCCCGATGTGGAAGTCACCGTGGGTGCGGACAAGAGCTATGACGCGCACGAGTTTATTGAGGCTTGCCTGGTGATGAAGGTAACGCCGCATGTGGCACAGAACACCTCGGGGCGGCGCTCGGCCGTTCCTGATGCCATTGCCTGCAGCGCCGGTTATGCCGTTTCGCAACAAAAGCGCAAGCTGATCGAACAGGGCTTTGGCTGGGTCAAGACCGTGGGGCGCATGCGTCAGGTGATGGTGCGCGGTCTGAAGAAAGTCGATCAGATGTTTGTGCTAAGCATGGCGGCCTACAACCTCGTGCGCATGCGCTCGTTGGGACAAATCCGTCCGCAGTTGCAGTAATGGCGGTAATGAGGCCGGAAATGGGCGCCAAAACGCGGAAAAACTCGATGCAGTAACGTACGGCTTCCGGATTGTGAAAAACAGCGCTCCCCGCCCTTGCGGGGGAAGACTCATCGCTAGCGCGATGAGTACTTCAGCAGTACTGCTAGAGCGGCCGACCCGTCGCGCACATAAAAATCGCGTTCTTTTTCTTTATTACTTCCAGCATTATGTGTCATTTCCGGCTTTATCCCGGCATGCCCCCTATGTCGCCGGCACTGGCTTCAGCATTCCCGCCTGCTGCATCAGACTCGCCAATCCGGTCTCCTCGAGCGCGTAGACGCCGCGCGCTGCCCGCCATACAAGCGCTTTGTCCTGGAGCGCAGAAAGCGCCTGCTGGGCATTCGAAACATCGACTCTCGCGTCGGCGCCCGGGTCAATCGCCTTCAAGACGGCGTCATACGCCTCCATGGTGGCTGCCTCGAACGGCGCGTAATTGCTCCCCCGAACGGCCATGACTCGAAGAACTGTGGATTGAAGCGGCGTCAGACTGTGAACCACGCGCATCTGTTCGGTGTTGCTGACCGCGATCTGCTCTTCAACCGCGGCCGCAAATCTCGCGGGGATGTCTCCTGCCGGAAGTCCGAATTCAAACCGAAGCGCGTCAGCCGCGGCACCCAACAGTTCCGGGCGGAAAGCGGCTCGCTTGAACAGCTCGAACACCTCTGCCGGGTCAAGTTTGGCTCCCAAGTCAAGTCGATCACAGAACCATTGGACATAGGCCATGTCCAGCGCCGGGAAGTTGACGAGGGGAGCTCCGTAGAACGCCTGGTCTCGGCTATTGCGAAGCATGGCCAGCTTGTCACGATTGGATCCCGTCGCGACGATTCGCAGACCCTTATGTCTGCTGCTATTCAGTTCATCCCGCGCGGCCTTTAACGCGAACAGGGCGTCGTTCCCCTTCTCACTGACAATCGCTTGCTGCGCTTCGTCGATTACCAGCACAATGGGCTTGCCCGCATCATCCGATAGGGCGGCAAGTGCCGCCGACAGGGAAATCCCTTCGCCAAGGCCAACCCGATCAAGGGAGAACGACATCCCGCCAACCGCGATTTTCTCCATTCCGGCAGAGCGAGCGAGTCGCTTAATGACGCCTTCATGGCTCGCGAGCTCGGCCCGCACGGCCCCGACAATGACCTCTCCTGGGTCAGCTCGGCGGTCTTCCCACAGATCGGCATAGACTACAAGGGCACCAAGGTTCTCCAACGCCGGCCGCAGATCCTCCCTTAAGAAGGTCGACTTGCCGGTTCGTCTTGGCGCCGCCAGAAAAAGGCCGGAACTGGACGCGGAAGTCGGTGAGACCGTTAGAATTTTGGTGGCCAACTCTGTTGCTAGTGCCTCTCGTTTGAAGACTTCCATCCGCGCGCCCCCTAGAATATGTTCGATTAGACCAAACTATAGTCGATTATAGTCAATGTCGCTAATTTGTGGAGTTTGGGCCGCATTTGTACGGTTTCGTCGCTCACTATGTAGATCTTGCAGCACATGTTAGAGGGCGAAGCGAGTCTGTCGCGATGGAGCGCTGACGTGGCGGGCACTGGGTACATCCCAGGGCACCTTGGGGGAGCACGGCGGCAGTCGGGAAAGCCACATTTCCTCGTAAGGAAGGCCGCGCCCTATTTGGCCGCCGTCCCCGCGCGGTTTGTCCACAGGCTTATCTCGCGGCGCGGTGGACAAATCCCACCCTCGCCCTCGGGCGCTCCCTTAGACCGGCCCGGGCTTGAACTTGGTGCGCGTCACCGGCGCCCGCCGCCTGGGCGATACCAGGCGGCGCGTCGCGGCGGCTTGCGCATCGGCCCGCTCGGCGCGCCGCAGTGCCGTTTCCAGTTGTGCCAGCAGCTCATCTTGCGCCGCCTGCCCATCCGCCAGCGCCTGTTGCGCCTGCGCCAGTTGCAGGAGGAGCGTGTCGCGCTCGGCGTGCTGCCTTGCCCGTGCCTCGGCACTGGCCACGGCGGCGTCCTGCGCCCGCGCCTGTACCGCCGCCTGCTCGGCCTTCTGGCGCAGTGTGCGCTCCTGGTCGATCTCGCGCAGCGCACGGCGCTCGGTGGCGCTGGCCCGCTCCTGCGCGACGGCGACCTGCTCGCGGGTGCGCTCCAGGTCCGTCGAGAATTGGGTACGCAGCTCCAACAACTGCCGCTCGAGCGCCTCGACCTGACGCACGCCCTCCTCCTGACGCGCCCGCGCGGCCGCGTGGGCCTGGCGCTCGGCTTCCAATTCGCCTTGCAGCACCGCGCGCGCGCGCTGGACGGCGTCGCGCTCGCCCCGAATCTCGTTGGCGTCGAAGAATAGAGATCGTAAGGCGCAGTTTTCGTATCTGATAGCTATCTGGTACCAATTCCGTGAAGCATGAGGTTTTCGGCGGCTGGCGGTAGAGTCGGCTGCAATGACTCGGTGCTGCACAATTCCCCATTCGTTCAAACGAGTTTGCCGCCCCTCGAGCAGCAGCCCAGCCGTTCAGATATCACAACGTTTCGCTTAGAGGGTGAGGACAAATTCAGGCATTGGACAATCGGCGTACGAGCAAACGTGCCTGAGATAGCCAGACCCAGGCGGT
>NZ_JBXANI010000033.1:0-88566 GCF_058801495.1 Cupriavidus sp. GW822-FHT03E04
CAACATAGGAAACAGCGCTGGCGGTTGAGTCACTTTGCGCTGGGCCGGAGGGTTACCGCGCGAGCGGTTTAGTCCTTCGGCCAGTTTGCGACGATCCTCGTCCGAGATCGAATGACCGCAGCGGGCACGAAGACAGCCACACGTTTGCGCACCGCCTCATGACCCTGTTCGTTCGACAGGCGTCTACAAAATCACCCCAACAATCGTTGCTCAAGCCATCTGGGCTTGCCTTCACTTCTAGCCACTGAAAGCGCTTTTCACATTGCGGAATTCACGCCGAGTTTCCGCAGTGTTTTGTTTTCGTTCCTCGAAAACGCATTCCGCATCGCGAAATTCAAGGCCTATCTCATTGAAAAATAAGGATAAACCAACTCTTATGTCTTATATAAGACTTCACCGCAGTGCACCAGAAGCGCCATACAATGATTCCACGCTGCCTGCTTCGACATTCATAGATCCGTAGCGGCACACGCCCCCCTTTCTTCAAACACGCTTAGGAATTTGACATGGCCCAGTATCAAGACGACATCAAGGCAGTTGCCGGTTTGAAAGAGAACCACGGCAGCGCATGGAATGCCATCAACCCCGAGTATGCTGCCCGCATGCGTGCCCAGAACAAGTTCAAGACGGGCCTGGACATTGCCAAGTACACCGCCAAGATCATGCGCGCCGACATGGCCGCCTATGATGCCGACTCGTCCAAGTACACTCAGTCGTTGGGTTGCTGGCACGGCTTCATCGGCCAGCAGAAAATGATCTCCATCAAGAAGCACTTCAACAGTACCGAGCGCCGCTACCTTTACCTGTCCGGCTGGATGGTGGCCGCGCTGCGCTCCGAGTTCGGCCCGCTGCCGGACCAGTCGATGCACGAGAAAACCTCCGTCAGTGCGCTGATCCGCGAGCTGTACACCTTCCTGCGCCAGGCCGACGCCCGTGAACTGGGCGGCCTGTTCCGCGAACTGGATGCTGCCCAAGGACCTGCCAAGGCCGCCATCCAGGAAAAAATCGACAACCACGTCACCCACGTTGTGCCCATCATCGCGGACATCGACGCGGGTTTCGGCAACGCCGAAGCAACGTACCTGCTGGCCAAGCAGTTCATCGAAGCGGGCGCATGCTGCATTCAGATCGAAAACCAGGTGTCCGACGAGAAGCAGTGCGGTCACCAGGATGGCAAGGTCACCGTGCCGCACGAGGACTTCCTGGCCAAGATCCGCGCCATCCGCTACGCCTTCCTGGAACTGGGCGTGGACGATGGCGTCATCGTGGCCCGTACCGACTCGCTGGGCGCTGGCCTGACCAAGCAGATCGCCGTGACCAACACGACGGGTGACCTGGGCGATCAATACAATTCCTTCCTCGATTGCGAAGAATTGTCGGCCGACGAACTGGGCAATGGTGACGTCATCATCAAGCGCGACGGCAAGCTGCTGCGCCCTAAGCGCCTGCCTAGCAACCTGTTCCAGTTCCGCGCCGGCACGGGCGAAGCGCGCTGCGTCCTGGATTGCGTCACCGCACTGCAAAACGGCGCTGACCTGCTGTGGATCGAGACCGAAAAGCCGCATATCGCCCAGATCGGCGGCATGGTCAGCGAGATTCGCAAAGTCATCCCGAACGCCAAGCTGGTGTACAACAACAGCCCATCGTTCAACTGGACCCTGAATTTCCGCCAGCAGGTGTATGACGCGATGAAGGCCGCGGGCAAGGATGTATCGGCATACGAGCGCACCCAGCTGATGAACGTGGAATACGATCAGACCGAACTGGCGAAGCTCGCCGACGAAAAGATCCGGACCTTCCAGGCCGACTCGTCGCGCGAAGCCGGTATCTTCCACCATCTGATTACGCTGCCGACCTACCACACCGCCGCACTGTCGACCGACAACCTGGCCAAGGAATACTTCGGCGACCAGGGCATGCTGGGTTATGTGGCTGGCGTGCAGCGCAAGGAAATCCGTCAGGGCATCGCCTGCGTCAAGCACCAGAACATGTCCGGCTCGGACATCGGCGACGACCACAAGGAGTATTTCAGCGGCGAAGCAGCCCTGAAAGCGGCTGGTAAAGACAACACCATGAACCAGTTCTGATACCAGTAGTACGCCCAAAACATAGCGCCAACCCAAAACGGGTTGGCGTTTTTTTATCCGGCGACATAGCGCGGGGAGGGGGCTCATCGAACGTTTTCTAGTGCGCTCACCTGCAAAGGTTTTATGTGTGGCTCGGTAGAGAACGACGAGCGGCGGATTCGCAGGTGGCCAGGAGCCGTCATTCACCGCTATGTTCACGCGTGCTGCCAGAAAAGCGACAGCCCTGCGCGTCCGGTCGGCTATCATGCTGATCCTCTCCGAAGTGGCTCCTTATGATTTCCGTCCGTAATGTCACGCTGCGCCGCGGCGTCAATGTCGTACTCGACCGCGCGTCCGTCACTTTCACCCCCGGAGAAAAGATTGGTCTTGTCGGCCGCAATGGCGCCGGCAAGTCATCCTTCTTCGGCCTTCTCAACGGCACGCTGCACGAAGACAGCGGCGAGTTCTCGATTCCCGCTGCATGGAAGATGGGCCAGGTTGCGCAGGATATGCCGGAGACCGAGCAGAGCGCGACGGACTTTGTCGTCGAGGGTGACACCGTGCTGTTGGCCGCGCAGGCCGAAGTAGCCGCCGCCGAGGCCAGCGACGACGGCATGCGCATGGCGCACGCCTATATGGCCCTGCACGACGCCGGTGCACACGATGCCCCCGCACGTGCCCAAGCGCTGATCCTGGGCCTTGGCTTCAGTGCTGAGCAGCTTAGCCAGCCGGTCAACAGCTTCTCCGGCGGCTGGCGCATGCGACTGCAGCTGGCGCGCGCGCTCATGTGCCCGTCCGACCTACTGCTGCTCGACGAGCCGACCAATCACCTCGACCTCGACGCGCTGGTCTGGCTGGAAGCCTGGCTCAAGCGCTATCCAGGAACCCTGGTAATGATCAGCCACGACCGCGAATTCCTCGACGCGGTGACGCAGGTGACGGTGCACGTCGACAACGCCAAGCTCGTGCGCTATGGCGGCAACTACAGCAAGTTCGAAGACATGCGCGCTGAGCAGCTCGTGTTGCAGCAGGCCGCGATGGCCAAGCAGGTGGAAAAGATCGCCCACCTGCAGAAGTTCATCGACCGTTTCAAGGCCAAGGCCTCGAAGGCGAAGCAGGCGCAGAGCCGGGTCAAGGCGCTTGAACGCATGGAGAAGATCGCACCGGTGCTTGCCGATGCTGAGTTCAACTTCGAGTTCAAGGAGCCCCTCAACGTCCCGAACCCGCTGTTGTCCATGCTGGACGCGAGCTTCGGCTACCCCGCGCCGGCCGGCGCACTGCCGGGCACGCCGCCCACGGTCATCGTGCGGGGCATCAACCGTTCCGTGCTGGCCGGGCAGCGCATCGGCATTCTCGGTGCCAACGGCCAAGGCAAGTCCACGCTGGTGAAGACGGTGGCGCACGCGCTGGCGCCGATTTCCGGCGAAATCAGCGAAGGCAAAGGCCTGAACATCGGCTACTTCGCACAGCAGGAACTCGACGTGCTGCGCCCGCTCGACACGCCGCTGGAACACATGATCCGCCTTGCCAAGGACACGCCGGCGCACATGCGCGCCCCTGGCCAGAGTGGCACCGAACAATCGCTTCGCACCTTCCTCGGCACATTCAGCTTCAGCGGCGACATGGTCCATCAGGCGGTTGGCACGATGAGCGGCGGCGAAAAGGCGCGGCTCGTGTTGTGCATGATCGTGTGGCAGCGTCCCAACCTGCTGCTGCTCGACGAGCCTACCAACCACCTCGACCTGGCCACACGCGAAGCGCTAGCCATGGCGCTCAACGAATTCGAAGGCACGGTGATGCTGGTCAGTCACGACCGGGCCCTGCTGCGCGCCGTATGCGACGAGTTCTGGCTGGTCACCAAGGGCGGCGTCGAGCCCTTCGACGGGGATCTGGACGATTACCAGCAGTTCCTGCGCGACGAAGCCCGTCGTATGCGGGAGCAGCCTGCCGCGCAGTAGAAGGTCATCGCCTGCAATGGTGAGACAAAGGGCAGGGGTGAGCTTCGCAGGATTCAGCGTGAAGGTTGCCATCGAGCGCCTCGAGACTGATACGAACTTCGGCGTCGAGATCGTTCCCGGACTCACCTTTTTAGCCGCTTTGTTTCGCTGGATCGAACGGCAGAGATGGGTAGGTAGGAAACGACCGCCGTTCCGCCCCCTCCGTGGACTGGAGCCGGCCATCAAGAGACGTCCCCCATGGCCCGGAGGCAGGCCGCAGTGCTAAATCGACAACGCTAATCCGATACCGGGTCGTGACAGCATACGCAGAGCTTGTTTGCGTCGGCATCCCGGAAGTATGCGCCGTAGTAGTGAGGGTGATACTGGACTCTCAGGCCAGGAGGCCCTTCGCAATGCGCTCCGTTTGCGAGCGCGCAGGCGTATGCCCGATCAACCGTCTGCCGGTCACGCGCAAGCAGCGCCACCATCTGGCCATTTCCACCTCGCGCGGCATTGCCGTCATATGGCTTGCCAATAAGGAACAGCGGCCGCGGTGCGTCCGTTGCCATCCATCCTGCCCATGGCCTGTCGCGTTCGCAGAATTTGAGGCGATGTCCCAGTTCCTGCATCAAAGCCGAATAAAACTCGAACGCGCGATCGAAGTCGTTAATGCCGAGAAAAGTGTGCGAGATCACATTGAGTCTCTCAGGAGACGGTGCCGACCAACATTATCACCGCCACAAGCTCTGATAACCCAATCCGCCGCTTCGGATTCGAACGGCCGCTTTCGGCAAGCCGGGGGGCGAATCGGGTCGGGAAGAGACCGAGGTCCCTTCCCGGCCAGGAAGGGGCATTGACAGCGCTCAAATCAACGGCTGCTTGCAGTATGGAAGCTGACACTCGTTCGTCCGAGAAGTCGTTGTCAAGCAAGCCCGCGCGACTTGCCTCCATTAATACCCATTCCATGGTCCCCGAATTAGGTGACCGTCTTGCCCGACTTTGACGAGGTCACGTCGTGCGCGATCTGTGAGAGTCGCTTTTCGCCAAACAGTTGAAGCAACGCATTTTCTGCTGAACGCAAGGCCTCATTGATGTGCCGATTTACCGCCGCCTCTACCGGGCAATCGCGATTGTCGTCAGCCGGGCCGACCGCGAACAATGCGGTGTGCGCGATGGCCACGTAAACGTCTCTCACCGTAAGAGCGTTGAGGTCACATGCGAGTGCCCAACCTCCGCCTGGACCGCCTGTAGACCTTGCATATCCAGCTTCGCGTAGCGCAGCCATTGTGCGGCGAACAACAACGGGGTTCGTATGCAGCATCTGCGCGATCGTCTCCGAAGTGGTCGCGCCGCCGCGAAGATGCATGTGGATGAGTACGTGCAGAAGTCGAGCCAGCCGGGTATCACGTTGCATAACTTTGAAAATGTGGAAATGAGTAACTTTAGATGTTACGATATACCGAGCTTCTTGTGTAAAACTGTCTCTTCGAGCAAGCATGAGTGCATACCGTCAAACCTATATTGAAACCAACGGCATCCGCCTGCACGTCGCTGAGCAGGGCGATGGTCCGTTAGTGTTGCTTTGTCACGGCTTTCCCGAGACCTCGCATGCCTGGCGCCACCAGTTGGGGGCACTTGCGCGCGCCGGCTTCCACGCAGTTGCCCCAGATTTGCGTGGCTACGGATCAAGCGAATGTCCAGCGATGATCGGACAGTACACAACCTTGGACGTTGTCGCTGACCTGGTTGCGCTCGTTGATGTGCTTGGAGAACGCGACGCAGTTATCGTGGGAAATGATTGGGGCGCAACCATTGCCTGGTATGCCGCGATGCTTCGGCCCGACCGATTTCGCGCGGTCGCTGCGCTCGGGGTGCCAATGATGGGCCGCGCGCCGATGGCGCCGAGTCGGCTTTTTCCACAGACCGACCAGGCGTGGTTCTACACACATTACTTTTCCCAACCAGGGTTGGCCGAAACAGAACTTGAGCATGACGTTGCGGCCACATTGCGCAAGATCTATTTCTCTGCATCGGGCGATGTAGGTGTCCGCGACGCGAATACACCTAATCCCTTTGGACTTCTGTTACGGAGTGGCGGGCTCCTTGACTCTCTGAATGATCCGTCCTCGTTGCCCGCGTGGCTCGCCCCCGCCGACCTGGACAAATTTGTTCAGGCATTCAGCGTTTCTGGCTTTCGCGGCGGATTGAACTACTATCGCAACCTCGACCGCAACTGGGAAGTGCAAGCCGCTTTCGAGGGCCTGCGCGTCGAGGTCCCGGCGCTTTACCTTGTCGGCGAGCGCGACACAGGTCTGGCAATTCCAGGCATGCACGAGGTCATCGGCGCCATGCCCCAGCTCGTGCCAAACCTACGCCTCTCCCAAGTGATTCCGCGAGCAGGGCACTGGCTACAACAAGAGGCACCGGATTTGGTCAACTCCGCATTGATTGAGTTTTTTCGCGATCTTTGAGTTTTCCCCGGCGTGATCCGACGGTTCAACTGCGGATAGCGGACATTCCGCGCTCAATGAGGAATGTCGGAGACGGGTTCGACCACGGAAGTTCGGAGCTGAGTCGGGTCGATCGAGCACGGTTTTGGGTTGCGGCGTTTCCACTACGACCGACGCAAGGACGTCATAAGACGACTTGTATTGGCGAGAATTGTCCTGGCGGGATAGCCCGCAAACGCAGCGCTTGTCGCGCCCACTACGCGGTATTCAAGTCGAAGCGACAGAAATCCCGGCAAAAGCTAGGCAAGCAGCAGCAAGGCATCAGCGAGCGAGAGCACCGTTGTGCGCGAATCGAACGCCGTTGAAAAAAGATGATCGTGCACGACCTGATCCGGGTCGTAGCAGCAATCCTTGACCGTGAATAAACGGAAGTCCGCATCGCTCGCGTACGCGACCGACGACAGCACCACACCGGTCGACGCAATGCCCACCATGAGCAGGGTGTCGATGCCCTGGGCGGAAAGCCGCACCTGCAGGTCGGTACCAAAGAACACGCTGGCACGATGCGCGATGATGAGCGGTTCCGTGGCCTGTTGGCCGAGTTCCGGTGAGATCTGGTCGTCGACGAATAGACCAAGTTGCTTGATTCCCTGTCCGTTCCTGTTCAACGGACTGACTTCCGGATAGCCTGGACCAAAGTGGATCTTGGCGAAATAGATGCTGACGCCCTTGGCTCGCGCGGCGTCACACAGCTTGCGCGTATTGGAGAGCAAGGTGGGCGCGACCGATGGAAACAACGCCAGGATGTCGGTCTGATAATGCATGACCACCAGCGCGGTTTGCGCTGGAACAATTGCCGGAATCCGCATGGTCACACTGTGCGCATCAGCGGCGCTTTCCATGCCCTGTTGATGGTCTGACGAATCGGCGGATCCACGTTCAACGGGTGGCGACATAAGGCTACGCGATAGAGAGTGATGATCGACTCTACCACGATCAATCGGCCCGGACGGGCGCCGAACGTGGTCCGGCGCCCTTGTTTGCCCCTTGTTTGCCCCTTATTTGCCCCTGACTTAACGCTATGTACGCAGATCGAAGCGGTCGAGGTTCATCACCTTGACCCAGGCAGCGACGAAGTCCTTGACGAACTTATCCGCCCCGTCCTCGCTTGCGTAGACTTCGCTCAGGGCCCGGAGTTGAGAGTGTGAGCCGAACACCAGATCCACTCGCGATCCGGTCCACTTGACCTGCCCCGTCTTACGGTCACGTCCCTCGAACACATCCCGGGTGAGCGCCTTCCATTCCACGCCCATGTCGAGCAGGTTGCGAAAGAAGTCGTTGGTCAGCGTTTCCGGGCGGTCGGTGAAGACGCCGTGCGCATCGTTCCCTGTATGGACATTCAGCACACGCAGGCCGCCGATCAACACCGTCATTTCGGGCGCGGTCAGAGTCAGCAACTGCGCCTTGTCCAGCATCATCGCTTCTGCCGGAACACGAACGCTCGGGTTGAGGTAGTTGCGGAAGGCATCGGCCGTGGGTTCGAGGGCGCCAACCGATTGCACGTCGGTCTTTTCCTGCGAAGCGTCCATGCGGCCCGGCGAGAATGGTACGGTCAGCCTCTGCCCAGCCTTCTCCGCTGCCTTCTCGATACCGGCGCCGCCCGCCAGCACGATCAGATCGGCCATCGAGATCTTCTTGCCACCGGACTGGGCACCGTTGAACTCGCTCTGGATACCTTCGAGGGTCTTCAGTAGCTTGCCCAGCTGATCCGGCTCATTGGCCGCCCAGTCCTTCTGCGGAGCCAGGCGAATGCGCGCGCCGTTGGCGCCGCCGCGCTTGTCCGAACCGCGAAACGTCGATGCCGATGCCCAGGCAGTCTTCACCAGTTCCGAGACCGACAGCCCCGATGCCAGGATCCTCTGCTTGAGCGCCGCCACGTCCTGGTCATTGACCAGCGGATGGTCCGGCGCCGGAATGGGATCTTGCCAGAGCAACTCTTCGGCCGGGACTTCCGGGCCGAGGTAGCGGGCGCGCGGTCCCATGTCCCGGTGGGTTAGTTTGAACCAGGCACGGGCGAAGGCATCAGCAAATTCCTCAGGGTTCGCCATGAAGCGCCGCGAGATTTTCTCGTAGATGGGGTCAAAGCGCAGCGACAGGTCCGTGGTCAGCATGGTCGGCTTGAGCTTCTTCGACGGATCGTGAGCGTGCGGAACCGTTTCGCCGGCATTCTTGGCCACCCACTGGTTGGCTCCGGCAGGGCTCTTGGTCAGCTCGTATTCATAGCCGAACAGGTTTTCGAAGAAGCCACTGTCCCACTTCGTCGGCGCGGTCGTCCAGGTGACTTCCAGGCCGCTGGTGATCGAATCCGCACCCTTGCCTGTGCCGAAGCTGCTCTTCCATCCCAGACCCTGGTTTTCAAGGTCGGCGGCTTCGGGCGCGGGGCCTACGTGATCAGCGGGACCGGCACCGTGCGTCTTGCCGAAGGTGTGGCCGCCGGCAATCAGCGCGACGGTCTCCTCATCGTCCATGGCCATGCGGCCGAACGTATCCCGGATGTCGTACGCCGCGGCGAGCGGGTCCGGATTGCCATCGGGGCCTTCCGGATTCACGTAGATCAGGCCCATCTGCACGGCACCCAGGGGATTCTCGAGGTTGCGGCCGGGGTCGGTACGGCTGACTTCACCACCGTGCAATTCCTCGTCGGCCACAATCACACCTTCGTTGCCGTCCTTGCCGGCGGCGCCCTTGCCGTAGCGTACGTCGCCGCCCAGCCAGGTCTTCTCATTCCCCCAATACACGTCCTGGTCCGGTTCCCAGGTGTCTTCACGGCCGCCAGCAAAGCCGAATGTCTTGAAGCCCATGGTTTCAAGGGCAACGTTACCGGCGAGGATCATCAGGTCGCCCCAGGAAATCTTCTGGCCATATTTCTGCTTGATGGGCCAGAGCAGCCGGCGAGCCTTGTCCAGGCTGACATTGTCCGGCCAGCTGTTGAGCGGTGCGAAACGCTGCTGGCCCCGGCCACCACCGCCACGGCCGTCACCGATGCGGTATGTGCCGGCGCTGTGCCAGGCCATACGGATAAACAAACCACCGTAATGGCCGAAGTCCGCCGGCCACCAGTCCTGCGAGTCAGTCATCAGCGCCGCGAGGTCTTTCTTGACTGCGGCGAGGTCGAGGCTCTTGAACGCCTCGGCATAGTTAAAGCTCTTGTCCAATGGATTGGACTTGTCGGAGTGCTGGCTGAGCAACTCGAGCCGCAACTGTTTCGGCCACCAGTCCCGGTTGGTGGTGCCGTCACCGGCGGCGTGGTTGAAGGGGCACTTTTCGTTAGACATGCTCTCTCCTTCGGAGGCGTACCAAACGTGAGTTCTAGTGTGAGTTCTAGTATTTCCGCGTCAATGCTTCCACTCGGGACCTGCGTCGGCAGGCCTGCCGCACACAAAATATAGTTGAAAGCGCTCGGCAACCAAATGAGAGGTTTGCAATTGCCTCAATAGCGCATCGCTATTGGTCACCCGCAACCGTGCTGGGGTTAGCCCCACCGATTGTCGCCCGGTGCTTGACCTATAGTTCCGATACGTAAGCAACTGCAGCGATCAGCGCTCGGAGGTTGCAATCATGACCATGGCTACCACGCTGGCAAGATGCCTGAGCAAGAAGCAGAGCCGGTTTGAAACCGTTCCTCGCCCAAGTGGCCTGGCAACGGCGCAGACTGCGTATGTCCCCGGAGACCGGCTCGCCCGAACTGTCCTGCTGGAGGACAACCGAGGCTATCTCGCAGCGGTGATCCCTTCCACCCACCAGCTGAAACTGTTGGATATCTGCGAACAAACCGGCCGCAAGCTGTCGCTGGCGCATGGGGATGGCGTGCGCGAAGTGTTCAGGGACTGCGAAATCGGCGCGCTCCCGCCGGTCGGCATGGCGTACGGCACGCTGACCTGGCTCGACGACAGCCTGCTGACGCATCCCGACGTCTACTTCGAGGCGGGCGACCATGAGGAACTGGTGCATATGAGCACCGAGCAGTTCGCCGCCCTCATGACCGAAGCTCGGCGCGGGCATTTCGCGCACCGGATGATGTAGGGCGCCGCGCAAGGTTGGCGCGGCTAGTGCGCATGCACCGCTTCCCGCTCGTGAAGCCCCTCACCGCGATCGGGTTGCCGAGCGGGTAGTCGGCGGAGGCGGCGAATGACGCGTGCGCCAGCGACGACGTCAGAACGTCCAGAAGAGGAAGTGTCGATGCCGCCGCTCATGGACCGTGCGCGGAGGCCGGGTTTCGGGGCCGAGCCGCACATCCGGATCGATCACTCGCGCGCGCAGCGCCATGTCGTAGAACGCGCCCACCATCGGTAGGGCGCTGTGCGCGCCTTCGCCCCAGTAGTTGCCGAGCGTCACACGTCCATCGTCGAAACCCACCCACGCGCCCGCGACCAGTTGCGGATGCATCAGGATGAACCAGCTATCCGTGTTGTCCTGTGTCGTGCCTGTCTTGCCGGCCACGTCGGCGCGAATCCCGAAGCGCGCCCGGATCGCCGCGCCGGTGCCCCGGCTAACGACGTCGCGCATCACGTCGACGAGCGTTTGCGCCGCGCCGGCGGGCAGTGCCTGCTCTGGCAATGCGCTCGCGAATTCGGCGAGCACCTTGCCGTCGTGATCCTCGATGCGCGTGACCATGCGCGGTTCGATATAGGCGCCACGGTTCGCGATCGTGCTGTACGCCGAGACCATTTCCCTGAGCGTGACCGGGCTTGTGCCGAGCGCGAGCGACGGCACCGCTTCGAGCGGACTCGCGCGCACACCCATTGCGTGCGCGAGCCGTGCGACCTTCTCGGGGCCTTCCTTTTGCATGAGCTGTGCGGTGACGCGGTTGCGCGAATACACTAGCGCGTCGCGCAGCGTCATCGGCCGGCCGGTGGGCGGCTCTGCGTCGGTAGGCCGCCAGATCGCATTCCCGGTCAGCGCAATGGCGACGTTACGGTCCACGATCGTATCGCTCGGCCGCGCACCGTCCGCGAAGGCCGCGCCGTAGACGAACGGCTTGAACGTCGAACCCGGCTGACGCCGGGCCTGCTGCACGTGATCGAACGGCTCGTCACGGAAGTCGCGGCTGCCAACCCATGCCTTGATATCTCCGTTGCGCGGGTCGATCGCGACAAAACCCGCCTGGATCTGCGTCTTGCTCCGGCAGAGCGCGCGCACGAACGTGGGGTTCGTGGCGAGCTTCCTGAGCGCGGCCTCATCCGATTGACCCGCATCGCGTGCGGCGCGGTAGTCGGGCGACTGCCGGATGAACGTCCGGAACAGGTCGTTGCCCGGCCAGCAGCCTGTGTGTTCGTTCCATGCGCCGTTCGCGATCCATTGCAACTGGTTCGTCTGCCAGTCCAACGCCTGCGTCGCCATGGCCTGCAGGCGTGAATCGATGGTCGTGCGCACGACCAGCCCGTCGGCATAGATGTTGTAGCCGTTGCGATCGGCCCATGCGATCAGCCACTTGCGCAATTGCGCCGAAAAATGCGGCGCGGCGCCCGGTTGCGCGGTCTGCAACTCGAAATCGATGTTGAGCGGTTGCCGCTTCAATGCAGTGTAGGCATCGGGCTTGAGCTTCCCGTATTTGTTCATCTGCCCGAGCACCGTGTTTCGCCGCTGCAACGCGCGCTCGGGGTTGAGCACAGGGTTGTAGGTGCTGTTGGCCTTCAGCATGCCGACGAGCGTCGCGCTTTCAAGAATGTCGAGCTGATTGGCCGATTTGCCGAAGTAGGTGCGTGCGGCCATTTCCACGCCGTAGGCGTTGTACAGGAATGGCACCGTGTTCAGGTACGTCTCCAGGATCTGATCCTTGCTGTACACGGCTTCGATCTTGAATGCCGTGATCGCTTCCCTGAGCTTGCGCGTGAGGGTCGGCGCGCTGCCGATCTCGTCGGGATACAGATTGCGCGCGAGCTGCTGCGTGATCGTCGAGCCACCTTGCCGGTCGCCGGAGAACGTATGCAGCGCGGCCGACGCGGTACGTTTCCAGTCGATGCCATGATGCTCGTAGAAGCGGCGGTCCTCGGTCGCGATCAATGCATCCACCATGTGCGGCGAGACTTGCCTGAGCGACACCCACTCGCGATTGACCGGTTTGAACGCATCGAGCAGTTTTCCGTCGGCCGACACGATCAACGCTGGCCGGTCAACGCGGGCTTTGCGGATGTCGCCGATGCCCGGCGTAAACGGCACGAGCGCAAGCACGTATAGCAGGAAGAGCGCCGGCAATGCAGCGAGCGTCAGCGCGACGCCGCGTCGCGTCGGGTGGCGCAGGCGGCGCAGCGCGCCGTTGAGCGCGAGTCTGGTGATCGTGCTGCCGGCGGCGGCCAGCGGTTGGACACGGGCGAGCCACCGTGCGCAATGCTCACAAAACAACGATGCATATCGGCGAATCACGGTGGCGGGGCGCTGGCGGAAAGAGCGCGATCGTACCAAAGCGCAAGGGCGCTTCTGTTATCAAAACAGGGCCGCGGCGCATGGCATTTACAGAAGCTTACATTTGTTTCGTGTGGACAACGTTCGCGATGGCCACTGAAGCGACGATCGCCAACCGCGAGCTCAACGAGCTGGATGGCCGCCTCCGCTCACGGGCCATTCGGCGAGCGGAGGCTGGACGGCGGGCTCGTCGGCCCCTACTGGACGGTGATTGTCGCCATCATGTTCGGGTGGATGCCGCAGAAGATCTTGTAGACCCCCGGCTTGTCGAACTTGAACTTGTAGGTGTCGTTCTGATCGAGCGCGCTGGAGCGGAACAGGCCGGCGTCGTTGACAACCGTGTGCGGTTCGCCATCGAGGTTCTTCCAGGTCACGGTCGAGCCAGCTTTGATCGTGAGCGACATCGGCGAGAACATGAAATTCTTCACAACGACGACATGGTTCTCCTGCGCTTGCGCGAAGGAGAACTCGCAAGTCAATGCCGCCATGAGTATCCCGACCCCGAGGGGGACGACGAAGGCGCGGCGAAGGATGGTTGTTAGCATGATCTGGGTCCTGGTTGGTGAGCAGTGCCTGGAAAATCAGGCGAGCGTGGTGTCGGCGAGTGTCGCTGCGAGCGGGTGGCGCATGATCTTGATGCTGGTCACGCCAAGCATCCTGGGAAGCTGATCGCCCGGTACCGTCAGCGGCATGGGACCGGGCCCATTGCCTGCCGTCGGTTGCGGATAGGCCGTCGAGCGCGCCGTATGGAAGGTGATATTGCCTTCCACCTTCGACACGATCTGGTGGATATGGCCGTTCAAGACCGTGACCGAACCGAAGCGCGTCAGATAGCTCATGGCCTCGCCGGCGTCGCCGGTGCCCCAACCCCATGGTTGGTAGATCGTCCACATTGGCATGTGTGCAAAGACGACGATCGGCGTGCTGGACGAGCGGCCCCGCAGATCCGCTTTCAGCCAGGCGAGTTGGTCGTCGCCCAAGCCCCCCAAACCGTTTGGCTTGAAATGCATCACGTTGACCAGGCCGATAAAGTGGACGCCGCTGTGGTCGAAGCTGTAGTAGCCCTTGTTGCCGGAGGCTTGACCGAAACGCTTGAAGTATTCCGTTCCAGGCCCATCGGTCACGTCATGCTCGCCGGGCACGGTATGCAACTCGGTGATATTCAGCCCCGACATCAATTGGGCCGCGTGGTCGAACTCTTCTGCCTTTGAAAGATGCGTAATGTCGCCCGTGTGGATCGTCAGCGCCGGTTTGACCGGCATGGCATTGACGAAGTCAATGGTCTGCCTGAGCGTGCCCGCGACGTCGGGATTGGCTTCCTTATTGAAGCCAATATGCGTGTCGCTGATCTGCAGGAAAAGAGGAATGCCCGCGGCAGATGACGGGCCTTTCCCGGAGGCGGCAAGGCCCAGTTCCACGGGCGCGAGAACGCCGCCTGCCAAGACAAAGACGGTGCCCGCGCCACCGAAAGCGAGACACTTCAACGCGCCGCGGCGCGACGGGTTGGACGGAAGATCTGACGACATATTGCCCTCGCAAGGAAAGTTCGAGAGGTGGCTCACCGGACCATCCGACGGACCTCCCGATTGGGTTCTCCAGGTAAACCGCCGTGCCATCCGTTTTATTCCGCGATGTGTACCGCGCTGCGGCGGCTAGGAAGCAGGATGCGCACGCAGGTCCGTGATGAAGCCATTCAGCTCAGCTTCGCCGGCATCGGTAATCGCCCAGTAATTCATCCCCGCGGCACTCCAGTGGGCGAGGTGATAGCCCTGCTGCGCGTAGATGCGAGGCGTGGCGCCCGCGTCGTTGCCCGGCCACACATAAAGATTGATCGGGTGCAGCTTGTAGCGATAGACCATCACGGCTACCGCCCGTCCCTTCAGGTAATCCAGCCGCCCGCCGACCAGCGGATACCCCTGCTGCACAAGATCGACCACAGGCGGCGCAAAGTCCAGCTTGCCGTCAAACCACGGCTTGACCGTATGCCGGTCGGTTGAAATCACATCGGAGAGGTGACTGACCTGCAGCGAGCGAATATGGTTATCCACGAGTTCCTGGGTCAGGCGCGTCTCGCTCGACGGCACCGAGAGGTACAGCCCCACGCTCCAGGTCAACGCGACCACACTCATCAACATCGCGCCAGCCGGCGCCCAGGCCAGCGACCCACCGCCGCTCCACTGACCGAATCGCTCACCCAGCCGCTGCCAGAGCGTGCGGCGCACCGGCAGCGCAGCCTTGATGCGTTTCACCAGTTCCTGCGGCGCCGCTACGCGCAATTCCGCCTGCCGCAGCTGCGCACTCACCTGGCGGTGTTGTGCATAGACCTGTTGGCACTGCTCGCAGTCAGCAAGATGACGCTCGAATTCGAGCGCTTCGGACAGGCTCAACTCCTGGTCGAGATAGCCCGGCAGTAATTCAAACGCCTGTTTGTGATCCATCACGCCTCCTGATCCGTCGGGGCGAGCAGCGCCGCGAGTTGCTGGCGGCCTCGGCCCAGGCGAGACATCACCGTGCCGATCGGGATGCCCACGATGGCGGCGATTTCCTTGTACGACAAGTCTTCCAGCTCCCGCAGCACGACAACCTCCCGGTATTCCAGCCGCAAGCCCAGCAACGCCTTGTGCACCCGCTTCTGGCTCTGGCTGCGTATGAGCATGGCTTCAGGACTGTCGTCATGGTCGGCGACACTCGTCTCAAGGCTATGCATGTCTTCTTCGAACATCATGGTCTGCGCTGCATGCCCCCGGTTCTGCTGATGCCAGGTGTAGAAGGTGTTGCGCACAATGCTCAATAGCCATGCACGGGCATCCTCGCCGCGGAATCCGCCAAAGAACCGGAATGCGCGCAGGTACGCCTCCTGCACCACGTCCTGGGCATCCTGGTCGTTATGCGTCAACCATCGCGCAACATTGAAGGCCGAGTTCATATGCGGCAATAAAAGCGTCTCGAAGCGCTGCGCGGTGTCTGGATCGGCCATTTTGAAGTGTCTGCTGTAACCGCAATCCGTGACCGGCAGTGAGTTAACAGCAAGACCGCCGGTATGCCATTTTTATTCCCGGAACCGCGACCTGAAATGGATCCCGTGTTGATTCCGCATGGCAAGCGCCGATCATGTGATCGGTATGCCGCCTGCAGCCGTCGACGTCTCGGGCTGCCAGACCAGCACCACCGGCGAGCCTCCCATGCGTCGCAAGCGGATGACTGCTGATCTACCTCTTTCTCCACCTGGCCAATCATGCGCTCGGAATCTGGTCGCTGGATCTTGCCGGGCGCGGTTTCACGCTGGCGCTGCGGCTCAGGCATAGCGCGCCCGGAACGATCCTCAATCCAGCTTCAGCGGGCACTAGTTGACCAAGAGGTAGTAAAAGAGAAGGCCGATGGTAATGATCCCAACGGCGTTCCAAAACTTGAACTGGTCGCGATTCATGATCCCATCCGATCTGGATTGGTACGCCACAAAAAGGTCGTTCAACTGCTCTGCCAGCCGTATCCTTTTTCGAGATGCCGTGTGCGGCCTGCGCCCGCAATCAAGGCGCGGGCTTCGTCTGTGCGGTCTGGTTGTCACCGGCCTGTGCTGCCTGGTTTCCACCCATCAGCGCATTCCTTTGCGCTTGATGTTTGGCTTCCAGCCTTTGCTCAGCTGCTTGAATGTCGGCGGGATAGTCACCATTGTCGCCTTGGGATGGGTTGTAGCCGACCGACTCCAGTTCCTCGAGTTCATGTCGCACTTGCGCGCGAGTGATTTGATGCGTGGCGGGTGCCGGCGGCGTTTGCGCATAGACACAAACGGAAGTTGCCATCAACGCAGTGCTCACGATGAGCGAGCCGCGCATGGGCAGCGCAAAAAGCCGATTCAGCGAGTTCGATTTCATGTCAGTACTCCTTGGTTGTCCGAGCGAGCGATGCCCGCGGTCGACCCGACTGCGCAGCAGGACGCTCTGCATGGGTAAACCGCGGAGCCGGTCTGCTTATTCCCCAATTTCCTTCGCGGAAAAAACGCATCCGCGGCATCAGGGATAAGAGGACAAAGGAACATGAACCGAGGCACAGGAATTTCCCTTGGCCGCTGGCCGCATCCATAGCTTGTGCCGGAATAAAACGGGTGGCTGCGCGGTTCTACAAATGCACGGCGAACGAGTTCTCGGGATGGATCGATACCCCCGGAAACCGGAAGCGAGTTACGTGCCCAAGCGTAGCCTTCACGGAGATGCGCTTTGGAAGCTATCCCTACTGTATTTGGAGCTCGTCATGAAAACCCTGATTTTGGCCGCTGTCGCGGCATTGACTTCCTTCGCTGCCATGGCCCAGTCGTCCAGCACCCCCCCAACTTCTGACAGCAGCACCCATACTGTCGGGCCGCGCGATCCCTACACGGATGGCGCGAAAGCAGGCAAGTTCGACGTCTATTCCGACGGCGCAAAAATCACGGATCGGCGCGATCCGTTCACCGACGGCGCGCACAGCTAAGACGCCGCCAGATCCACAGGCGGCTTAAATAGAGGTTCTTCGGACTGTCGTATGCGTACTGCACGCGGGTGCAAGTGGCAGGAAGAAAAACGCTGGTTTGCTCCCCTCTCCCATGAAATGGGAGAAGGGAGCTACGGCAGCGCTGGATTTAGCCCGGCGATGCATCGACCCACGCGAACGTCGGATGAACCTGAATCCAAGGCGCCTCAGGCGCCTGCACTACCCATTGGAAGTGATGCTAACCTAGCGTGCTGCTCGGCAGTGCTGGCGCTTGGTGGCAAGCGCTGGCGCATCGACAGGCGTGGAGGGTAGAGTAGAGCATGTCACACGTTCCCTATCTTCAAAGGTGGTGGCCGGCGGGTGTGCGATCGGTCCGTCTGACCACAGGACTGGTGCTGTTTACCTATGTTGGTACGCACCTGCTGAACCACTCGCTGGGGAATATCTCGCTCGCCTGGCTGGAGCGTGGTCTGCTCGTGCAGAAGTTCATCTGGCAGGGATGGCTTGGAACGGCCGTGCTGTACAGCGCGCTGGTGACGCATTTCGTCCTGGGTCTGTGGGCTCTGTACGAACGGCGCTCGTTGCATTGGACCCCGGGTGAGGTAGCGCAACTCGTCCTCGGCTTGTGCATACCGCCGCTGCTAGCCAACCATGTTGTGAATACGCGGGTCGCCTTTGCCGAGTTCGGCCTGAACAAGGGCTACGCGCAGTTGCTGTACTCGTTCTGGATCGATTCACCGTTCTTCGGCCGCGTGCAGCTGATGCTATTGGTGGTCGCCTGGCTGCATGGGTGTTACGGCATCTGGTTCTGGTTGCGCTTGAAACCATGGTTCGGGGCGTGGCGCAGCGTGCTGCTGAGCGTCGCAGTGCTGATCCCGGTGCTCGCGCTGCTAGGTTTCTTGCAGGGCGGACGGGAAGTGGTCGCGCTCGCGCAGGATCTCGTCTGGCGCGCCGCGGCGACCCGGACCACGATCATCGGAACGGGGTTGCAAAACCTCTGGCTCGCCGAGCTGCGCAACGACTTTTTGCTCTTCGATGGTGGCGCGCTGCTGCTGGTGCTTGCAGCGCGCCTGGTGCGCACGGCGCGGGAGCGCCGGGCCGGGCGGCTCTGTGTTCTGTATCCGGACGGGCGAAAGGTATTCGCGCCGCTCGGATTCTCAGTGCTGGAGGCTAGCCGCATGGCCGGCGTGCCCCATGCCAGCACCTGCGGTGGCCGTGCCCGATGCACATTGTGCCGGGTGCGTGTGCTCAGTGCTGTGCCGCTGCCCGCGCCGGCGGAGGCCGAGCGGCGCGTTCTGGAGCGGCTGGGAGCGGATTCGCGGACAGTGCGCCTCGCCTGCCAGTTGCGGCCGACCCATGATCTGTCCGTGTGGCCGCTGGTGCCGCCGGCCGCATCGGCGGCCTTCCTGCAGCGGCGCCAGCGGGACGTCATGCCGCAAGAGCGGTTCGCGGCGTTCATGTTTGTGGACATGCGAGATTCCACAAAGCTTGCGGCGGCACAATTGCCGTTCGACAGCCTGTTCATGGTCAGCCGCTTCCTCAGTGCGGTCTGTGCCGCGGTGGTTCAGGCAGGCGGTCTGCCGAACCAGTTCCTGGGAGACGCGGTGCTCGCGATCTTTGGCTTGCGCTGCGAGCCAGCCGAGGCCTGTCGCCAGGCGCTCAGCGCAGTGCCGCTGGTTGCAGCCAATATTGAGGAACTCAACGCTGCGCTCAAGCAGCAGTTGCAGACGCCAATCCGCTTTGGCATCGGCTTGCATTGCGGCCGGGCCATCATGGGCGAGATTGGTTTCCGCGACCACGTTACGTTCACGGCAATTGGTGACCCGTTGAATGTGGCCTCGAGACTCGAGCAGTTGACAAAGGAGATGGCTTGCGAGGCGATCGTCTCGGAACAGGTCTTCCAGCAAGCCGGCGTTTCGGCCGCGGGCCTGCCGCAGCTTGCCGCGCGCCTGCGAGGCCGCGATGACCCGGTGCCCGTCTGTGTGCTGTCCAAGGCGGCGCAGATGCCTCGGGCCTGACTACGCCCTGCGCGCCGCGCTCGAGCAGGACAAGGGCAAGCTGCGCGAAGTGTTCGGTCGGCCACCATCAGCACTGGCCACGTCCCCCGGCTCGCTTGCGCGATTGCCCTTATGCGCTAATGCTTGTTCCCATGTCACCTTCACGGAGCCGCATCATGGACACACGAAGCGAACTGCAAGCCACCGTGGATGCCCTGGTTCAACCGGGCAAAGGCCTGCTGGCCGCCGACGAGAGCGGGGCGACGATCGCCAAGCGGTTCGAGCGCATCGGCGTGGCATCGAGCGAGGAAAGCCGCCGGGCGTGGCGCAGCCTGCTCCTGTCGACACCAGGTCTTGGTGAATGCATCAGCGGCGTGATCCTGTACGAGGAAACGCTAGGCCAGTGCGCCGACGATGGCACGCCGCTGCCAGAACTGGCTGCGCGCCATGGCATCGTGCCCGGCATCAAGGTGGACAAGGGCAAGCTCGCGCTCGCCCACGCTCCCGGCGACGAGATCACCGAGGGCCTCGACGGGCTGGCCAAGCGGCTTGCCGCCTATCGCCAGCAAGGCGCGCGCTTTGCCAAGTGGCGCGCGGTGTACAACGTGTCTGACAAACTGCCCGGCCGGCTTGCCATCCAGGCCAATGCGCAGGCGCTGGCGCGTTATGCCGCGATCTGCCAGGAGATGGGCGTGGTGCCGATCGTCGAGCCCGAGGTGCTGATGGATGGCGCGCACGCCATGGCGCGTTGCGCCGAGGTCACCGAGGCCGTGCTGCATGAAGTCTTTCACGCCTTGCACCAGCATGCGGTAGTGCTCGAACACATGCTCCTGAAACCCAGCATGGTGCTCCCCGGCAAGGAGGCCGGGCACGTGGCGCCGGCCGAGGTTGCCATGCAGACCGTGCAGGTGCTCAAGCGCACGGTGCCCGCGGCGGTGCCGGGCATCTTCTTCCTGTCCGGCGGCCAAACGCCCACCGAGGCCACCGCCAATCTCGATGCCATGAACCGGCTCGCCCAGTTGCCCTGGCGGCTGTCCTTCTCCTACGGGCGCGCCTTGCAGGAGCCGCCCTTGCTGGCCTGGCGCGGCGAGGCCGCTAACGCGGCGCAAGCGCAACGGGCGCTGCTGCAGCGCTCACGGCTGAATGGCCTGGCCAGCCTGGGACAATATGACGCGGCGCTGGAGACCGCTGCGGGCTGAGCATTCGGCAGGCGCGGCCAGGATCGGGCGCTCAAACTCTGAAAAAGCGCTCCAGCGGGAAGTCGAGTAGCGCTCGGACGCGCGGCGCCATGCGGGCCTGGCTGCCAACCACGGTTCTGGATTTGGCAGACAGCCGGGTCTATCCTTTTCTCGGACTCATGCCAGCGACCGGTCGGCTGAAAGATTGACCCGGCGCCGGAAGCGCCGGCATCGGGTACGCTCGCCGCCACGCAGTGAAAGCAGGCGGCCGCTGTTCAACCGGTGCCATACCGGACAGGAGACAATCAAATGCGTGTTTCAATATCGCGGCGGGCCCTCATGTGGCTCTCCGGCCTCGCCTTGGCGGGGTCAATGACCTGGGTGCAGGCGGCGCCAATCTCGTTTACCGTGCCGCTCAGCGGCGCGCAGGAGGTGCCTCCTGTCGAGACCAACGGCAGCGGTTCCGCCGACCTCACCTACGACCCTGGCACACGGGTTGTCACCTGGGCAGTCACGCTGAGCGGCCTACCCAGCGAGGCCACCATGGCGCATTTCCACGGGCCTGCCACAAGCGGCAAGAACGCGAGCGTGAAAATCTGGCTGTCCGGGAAGGGCGCTGCGGTCACCAGTCCCCTCAAGGGCCAGACCACCCTCTCCCCGGCTGACGCGCAAGAGTTTCTTGCCGGCGAGATGTACATCAACGTGCACACAAAGGATCATCCCGCCGGCGAAATCCGTGGCCAGGTGCTGCCGCCTAAGAGCAACTAACGCGGCGCTTGCGCTCAGGTCTGGGCAGCTCAGAGATACGCCGTGAGAAGCGCCGCCGCGGCGGCGCCAACGCCCAGCACAAGCAGCGCCAGCAGCGCGGATGCCAGTCGTGGCGTGGCGATGCGCGCCGGCAATGGCTTGCGGCCGGTCAGCATGGGAAGCAGCAGGTTGTGGCCCTTGGCCAGTGCATACAGTGCGATGGCCAGCACGTGCAACGCTACCGCCGCCAGCAGCGCGTCCCACAGGATGGTGTGCAGCGCCGTGATCGCATTGGCGACCGATGCGGGCACCCATTCGGTGAGCGGCCCTTTGTCCGCGATGTCGTTGTTGATGTAGAGCCCGCTGAGCGTTTCGCCCAGCATCAACGCAAGCAGCAGCAGCACCATCCACCCGCCCGCCGGGTTGTGGCCGACTTGCACGTCGGCCTCGCGGCGCAACATATGCCGCAGATGGCGGAACGCAGCGGCGGGCGAGGCCACAAAGCTGCGAAAGCGTGCGGTTTCGCTACCGAAGCAGCCCCAAAGCAACCGGAAAAGCACCAGCGCGAGCAGTGCTTCGCCAATCCGGACATGCCAGTCCATCCAGTTCAGCCGCCAGGTCGCATAGGCTCCCGCTACCAGCACCACTGCCAGCCAGTGGAACAGCCGCGTCGGCGCGTCCCAGACCAGCACAGGGCGACGATCACTTTGCCCCGGAGATTTGACCTGGCCGTCAGGTGTCATCGTTGAGCCCTCCCGCATATGTTGCCACGGTGGTCTCTGGCCACAATGGCGCCATTCAAGCTGGAGCCATTCAACCGCAATCCGCGACAATGGGCAATCGTTGGCACGGGCTCACGGCAAGACAGGTTCCTCCATCTGATAAGCCCGATGAAGCAGCGCAAGGAAGCTAGGCGCCTCAGGCATGGGCGCGGAACCGATCCGGCTCACCGCCACCCCCGGTGTCCAGGAGTTCATCACCGCCGCGCCAGCCAGGCCAGGCAGATCGGCAAGCGTCACGGGCTGGACGCGCTGACGCACACCGAGGCGATCCAGTTGCCGGCGGACGATACCCATGGTCGTGCCTGCCAGCATCTCGGCCTCGGGCCACACCACCGTTTCAGCTTCTCCGTCCCAAAAGACCAGGTTCCAGATGCTCCCCTCGCTAAGCCGCCCCTGGGCGTCAACGAAAGCGGCATCGTCGAAGCCTTTGCCCACGGACTGGCGCAGGAAATACGTCTTGGCCACTTCGCCAACGTGCTTCAGGGCGGGGAGCACCCGCTCGTGAGGGACAGCGGCCAACCCCAACGGGGCCTGTGGGCCGGACGCGGGCGGCCCGGTACGCACCAGCACTTCAGGCTCGACAGCCGCGCCGGCCACGGTGAACTCACCCGCCGGTAGGTACACGGTGGCCACCAGCGAGACGTCCGCCGGCGCGCATGCCAGCGCCGCGCGCAGATAGGCACGCACCTGATCGTCGGGCAAGGCGCGGCCGAACAACGCCATCGAGGCAACCCTGAGCCGCTCGAGATGGAGATCCAGCCCACGGACCCGGCCGCCGCGCACCTGCATCGCGGTGAAATGCGCGTAGCCCGCAAAGGCGAGGGGTGCCAACTCGGCGAGCGTTGCCGGCAGGCCGTTGCGTTGAACGATAAAGGAAGACTGACTAGCTGGCATGGGTTGCTGTGACTCCGGTAGTGGCGTGCAATGGGCTTGGCGAACGTCGCGCGCCGCCTGCATGCGCAGGGTTGGCCGCAACTATCTGCTATTGACCGCGCTTTGAGAAACGAGTATTTCTTGCCGGATCATTAAAAATGGCTTGAAGATCGATGAAGCGAATGCTGCCGGGCACACGAGCACTGAGGACCTTCGAGGCAGCCGGGCGGCACTTGAACTTCACGCGCGCGGCGCAGGAGGTGGGGTTGACGCCGGCGGCCGTCAGCTACCAGATCAAGGAGATCGAGGACCAGCTAGGCATCACGCTGTTCGCGCGCACCAGCCGCAGCATCCAGCTGACGCCCGCCGGCGCCGTCCTGTTCGAGGCGGCCGCCGACGCGCTCGACACCTTGCAGCGGGCCACCAGCCGGGCCCGGAGAATGGCGCGGGGACCGGCGCATCTGCGCATCTCGCTAGGCGCGATGTTCGCCACCAACTGGCTGCTGCCCCGGCTTGCGCGGTTCAGGGCCGCCAACCCGGCGCTTGAACTCACATTCGATATTTCCGATCAGGTACGGGACTTCGACGCGGACGACGTGGATATCGCGATCCGCTTTGGCGCCGGGCATTACGAAGACACGTGCTCAGACCGGCTGTTCGACACGGTTGTCGTCCCGATCTGCAGCCCGAAACTGCGCGAAGCCGGTGCCCGGCTGCAAACACCGCGGGACTTGCTTGGCCACACGCTGTGCCATGTCGACTGTCCGGTCGACGGCATGGCCTGGCCCGACTGGCGCATGTGGATGGCCGCGGCCGGCGTCGACGATTTCGACGACAGCCGCTGCGTTGCCTTTTCCGATTCGAGCCATGTCGTGCAGGCCGTGATCGACGGCGCTGCCATTGGCCTCGTGGAACTGCCCTTGGTCGCCAATGACCTGGCCCAAGGCCGCCTGGTGCGCCTATTCGAGATTAGCGTGAGCATCGCGCCGGCGTATGCCTATCATCTCGTCTATCCGGCGCGCAGCAGCCAGGATCCTCGCATCCTTGCGTTCAGCCAATGGATGCGCGATGAGACGGCGCATACGGCGCACACGGCGCACACGGCTCACATGTCGTTGTCTCCTGTCCGCCTGTGATCGGCGGTGGAGACATTGCAACAGCAGGCGGATGCGCAGCCCACCGGGTTGTCGAAGTGCTTCAAGGCGGCGCACCGGCAGGCAATACGCTCCACCCCGAAGCACCACTCGATGTCGTCCTGCGTTGACTCCTGAGGACACCGTTCTCGTCGAACTCGAAAAGGACCGTCGACGATCGGATCTCCCCGCCGGAAAACAGCGGGCCAATGAATGGAATAAAGCTCTCCGGGTGAGGCTTGGAGGTCGCAAAGGAATAGATCAGTATCGTGGACCCGTCTCTCAGTGTCGTCATGGAGGTGGGAGCCCCAAGCTGCGCGGTAACGTCGTCAAGGGTGGAGAAATCGGGAATGAAGTTCGACAATTGCTCCGGCTTCACGTCGACGCCCGTCGATACACAGGCAACCAACAGGATGCAAGTCGCAATCAGTGCATACACACGCTTCATGCCGACGCCGCCGTACTGTTGGGCCGTGACTGAGAACAGAACGTGCTGATGGCCATGATGCCAGCCTGGCCGCGCGATGCGTCCGGCACGTCATTGACAAAGGATAGGACTTTGCCGTGCGCTTCGCTGAGGCACCCGGCGGGTTCACCCGCCCACTACGGGTTGCCACAGCGACAACGCTGATACCGTGCATCGATCAACCGGTCCGCGCCGCCTCCGCGCGTGATGTCAGAAAAGTCAGGTAGGCTGCGATCAGCAACAGGGCTACGCTCGCTTCGAAGGTGCTTTGGTAGCCGCTGCTGTCGAACAGCAAGCCCCCCACGGTAGAGCCTATGGCAATGGCAAGCTGGACAACGGCCACCATCAGCCCGCCGCCGGCCTCGGCGTTCTGCGGAAATGTCCTGGCCACCCAGCCCCACCATCCTACGGGCGCTGCGGTGGCAACCAGCCCCCAAAAACCCAGGAGTGCAACGACGGCAGTCATCCAGCCTCCAAAAGCGATCAATGCCACGGCGATGGCGGCCATCAAGATCGGTATGGCAATCAGCGTCTGGTAGAAGCGCCGCTGGAGTACCGTGCCGATGAGCGCGGTGCCGATGAAGCCTGCCACACCGATCAGCAGCAGAATGAGCGAGAGCGCGGATACGCCAACCTGCGTCACCGTTTCCAGGAACGGCCGCAGGTAGGTGAACAACGTGAACTGCCCCATGAAGAAGAGGCCAGCACCGAGCATCCCCAAGGTCACCACCGGATTCCTAAATAGCGCGAAGACGTTGCCGGAGCTGGAGCCGGCGCCGGCGCTACGCGGCTCCACGCGCATGGACGGCAGGCTGATCCATTGCCACGCCAGCGCGATCAATGCCACCGGCACCAGGCAAAAGAAGGCGCCACGCCATCCAATGACCGCACCCAGGTAGCTGCCTAGCGGCGCGGCCACCACCGTGGCCAGTGCGTTGCCGCCATTGAAGATGGCCAAGGCGCGCGGCACTTGACTGGCCGGAACGAGCCGCATGGCTGTCGCCGCCGACATGGACCAGAATCCGCCCACGACCACGCCAATGAGCGCACGGCCTGCCATGTAGGTGAAATAGCTCGAAGCCATCGCGACGACCGCGCCTGACAGGGCCATGACGCCCGTCAGCCCCAGCAGCAGTGTCTTGCGATTCATGCTGCCGGCAAGCGTGGAAATGAACAGGCTCGTCACCACAGCGAATGCGCCGGAGATCGCGATGCCTTGCCCCATCATCCCCTCGGTGACATGGAGATCCGCAGCCATGGGCGTCAGCAGGCTGACGGGCATGAATTCCGAGGCGATCAGCGCAAAGACGCACAGCGTCATCGCAAAGACGCCGCTCCAGAACGCCGGCTGCTCTCCAGCCTCCCGCTGGGTGGCGGTGTCGCCCGCAGGGGCGGTACAAACGTTCGTTGTCATGACATTGAAATTGACTTTCTCATGCCCTGTATCTTCGCGAACGCAAGCCACCGTGACTAGCTAATGAATACTTAAATGGGATATAAGCTAGGCTACTGAATATGCCTTGGGAGACCGCGCCGTGGCCAGACGCAACCTCAACGATCTCTTGGCTTTCGTTACCGTCGCGCGCGAAGGCAGCTTCACCCGTGCCGCTGCTGCGCTGGGTGTGACGCAATCGGCGCTGAGCCAGACCATTCGCGGATTGGAGGAACGATTGCAGATCCGGCTGCTTACGCGCACCACGCGCAGCGTTTCACCAACCGTAGCGGGCGAACGGCTGATGCAGGCCATCGGCCATCGCTTCGACGAGATCGAGGCGGAGCTCGATGCCTTGACCGAATTGCGCGAGAAGCCCGCCGGCACCGTGCGCATCACCTGCGGTGACAACGTGCTACACAGCATTTTGCTGCCCAAGCTCACGCCGCTGCTGCGCGAGTATCCGGACATCAAGCTGGAGTTCGACGTGAATTACGGCTTCCGTGACATCGTGGCTGACCGGTTCGATGCCGGCGTACGCCTGGGTAACACCATCGACAAAGACATGATTGCCGTGCCTATCGGCCCACCGTTGCGTCTGGCGGTGGTGGCTTCGCCGGAATATCTTGCTGCTCACCCCATCCCCAGGACGCCAAATGACCTGACGGCGCACCGCTGCATCAATCAGCGTATGGCCACATCCGGCGGGTTGTACGTTTGGGATTTCGAGCGCCGAGGCCGCCGGGTGAACGTACGCGTCGATGGTCAGCTGATCTTCAACACCGCACAGCCCCAGGTGGACGCGGCGCTGGCCGGGCTGGGTATCACCCTGCTGCCCGAAGATGAGTTGATGCAGCATATCGAAGCAGGCCAGCTAGTGCGCGTGCTGGAGGACTGGTGCCCGAAATTCGAGGGCTACCACCTGTACTACCCCAGCAGGCGCCAGCCCTCGCCGGCGTTTTCGCTGGTGGTGCAAACGCTGCGCATCGTTGGCCCTGGTGCGACAAGTGGGGCAAGGCATTGAGCAATCAGCAATCAGCAATCCGCCGGTTGAATCCCCAGTCAGGCGCGCTCATTCGGCTATGATGCTGGCTCTGGCGATACCGGCAACTACGCGTCATGGCGAGGAAATTCGGGTTTGTCCCGGTACAGTATTCGCGCTCGTTGTCGATATGCAGTGTAGGCACCGCCCCCCTCAATTCGCCCGATCTGCTGTCATGGTCAAACATACGCATCCCAGCCGTCGTAAGCGTTTCCCGATGTGGGTTGGCTGCGCATTCACGCTTGTCGATGTCGTTGCAAGCCATCGCAGCCCGGACGCCACCATGCCTCGCCATCGGTTCCTTCGCGATGCAAGTTCCAGCGGTTCGCTTTCCACTGCGTCAAAAGTGCCTGCTGAAGCACGGCTAATCCATCCCGAATCCGCAAAGTGAATCACCAAGCGCGACGCATTGGGTTTGCCGCCCTGCTAACGGGCCTGGTCAGCCTTCTTTTATTGTTCTTGCCCGGTTGCCAACAGCAAGACAACGCTTCGCCAGGCGCGGCCGTGCCCGCCAGGACCGCCATTACCGCGTTGATATGGGCGCCAGACTGGCCGGAGGAGATGCTCCAGATTGCGGCTGAATTCAGCAAGCTCAATCCAGACGTCCGCGTGGATGTGCAGTTCATGATTGGCAATTCGGTCGAGGAGAATATCAAGCCCCGGATCGCCTCTGGCAACTTGCCGGATCTGGTGAGTGTCAACCCGAACGCCTATGCGGCTGAATTGGCCGATCAAGGCATCCTGACAGATGTGAGCACCACATCGGCATGGAACAACATGCTCAGCCCGCTCAAGGGGGACTGGACCAGTCGCCAATCCAAGCGCTTTGGCATATCCGGCGGCGTGGCGACAACGCTGATCTACTACAACAAGGCACTGTTCGCGAAAGCTGGGATCAAGGAACTGCCAACCAATTTCCACGAGTTCCTGATGGTTTGCGAGCAGCTCAAGCTTGCGGGCTTCACACCCATCATGTGGAGCGGCGGCTTCCCGAACATGCTCGGCAACGGCCCCTTCAGCTTTGGCTTTGCCAACAACGTGGTGGCGCGCGAGCCAGCCTGGAAGCAGAAAATCGGCGATGGCACGCTGGACCTGAACACGCCTCAGGTAGCCGATATCTTTGCCAGTATTGCGCTGATGCCGCAACGCGGCTACGTGCAAGACGCCTTCATGGCGACGGATTACGATGAGGGCATACGGTTGTTCAAGGAGGGCAAGGTCGCGATGGCTTTTCACGGCAGTTGGGCGGCTGGCCATTTGCTGCACGGCAACCCTTTCGAGGTTGGCGTGTTTATTCCACCCTGGAACGCGCCCGGCAAGCGTGTGGTGCCTGTGATCGGCAGCGAAACCGGGTTTGCGGTGTGTGACACGCCCAACAAGGCCGCAGCCATGCGTTTTCTCGAATTCATTGCCGGGAAAGGCTTCTCCATTCTCCAAAGAAAACGCCAGAACATCCCCCCATTCAAGCAAGCCGCGGGCACGCTCGTGAGCGATCAGAAGATGGTCGACTACACAAACATGGTCAGCCGCTATCCGGTGACCGCTAGCCCATACTATTCGGTTCTACCCTCCAACTCGATCGAGCAGCTTCATCACTTGATGCAGGAAGTGCTGACCAGAAAGATCACGCCCAGACAGGCCGCCAAACTTCTCGACGCGTCCGTCAAGAATGAAGCAAAGATGCATTACAAATGAGCTCAATCCTAGGTTCGCTGCGAAGCGCCTTCGCCTATCTCTCGCTGGACCTGCTGCGCCGTGTCGAGATTCGCTACCGGCTGATGACCGCGTTCATCCTGCTGTCGCTGATACCGATACTGATCTCGGGCTACATATCGTATGTAGAGTCGACCGCCGCGATCAAGCAGAAGGCCGAGGTATTCTCCAAGGAGATGGTCAAGCAGGTCTCCAAGAACATCGCGCTGCGCATGGAGCAGGTCGAGACGGAGGGCAGCCTTCTTGTCCTGTCCGATCGCGTTCAAAATGCGCTGACAAACGTGGTCAATGGCAGCGCAGAGGAGCAGAACGAGGCACGCCAGGATATGACCCGGCTGCTCCTGCAGCACTACGGGTCGGTTGACTTCATCAACCAGAAGTACCTGCTCGACAAGAACAACCGGATCCTGGACACCCAGGCGTTCGCGCAACTGACGCGGGGCGTGATGCGTCTGGTCAAGCAGGCGCCCGATCGGAATGGCCGGCCTTACTGGGGCAGCTACGACAACGGTGTTGGGCAACAAAACCTCGGGATGGTGCGTGCCATCATCGGCAAGAGCAACAATCGGCGGATCGGCACGCTGGTCCTGGTCATTCGCCCCGAACAGTTCTCGACCATCTTCAATGACGTCGCCTTGGGGAGCGGAACGGAGATCTACGTGCTCGATGCCCGCAGCAACAAGCTGGTTGTCCGCACCGACGGCATCTCCACGAACACCGACGGGACGGCCGAGCCCGACCTGATCAGGAAGATCGCGAGCAACGGGCTAAACGGGGAGTCCAGTGGCTTCGTCGACTTCGAGGACAAGCGCGAGGGGCGCTACCTTGCCGCGTACACAGGCATTCCCGGCACGACATGGATCGTGGTCAGCACAATCCCGGAAAAGAAACTGACGGCGGAGGCACAGTCCGTGCGCAATCAGATCGTGCTGGTTGGCATCTCGGGTTTCCTGCTTTCCATCTTCCTGGCCTACTTTATTTCCCACAGCATTTCGGCACCGCTCAGAGAGCTGGTGCGAAAGATGCACGACACCGGCAACGATACGGGCGCCGAGGCGCCGGCGCCAGCGCGCACCGATGCTGGCGGCAGGGATGAACTAGGCCGGCTCGCGCAGCGTTTTGAAAGAATGAGTGGGGCCATCAAGCAGAAGATCCAGAAGATCAACGAGATCAACGCCTCCCTGGAGCAGACCGTCGACCAGCGAACCGCGGAGCTCGTCACCAAGGAGCAGGAGTCGCGAACGTTGATCGAGAACTCGCCGGACACCATTACCCGCTACGACCGAGACCTCCGCCGCACTTACGCCAATCCCGCCTTCTGTAAATCGGCAGGGTGCAGCCTAGCCGAGTCGCTCGGCAAGCGGCCATCGGAAGTCCCCGGCGGCGCCAATGCGCTGATCTACGAGCAGAAGATAGCCGAAACCATTGCAAGCGGAAAAAGTGGGCAAATGGAGCTGAGATGGGTCAGCAGGGATGGACAGGAACACTGCACCCATATCCGCCTGACGCCAGAGATCGACCGCTCGGGCAAGGTGAACTCGGTGCTGGCCGTGGGGCGTGATCTGTCGGACCGGATGGCATTCGAGGCGACGATCTGGAAACAGGCCAATTTCGATGCGCTGACCCATCTTCCGAATCGCCAGATGTTTCACAGCCGGCTCGAGCACGAAGCCAGCCTGGCGCATCGCTCCGAGCAGCGCATGGCCCTGATGCTGATTGACCTGGATCGCTTCAAGGAGGTCAATGACTCCCTGGGACACGACACAGGAGACATCCTGCTGATCGAGGCGGCCAGGCGCATCATTTCGTGCGTGCGCGAATCGGACATCGTCGCTCGCCTTGGCGGTGACGAGTTCACCGTCATTCTGCCCAACACGGGCGATACCGAAAGCATTGAACGCATCGCAAAGGCCATCATCCACAAGCTGGCCGAGCCCTTCGCGCTCGGCGCGGATGAGGCTTTCATTTCCGCCAGCGTCGGCGTCACGCTTTACCCCGACGACACCAGCGAGCTGGACGTCCTGTTCAAGAATGCCGACCAGGCCATGTACGCGGCCAAGAACGCCGGGCGCAATCGTTTCAACTACTTCACGCCCGACTTGCGCGTGGCGGCGGAAAAGCGCCTGCGTCTCACCAGCGATCTGCGCGCCGCCCTGCCTGGCGGGCAGTTCCAGGTCTACTACCAGCCCATCGTTGACCTGGCGACAGGGGAAATCCGCAAAGCCGAGGCCCTGATCCGCTGGTTGCACCCTGAGCGCGGCACGATCAGTCCGCTGGATTTCATTGCGCTGGCCGAAGACACGGGGCTCATCGTGCCGATCGGGGATTGGGTGTTCAAGCAGGCCGTGCATCAGGCCCGTCAATGGCGCAACCGATTCCATCCGTCTTTCCAGATCAGCGTCAACATGTCGCCGATGCAGATTCGGCAAGACAGCCAGGTTTGTGCGCAATGGTCCGACTATCTCATGCGGGAAGGGATGCCGGGGCAGAGCATGGTGGTTGAAATCACGGAGGGCCTGCTGCTGGACGCTGAACTGAACAAGAAGCTGCTGACCTTCCGCGATGCGGGAATCGGCGTCTCGATCGACGACTTCGGCACCGGTTACTCGTCCCTGGCCTATCTCAAGCGCTTCGACATCGATTACCTCAAGATCGACCGCTCATTCGTGCAGAACCTCGGCTCCGACGGCGACAATCAGGCGCTTTGCGAGGCCATGGTCATGCTGGCTCATAAGCTGGGATTGAAGGTCATTGCCGAGGGCGTGGAGACGACGGAGCAACGCGATTTCCTCGTCGCCGTGGGTTGTGATTTTGCCCAAGGCTATTTGTATTCGGAGCCGGTTCCGCCCGATCGGTTTGAGGTGCGGGTATGGCCGAATGTCGAGGAAACGATTTAATCCGAACCCCCGAGCAAAAATCGAACGGCATCGCGCCACCAGCCACCGTCCACCCGCCCAAACCAATCGTTGTGCTCGGCATCAGGCAGTACGCACAATAGCCGAGGCGCTATCAGCCCCTTGTGCAATGCCACGCCAAAGCGCGCCGGGACGATGCTGTCGCGCTCCGCAACCACCACCACAACCGGCCGGTCGAACCGCGCCAGGTTGGCCGCGCTGTCATAGCGGTCTCGCAGCAGCCACGACACCGGCAGCCAGGGATAGTGGTAGCAGGCAACATGTTGCAGCGTGTCCCACGGCGTGATCAGCATCAGGCCTGCTGTCTTGTCCCGCTGGTGCGCTGCGGCCGCGGCGGCAACGCCAGCCCCCAGCGATTCGCCGATCACCAGCAGCGGGGCGCCGTATTGGCGATAGGCCTGCGCAATGATCTGCTCCGCATCGGCCACCAGGCTGACTTCGCCCAACGGCCCCGGGCGCGGTCCGTAGCCCGGGTACTCGGCAAGAATCACGCGCACGCCCTGGGGCGCCAGCGCTGCGGCGTAGGCTCGACGGTGGCCGGCATGTCCGGCATTGCCATGGAACACAATCGCGGTGGCACGTACCGGCCCGGCGGGCTCGGCCACCAAGCCCTTGAAGTCTTGCGAAGACGGCCACGCCTTCAGCCCGCCAGCAAGCAACTCCGGCAACGCCGCCTTGGCCGGAAAATACAGGAACTGGTCTTGCAGCGCCGCAAGGGCAGGGCACGGCAGAAGACAGCCGAGCCATAGCGCAAGCCCGGCGGCCTTCATCGCCATGCGCATCCCGGCAACACCGTATGCCTGCATCCCATCAGTCCGGCCCGTTGCCATGCGCCTTATGCTGCGACGCCATCACCTGCTGCTGGGCGGGTGGCACGGCTTCGTAGTGACTGAGCTGGATCGTGTAATTGCCGTGGCCGCCTGTGATGCTGTTCAGGCGCGACTGATAGTCGTTCAACTCCGACAACGGCACCTGTCCCGCCACCAGAACGCTGTTGCCCGCCGCGGTGCGCGTGCCACGCACCTGGCCACGCTTGGCGGAGAGGTCGCTGATGATGTCGCCCATCGCCGCCTCGGGCATCGTCACCTCGATATCCACGATCGGCTCCAGCACGCTCGGCCGCGCCTTGAGCACGGCCTCGATAAAGGCCTTGCGCCCCGCCGCCGCGAACGCCACCTCCTTCGAATCCACCGAATGGCTCTTGCCATCGAACACGGTAACGCGCACGTCCTGCATCGGAAAGCCCGCCAGCGGCCCGCACTCAAGCACCTGGCGGATCCCCTTTTCCACGGCGGGGATGAACTGGCCCGGAATCGCACCCCCCTTGACCGCATCGACAAACTCGAAGCCCGCGCCGCGTGGCAGCGGCTCCACACGCAGCTGCACCTCGCCAAACTGGCCGGCACCGCCCGTCTGCTTCTTGTGGCGATGATGCCCCTCGGCCTTGCCGCCGATGGTTTCGCGATAAGCGATCTTCGGCGGCCGCGTCACCACCTCCAGCTTGTACTGGCCGGTCAGGCGCTCCAGCGCGCAGCGCAGTTGCAGCTCACCCAGGCCAAGCATCACCGTCTCATTGGTGCCCGCCGGATGCTCGATGCGCAGGCAAGGGTCTTCCGCGCCGAGCTTCTGCAGGACCTCCGACAAGCGCTGCTCGTTGCCGCGGCGCGCCGGCTCGATCGCCAGGCCGTAGATCGGGGTAGGGAAGTCAAGCGGGGCCAGATGGATGTTGCCGTCCTCGCTGGCATCATGCAGCACGGCATCAAAGGCGATCTCGTCGATCTTGGCCACGGCGCAGATATCGCCCGGCCCGGCCTGCGGCACCTCAACGCGCTCCTTGCCCTGCAGCATCAGCAGATGCGCCACCTTGAACGGCTGGCGCGCATCGCCGATAAACAGCAGGCTGTCACGCGTGACCGTGCCCTGGTGGATGCGGAACACAGCCATCTTGCCCAGATACGGGTCCATCGTGATCTTGAAGACATGCGCCAGCACATGCTTGTCCGGCACCGGCTCCGCGCGAATCGCCACCCGGCGCTCGCCCGCATCACGATAGAACAACGGCGGATTGCCCTCGGCCGGGTTCGGCAGCAGCCGCACAAACACATCCAGCAGCTCCGTGACACCAGCCCCGCTGGCCGCCGAGGTAAAGCAGATCGGCACCAGATGGCCCTCGCGCAGCGCCCGCTCGAACGGCGCATGCAACTGCTCCGGCGCAATCTGCTCGCCCTGCTCCAGATACAACTCCATCAGCTTCGGATCGATCTCCACCACCTGATCCACCAGCGCCTCATGCGCCGACGCCACCGACAGGAAATCCGCCTCCCCAGCCGGGTTAAAGAAACAATCCACCACCTCGCCGCCGCGCCCCGCCGGCAGGTTGATCGGCAAGCACTCCTTGCCAAACGCCTCCTGGATATCGGCCAGCAGCTTGGGCAGATCCACCTTCTCCTTGTCGATGCCGTTGACCACGATCATCCGGCACAACTTGCGCGCCTGCGCCCAGGCCATCATGCGCCGCGTCGTCATCTCGATGCCCGTCTGCGCGTTGATGACGATGGCAGCCGTCTCCACCGCCGCCAGGGCGCTCATCGACAGCCCGGAGAAATCCGGATAGCCGGGCGTGTCCAGCAGGTAGATGCGGGTATCGCGATAGTGGAGGTGGGCCGCCGCGGTGGTGAGCGAGTGGTGGTACTTGCGCTCCAGCGGATCAAAATCGCAGACCGTGGTGCCGCGCTCCACGCTGCCAGGCATGTGCAGCGCACCTCCCTTGTGCAGCAGCGCCTCCACCAGGGAGGTCTTGCCGCACCCCGCGTGCCCCAGCAGGGCGACGGTACGAATTGCATCGGGACTATAAAGCATGGTCGCCCTCGTCCGGCAATGGCAGTGAGATCATTATTGGCGATATGGGGTGGGAACGCCATGTGGGGTAGTAGCCGGGCTTTTATGATGCGATGCACAACGACTATCTTGTCCCTGCTGTTCTCCGCGCGGCGCCATCATGATGGCGTTGTTGCGACCTCCGCCGCCAGCAGATTCGCATCCCGCGTAAGCCGCCAACGCCCGTCGGCTTCCTTGCGCAGGATGCTCAGCGTATAGCCGGAATGGCGCATGGCAGGGCTGCCGCCAGGCGGGGTGATGGTTATCCGGATATGGTTGCGCAGATAAGCCCAATCGCCAAGGACCTGGACCTTCTGGATATCTTAAGCACCGTCGATCTGGACGTTCTTCATGCCTTACGAAGCTGCGGCGAACTCCTTATTGCCGAAGAGGGGGCTGGCCGACGAGCATGAAGATCACGTCGTCCGTCATCAGGTCCAGGACGGTGTCAGTTGGTTGTTTCCTGAAACCAATTTCGCGCCGGACGGCAAAGACGGCGCAACTATTGCAGCCATAGCCGCGAGTAAATTGGATCCGCTTGCAAGCCTCACAGTACAGGTCATTGCCGCTCAGTGTGCTGCAATGACAAGGCGAAGCGCTGGCAACTGCTACGCTTGATCGCCAGAAAAATGATTGATGAGGCAGATCAACTTTCGGCTAGTGCG
Source organism: Cupriavidus sp. GW822-FHT03E04 (assembly GCF_058801495.1). Lineage (NCBI taxonomy): Bacteria > Pseudomonadati > Pseudomonadota > Betaproteobacteria > Burkholderiales > Burkholderiaceae > Cupriavidus > Cupriavidus sp. GW822-FHT03E04. The sequence goes on from NZ_JBXANI010000033.1 coordinate 35,203, forward strand.
AACTAACTTCTACTTCAGCATGTCTGCTGCCGGCGTTCCTTGCCGACACATTCGAATTGGGCCGCGTATGACGGCAGTGGTCCGATAGTGTCGGAGGTCCCTTGATATGCGGATCGACTGACAATTCTAGATACGTGCGGCCAATAGCCGGATATGGTCACGATGGCGCGACACGATGAATCGAAGCAAGGCTGTTTTACTTCTTCAACTTTGGCGATCACGTGCCGCGCAATCACGCTGCGTGTCATTGATCGATTCTTCGACCTTGGCGAACTGCGCCGGCACCTCGCACTCTACTACAGCCGTACCGCCGCACATTGCGCCACCTGAGGTGATTGTGTTAGCTACTGCCTGGGTATCCGCTCCGAGTACATACTACGTGAGGTTCCCCACCTAAATTTGGCCCGCCGTTGGTTCCGCCGCGGCGGTGTTCGGGACGCTGTTCCCCAAGCCTTGATTTGGGTGCCTACTCAACAATTTATCTGATCGTCCCCCCCAGGGGCGAATCATCCTCGATGTCGAGGCGAGACCGGCCAATCGAACGCACGAGATCAATTCGACCAAGACGATTGTTGAGCGCGTGGAGCAGCGCCTCAATCCTCGCCACCTGGTGCGACGCTGCTTACGGCACAGCGCCAACGCTTGGCTGGCTAGTCGAGGGCGCGAGAATAGCGAACCGCAAGTGCTGGTATGGGAGAAGATCGAACACCAAGGATGGCACCTTCTCCAGTTCCAAGCACCAATGAATAAGAGGGGCGGGAGAGCATTGCTGCTCCGACGGCAAAGCGATGCGCAGCGAATCGCGCTCAGACTACGAAATTCGACGCTGTCATCTGCTAGAAGTAGTTCTCATAAATGAGGGTCTATGCATCAACGAAGCTCCGTGCCAAGAATGATGTGAGGTTGTGCTCAAGCTCCTCATTTGTTTTATACAAAACAATTCTCTGTGTCATTACATCGAATGGAACGGATTCTATGTCGGAAGCAACCAAGATAGTTCTTTTCCCCATTGCATGAGCAATTCCGAGTTCGTAATAAACATTCGGATTTCGGCCGTCAATGTTGACGATTACAATCGATGCTTGTGCGATCAGTTCAAGAATATGGGATAAAACTGCACCTGGTTTGAACTCCTCGTCGCCGCGCATGCAGTCAAGACCTAGTCTCGAGCAAACTGATTTAATAATCTGATAAGTTTTCTCGTACTTCGGGTGAAATGGAGTTAGAACGAAGACTCTCTTTTTTATCTCACTAATCTTTCGTAGGTCAACGCCTGAGGAATCGAAGAATGAAGTATTGATTGATCCGTTCTTATTTTCTGGGGTGGTATTTCCCTGAGACCTCAATGACTCTAGAATAAGATGATTGACACTTCTCCACCTTGAGGGATCTGCCATTAAGGCCTCGTTTGCCTCATAAGACTTGAGTTCTAGCGAATGCCTCATGACGTCGAGTTGCATTTTTTTTAGCTCTAAGTCATATCTATCATTTCGCATCTTTGACATCAAGTGCATGAGGACTGCAAATATGAGTGCGATAGCGGAGGTGAGTGCTGCAACTGTGTAGATGTCTTTGATTTCCATTTCATCCAGCCTTCACTAAATTAACTGCATGGGCAGCCATCGTGAGGGTGATGGCGTAATTTATAACGCCCGCAATTGCAGGGATTAGTCTTTTCCCGGCGCTAAATGTCGAGAGCGAACGACGCCAAAGAAAGACGACGAGTAGTGAAAGAACAATGAACCCAGTAAAATACATCAAACCATTATCTCGATTATCCGTCTTGGTAAGCGTAAAACTAACGATTACTGAAAGACTGAAGAATGCTATATCGGCTGGAAGATCTAGTATTGACGAAATGGTATCCGGCACAGTGACCGTTCTATCGACTAGTAATTTTAGTAGGAATGCGAAGCCAATTAGTATGATTGGCATAGCGATTTCTATGAGCTTCATTGATATTAACCTCCTTTGCTCATTATTATAGTCTCCCTTCTCCATTGGTGCGTGTAAATTTTTGAATGGGGTCGATGTTGCGTGCTATGAGTATTGCAAAAAATTCAGGGTGAGTGTATGGGGGAATTGCGCTATTTTACTGCAGTGTTGGTGCGCGATTCCAAAATTAGCGGCCGCTCACCAGGGGTCGCGAGTGGTCGAGGCAATGTCGTAGTGGAATAAGAGCGGCGAAAGATTGCTAGTATAGGGTGCTCATAAACTCGACTAACCAAGTCGTTCGATGGGGGCGTAGATGAAGATGAGAATTTTATTATTTACAGTTTCGACATGTCAGCGAGACGACTTCGGCCGATGAGGCGGTTTTCTCACGTCACGGGAGTTGTGGGTCTATTTGTAAGTCTCGTATGGAGCTATATTGATGTAGACGAAAGAATCGTCAAGAAAACTCAAATTATCTAGCGCAACAGGCTGGCCAAATTTGTCCACGGAAACCGACATCGAAAATCTGACCTGAAAATCGACCTCGGTTTCGCCGCTAACGTCTCGCCATGGAGTAGCGACCTTGTCCTCTGAATCCCAGGACGCAGTATCCCAGTCGGGGTGTGTATAGGACACATCGGCTGTCACGGTCGCATAGCCTGCTACGAGGATACTTCCACCGTTCAATGTCGAGCGGAACGAAGTTAAATGATCTAGCCTCACATTGATCACTGTTGTCTCATCGATTTCCGCGTCCGCAACATCCGAAGCTTGAAGACCCCAGTTAGATACCTCCGCATCAAAAAGGGAAACGAGTTCATCGTGGTTATCTTCGAGGAACTGCTCGACCTGGGGAGCCTCGATTTCCAACCCCAGTGCCACAAATAAGGCCGGAAATGATTTTACATGCTTGATGTCTTTCTCAGCCTTCACCGGTCCGTCAAAATCCCCATCTGCAGAGACGATAATGATTGGTGATTCGCCGTTGGCTATCTTGCGAAGACACGCGAAGATGAAGGCATCTGGAAATTGATCCTTTTTCCCCTCGCCGCTAAAAAATCCCTCGCGCTTGGAGTACGCATCCAATACTTCAGATGGCCGTACATCATCGATGGAAAGAACCGTCGCTTCCAGCGCTTTGAACATTCGCGCAGTGGACTTGTTGTACTTTTTTAACAACGCTTCTTTGAGGTCAGCTTTTCTGATCGATGGGAGCGTTGCACCTAGGGCATCGTTCAAGATTGCCCGAAAATGGGGGCGAGCGTATTCCTTTACCACTTCGAGGTCATTCTCAGCGTGCTTCTTCGACACCTCTGTCATGGTTAGATCTGTCGTCAGCACTGATACCAGCCCAGCGTCGACGAGGTCAACTAGTCGCTCAATGATGGCACTGCCTTCTTTACCTTCCTGAATCAAGACGTTCGCGTCGAGAAAAATATTTTGGGGCGAGTTCGGCATGGCTGGGGCGCGGTGCGCATTACACGAATGATCGATCGGTGCGATTGTAGCGGCATCAAGACTGCCCAGTACATAGTGATTGGCCATGCGATCTGCGCCTCGCCATCGTGGCGGATTTCTTGGTCAAAATGTCGAAACGGCGGAAATGAGCGTGCTTTTTTGGGAGCGCCCGTTCGCGTTGCTCGATAGTGCTTGCAATTTCCCGGGATCGGTCATGCGACCGTGGGAGGGGGGCTTTCCGGCAGAACTCGGACATGGGTGTCTCGCTTCCCTCGATTCAGAAGAGGCCTTGACGGGGAGCCGGGCAGCCGGCGCCGTCCACAAGGCAAGCCCCTCCTGATTGACACCCACCCCAAACCTCCTCGACAATCCTCCGATCACCTCAAACAAAGGTGATCGGGCGTGGAAACCCGGAAAACGTAGGCGGACAGCCGCTATTTGTGGCTTTTTTGTGTCCGTGCGTTCGTGCGCGCGTAGTATGTCTACGGCGGGCCGAGCGGGGCAGCTTTCGGGCTGGCCGGTTCCTACGTTCCGGTATTTCCACCCTCGCTGCGGGCCCGCCACCCTCACGTGGAAATGAGCGGCGGGTCTTCCAACCCAAACTAGGAAGCCGCTATGTCTGACACCCTCGCTCGCTCCGAGCAAACCACCTACGTCAATCCACCCGAGCGCACGCTCACCCTCTCCCGGCAATCCGACCTGCTCGCCGACCTGATCCGCATCACCTTCCCAGCAGACACCCCCACAAAGCTGAGCGTCCAGGAACTAGCCTATCAACTAGACGCCCTGCGCAACGACGCCCAAGGCATTGCGCAAGAAAGCTGTGCCGACTTGCTACGCGTTAGCGCGGGCCTTGGCTCTGTTCTGAGATTGCTGGATTACGACAGTGACGAGGTAGAAGACAGTCACGGCCTGCATTGCTTGCTGACGCCGTTGAAGCAGCAGTTGGATGCGGCTTTGAATCGGGTGCAGGGGTTGCTTTGAGGTAGGGGGGCTGCATAGGTTCGGCGCGTGTCGCGCCTGTGCCCCCTCCCAAACTGTCGGTTCACGGCTGTCATTCCACGAACGGAAGCAGGCGCCTTCGTGCGCTACGGGAGTCTAGCCCGTAGCCAGTCCCAACGTGTCGGGGGCAGTGTTACATAGCCCTTGCCATCGCGCGCCCCGATGTCATACAGCACGTGGTCGTGAAACCAAAGTAGGCGCGGAGCGTTGGGGTCAAGGTACGTGCGTTCTGCGAGTAATTCATCGCTACGCGCAGCATAAAGGCGAAACAAAGTGCCGTACTCACGCGCTAAATAGCAGGTTTCAGCGATGTAGTCGCCAGAATTCTCCCGCTTGCATTCGTGCGCAGTGGATCTGTCTCTAACATCCAAGCCATAGAGAACAAGAATTACGGCAGCGGCGGCGACCGCCACCAGCCTAATCGCCGAACGTAGCCGAGGTTCGGCTTTGCGAGGTTCGGCTTTGATTTTGGTGCCTATTTTCATGGATCGAACGCCACAACAAGCGGATCTTGACGGGCGCGTTCAGCCATTAGCGAAACGCCAGAAGCGTCTTTCGATGCGCGATGTCGGCGGGTGCACAGGCGCCTTCGGTTTTGGCGGTGTGGGTGGCGATGGGGCGGTTGCGGAGGAGGGTGGCAGGGTGTTCCGTTGGAAGTTAGAACGCTTCCACATCCTCGATGGTGCAGCATGCCGGCTCGCGCCTGAGCACCTACGGGGTGCTGAATGAACCGAACGGTAGCCGCTTTTCTGATCGTTTCATAGCCGCCCTCATCGCCAAATTTCTCATCGAATTTCGTACTTGTCCGATTGCGGCATAGCGTTTCTCGCTGCACGATACCGTCCTGGTGTTTATGAAAATCACTTGCGGATCGGTGCGCCAGCACTGGCGCAAGGTACATCAGGTTCAAGCCTCATGGCCTTGCGGATCTTGCTACTTCACCTGCGGCGGAGCGTTTTCGCATGGGTATTCGTTTGCCATCGGCTTCCAATCGTACCGTTCGCGTGGCGGGTCCGGGCATGCCGGAAATCCTTGGGCGACCAGATCCTATATTCAGACCGGATGGTCTTGCATCTTCTAAATCCGATCATAGTGGAGTTTGAGCTATGACACGCCTCGTCAAATTTCTGGCTAAGTTGCTGGTCATTCTCGTGGCTCTGGTTAGCTCGCTGATTTATGGCTGCAACGCAATGAGCCGATCAGCCCGGTATCAATGCGAGCGAGAGCGTTCTCCTACAGGCCAATACATAGGCGAAATTTGCTATCTTCCGCGCGAGTACGGCACGCTATTTCGTCTGTATGAGACCCGCACTGGGGAGTTACTGGCCGAGCGCACATATTTAGACCCTGATCGGCATAGCTTGATTTGGAATCCAATTTTCGTGCAATACGATTTGGGGGCGACCGAAAATAATGGCGTCGTGGACCTACCGCCGACCTGGCTGGATCGCGTAAGGGCGAAATTGCCGTAGAGCTGCACCTGGTGCGCTGAGGTTAGCGCCCTTGATGCGGGGCCCATCCTCAATCCACCCAAGTTAGGCCTCAGCAAGCCTTGTAGGCGGCATGTCGATGAGGTTTGTGGCGAGGTGGACGTGGCTTAGCGCGATCCGGTCGCACGCGATGGCTGGCCGAATTGGCGGCATGCTTGTTCGCAGTGCCATCCAAGATCTCTGTAATTTCCGCATGACTACGAATTGTCTGGGTTCAATTCCGGAATAGTCTCATAGACACCCCCGTTTCCAAGCCGATAGCCTTGTGAAGCTGAATTCATCGGAGTAGCGGATTTTTTCGGGAGCCCAAGTCACGTAAGGTGGCCTGGGTTGTTTCGCGTCGCGTCAGGAATGCTCGGAGTGCGCCTGACATCACGGAGCTTACTTGCATGGGTAACCGCTTGCTGCTCTCTTCTCGTACCGTCACCGTGTCCGGTGAGGGGTTGCCGGAACTGATGGGACAGCCGCTGCTGGTGTTTTCCCGCATATCCGGCACTGAGGGCATTAACGCCCTTTTCGAGTACGAACTGGAGTTAAAGACCCCCGACGACCGCAATGCCCTTTACGGCCCGGCAGGCGACCTTGATATGGAGGCCATGCAGGGTAAGGAACTCACCGTCAGTATTGAACTGGACGGATCTGGCAGCGGCCAAGCCGGCGGCCTGGGTCAGGGCACGCGGGAAATCACCGGCCTCGTCACGGAAGTTCGGGGGCCGTTCTATGACAACGAGCGCATTCTGTACCGGTTGACCCTGCGTCCGTGGCTGTGGCTGGCAACACTGACGAGCAACTACAAGCGGTTCCAGAACATGAACGTACTGGAAATCGTCGAAGCGGTACTCAGCAACTACACCTTCCCCGTCGAGCGTCGCCTGCTGGATAGCCAATATCCTCAGCGCGAATATCAATTGCAGGCCGGTGAAACCGATTACCAATTCGTGCGGCGCCTGCTCGCAGAATGGGGCATATCGTTCTTCTTCGAGCATTCAGATGGTCATCACCGTCTGGTGCTGACCGATGGTAACGGGGCTTTCAAGGTCATTCCCAGTGCCGCGTATCACATCATTAGCTGGTATCCATCCTCTGACCGGGTCGACGAAGAACACCTCTATCAGTTTGAGGCGCGCGACCGGCTGATCACCGGCCAATGGACGCATGGGGATTACGATTTCAAGCAACCGCGCGCTGACCTCAACGTGTCTGCCGAAGCACCGCGCGACACCAGTCATTCGACCTACGAGCGGTTCGACTGGCCGGGTGACCACGCCGAGCCCATGGGCGGCAAGCAAGCCCGCGCCGAGGGGGACATGCGGGCGCGCATCCGCATGGAAGCCATCCGGCAGCATGGACACCGTGTGCGCGGCAAGGGGAATGTCCGCGCGATGGCACCGGGCAATACGTTCACGCTCGCGCGCTCCCTGCGCAGGAAGGCCAACTGCGAGTACCTGGTTTTCGATACACGCCTGCTGATCGAGGATGTGGGCGAGTTCTCGGGCAGCGGCCAGCAATGGCGCTGCGAGGTGGAATTCGAGGCACAGCCGACCCGCGAGATGTTCCGGCCCGAATGGGTCAGGAAGCCCTACATCGGCGGCACGCATGTCGCGAAGGTCACCGGTCCGGCCAATCAGGAAATCTGGACCGACAGTTTCGGTCGCGTGCGCTGCGAGTTTGCCTGGGACCGCTACGGCAACAACGACGAGAACAGTTCCTGCTGGATTCGCGTCGCCAATTTTGCGTCGGGAAGCCGCTTCGGCAACACGCACCTGCCGCGCATCGGACAGGAGGTCGTTGTGGCCTACCTGGGCGGCGATCCGGATCGGCCGATCATCGTCGGGGTGGTGAACAATCAGGAAAATCTGCCGACGTGGAACCTGCCGGATCAGCACGCGCTGTCCGGCTACCAGAGTAAAGAGCTATTTGGCGAAGGCCGCAACCAGACGCTCTATGACGACACGCAGGGCCAGCAGCAGGTACAGCTCGCCTCGGCCCACCAGAACAGCCTGCTGGCGCTCGGCCACAACGTGCGCGTGAACGATTGGCAGGGGCGCGAGGAAAAGCGCGGCGAGGGCTTCGAGCTGCGCACCGATGGCAAGGGGGCCATCCGTGCAGACGGGATGCTGATCACCACCGAGGCCCGACGTAACGCAGACGGCCATGTGCTGGCAATGCGGGAAACGATCCGGCGGCTGGAACAGGCACTGGCCGAAGCCCGCAACGTGCTGGATGCCAGCGTGGCGGCACTCGCGCAGACCGACGAACAGAAGAATGTGGCGCAGGCCATTGCCGAACAGAACGACGCCATCAAAGGGACGGGCGAAGCGCTGGGCGAACTGTCACAGCCGATGATGGTCATGGCGAGTCCTGCCGGGATCGCCAGTACGACACCGAAGACCACACACCTGCACAGCGGCGACCATACGGCGCTGACCACCGGCAAGCATTTGTCTATGTCTGCGGGTCACAGCATTGTCGGCAGCGCGGCCAAAGGTGTCTCGCTGTGCGGCCATACCGAAGACGTGAAGCTGATCGCCCGCAAGGGCAAAGTCGCGGTGCAGGCGCAAGACAACGAAATGGAAGTCGTGGCGCGCGACACCCTGAAGGTCACCAGCACCGAAGGCAGGATCGAAGTCACCGCCGCCAAGGAGATCGTGTTCAACGTTGGAGGCACTTACTACCGCATGACGCCCAGCGGCATCGAGAGCGGCACCAGCGGCGCATGGACGGTTCACGCGGGCAGCAAGCAATTGACCGGCCCGAAGACTGCCAGCGTGCCGATGCCGAGCTTCGGCAAAGGTTACGGGGGCTTCTACAAGCTGCATTGGGATGGCACCGACCACCTTGCACCGTACCAGGCTTACCGCATTACGCGCGCCGATGGCAGCCTCATCGAAGGCGTGACCAATGCGCACGGGGAGACTGCGCTCAAGCTAGCCGAGTTCGGCGAAACCGTAAAGATTGAAATTCTATAAGACGGCTTATGGCGACCCATTCCACACATCCTTCGCAAAAGCCGCCTGCAAGAACGCCCGCGTGGCCCGCGCCGAATCCGGAGTTGACCCTCAAGCCGGGCGGCGCGGTGTGCAAGGTGGTGCTACCGCTGCGCCCATTGCGCATCTATTTCCAACTGTTTCCGGGTATCTCCCGCACTGAGGCCGAGCGCGGGTTGGCTGGCCTCAGCTACAAACTGCGCATCCCTGGACAAACGGACAGCGAAGGCACGACTGGGGCCAACGGCCAGATTCTCTTGCCGGGCCTGCAACCCGGCATCACAGGCGAACTGGAAATTCTTGGCACGCTGATCCAGTTGACCGCGCGTGACTACAGCGATGACGAGAAAACCGACGGCACAACGACGATGGGCATCCAGGGTGCCAAGCGTCGCCTGATGGTGCTGGGTTACTACGACAAGCCTTATCGGTCCGTACGTCCCGGGCAAGTGGCTGTGTCGCAGACGCCCGATGACAAATTGGACCACATCGAAATCGAGGACGCGATCCTGCGCTTTCAGGTGGACAGCGGCTTCGAGCCCAATGGCGAAATTGAGCGGCACGAACTCGCTGGCAGCAAGATCGATCCGTCGCAGGCGTTTGGCTTTCACCGCGATCTCACTGGCTCGAACGTCAAGCAGTTTCACCCCGACTTCGTCGCCAAGCTGGCAGCGGGCGGCGGCAGCGCCCCTCCGGGCACCATGGAGCCATGTACCGTCCCGCCCCCGCCACGACCGAAAGACAAAGGCACGGTCGGATCTGCCAAGCCGGGACCGTCGCCAAAACCGCTGGCACGCGAAATCTACGATGGACACCGGTTTGTACCGGTGCGTTTCGCGCGGTACAACGAATCGGCCACCTTTCATCCGAGCAGGCCCGAACTGGACGAGCGCGGCTACCGGGAGCATGAAGGGCCAATCGTGAGCCTGATGGCTGGACAGAGAATTGACCTGTTGCTGCTGCGCCTGCATGTCGGGGCAAGCGTGCCGCTGAGCTTCGTCAGCACGGATGAGAGCACGGTCAAGATCAGTCAGGCGACGGGTGACTTGATCGAGTTGACGGGAATCGCTGGTCTGCGCAACAAAGCGGAAGGAACGACCGCCGCAATTGAAGTGCGCTATGGCAGTCCCAGCGGGCCGCTACTACACACACTGGCTGTGCAGGTCTACGACCCCGTCAACGTCGCTGTGGCTGTGCATTTTGTGTCCATCGGGCAGGCCGGCAAGCCGGAGATTCCACGGGTTCCTCCGTCCCTTCAGCGTCCAAAGCTTGAACCCATCTTCAACAAGATCAATGACATCTGGCGGGCAGCGGGGGTTCGCTTTGAGGTCAAGCAATGGCTGAATGACACCGTCGACTTGACGCAGGCAGGGGCGATGACCGTCAAGCCTGCCAAAGACGGGCAACCTGCAGTGAACGAGTTCCCGGCGGTGACCAGTCTGAATCGCAAGGCGAGGCATCTGAACATGTATGTGGTGGAATCCACAATCGGTAGTGGCATTGGCTGGGGGCTTTGCAATACCGCCCTGGTGGCCGCCGAGCAGATGCATGGCGGCCAGCCTTCCAGTCAGGATCAGCTCATCCAGACGTTCGCCCACGAGATCGGGCATTTTCTCGGACTATGGCACCCCGCAACGCATAACCCCGAGGGGGACGATGTTCACGTGCAAATTCAAGGCAGGGATGAACGCCACAACCTGGAGGATTTCTGGTCTCGTCGGATGCTGATGTATGTCTATACCGGTTTGAACGGCATTGGTCCACTGGACGCCAATACCCGGCAACGAGGACGGCAACAGGATGTTGGCAATGGCTGGCATGTGGGCGGCAAGATGCTGTGCTGCAAGACGGTGCCGAAGATTGTGTCCTCTTCGAAGTATTCTGAGATTGTTACGGCACGCGGGATCGCACTACTCAACAAGTCTGAATCGTCAACGGAGAAGAAAACGGCATGGTCACCACCGTCCGACAACGCTGGGCAAGGCGTTTTTGCCTGAGCCTGCTGCTCACCTGCAGCGTAGCAGTACCACAGGTGTGTGCTGCGCAAGATCAAGTCATACAGGAGCAAACGAATATGCCTGGCCTGGCACAAATGATCGACCACGAACAGTGGGATGAAGCTTATGCCTATGTTCGCCGACAACAGAATGCCATCGTGCCGGAAGTCCGCGTTATCGTGAGCGATCCAAGGACGAGCAGTACCGCGATGGAAATTGCCTACGGCTTTCTGCGGAAAGTTCCCACGCTTGAATCGGCGACGCTACTGGCGCAAGGCTTTAGTAAAGGAGGAGGTCAAGCAAGCGTACTCGGCTTGATCGAGAACCCTCGTTCCGAGGTTTACCCTATTCTGAAGGGGCAGATGCGACCACCTGCAAAAGAAGGCGACAGGGATCTCCTGCTCACGATGGCGCAAATCCCCGTGCCACCGGAGCAGCGCATCGCCGATCTGAAGCCCTATCTAGCGGCAAAAAACTACGGGGTGCGCGTCGGCGCGGTCTTCGGCCTCGCGCTGCTGGACGACCCCGGCAGTATGGAACTGATGACGCGTGCGCTGAGTGCGGATGACCGTGACGGGAAAAGGGACCCACTCATGATCTTCTACCAGTTCCGCGCCTGGCGCACGCCGAAGTTCGTGCCGGTGCTGATTCCCGTGCTGAACGACCCCATGCCGATCAAGGATATCGGACTGCGCCGCTATAACGCGGACGGCAGCGAATCGGCCATGACACCCGAAGAACTGCGCTATCTACGCGCCCGCGACTACGCGCTGAACATCATTGTCAAGACGCTGAACATCGACATGCCGTTCAAGATCGAGGACGACGTGACCTATTCCAAGGAGCAGCGCGAGCTGGTCAAGCAGAAGTTGCGTGACTTGGGTTACACGGTGACCGATGAGCCCCATCCGGTCACGAACGGAGTCTAAGCAAGATGGCCGCCATGGACCCGCAAGGCATCCCCTCGCCCGAACCGGACAACAAACCAGCAGCCGGTAACGATTCGCAGCCGCCCCCTCGCTGGATTCCGCCGCCGCGAACTGTTGAGCAGCGTATGGGCACCACCGTCCGACAACGCTGGGCAAGGCGTTTTTGCCTGAGTCTGCTGCTCACCTGCAGCGTAGCAGTACCACAGGTGTGTGCTGCGCAAGATCAAGTCATACAGGAGCAACCGGATATGCCTAGCCTGGCACAAATGATCAACCACCGGCAGTGGGATGAAGCTTATGCTTATGTTCGCCGGCAACAGAATGCCATCGTGCCGGAGGTCCGCGCTATCGCGGATGACCCAAACACAAGCAGCACCACGAGGTACATTGCCTATAGCTTTCTGCGAAAGGTGCCTACGCTGGAATCAGCTCTTTTGTTGGCGCACGGGCTGGGAGAGGGCGGTAGAGACAACAGCGTATTTGGCTTGATCGAGAACCCCCGTGCCGAGGTCTACCCGATTCTGAAAGCGAAGCTCCAACCTCCAAAGGAGGAGGAAAACAAGAACCTTCTGCTCACAATGGCGCAGATGCCCGTGCCACCGGAGCAGCGCATCGCCGATCTGAAGCCCTATCTAGCGGCAAAAAACTACGGGGTGTGCGTCGGCGCGGTCTTCGGCCTCGCGCTGCTGGACGACCCCGGCAGTATGGAACTGATGACGCGTGCGCTGAGTGCGGATGACCGTGACGGGAAAAGGGACCCACTCATGATCTTCTACCAGTTCCGCGCATGGCGCACACCGAAATTTGTGCCGGTGCTGATTCCCGTGCTGAACGACCCCATGCCGATCAAGGATATCGGACTGCGCCGCTATAACGCGGATGGCAGCGAATCGGCCATGACGCCGGAAGAACTGCGCTATCTACGCGCCCGCGACTACGCGCTGAACATCCTTGTCAAGACGCTGAACATCGACATGCCGTTCAAGATCGAGGACGACGTGACCTATTCCAAGGAGCAGCGCGAGCTGGTCAAGCAGAAGCTGCGCGACTTGGGCTACACGGTGACCGATGAGCCCCATCCGGTCACGAACGGAGTCTAAGCAAGATGGCCGACATGGACCCGCAAGGCATCCCCTCGCCCGAGCCGGACAACAAGCCAGCAGCCGGTAGCGATTCGCAGCCGCCGCATACTTTTGAGCAGCGTCTCGCCGATGTGCAGCGTGCCCCGAATCTAATATTGGAGGCAGCACGGCGCTTGGTTCGTTGTCTCTGCGACCTACCGGAGCGCATGGCTCCGGCGGAAACGGAACGTCTGCGCGAGCTGATCAACGAAGAGCTCGACACGTTCAAGGCACTGGTCGAGCGCGCCAACGTCAAGCGCGAACATGTCATTGCCTCGCACTATGCCATCTGCACGGCGCTGGACGACGTAGCCTTGCAGCACGAATGGGGACAGGGCTGGTGGGCCAACCACAGTCTGCTGGTTCAACACCACCAGGACAATCAGGGCGGCGAGAAGGTATATCAAGTGCTGGGCCGTCTGGTGGAATCGCCCCACGAGCATATTGCGGTCATCGAACTGATCTACCATTTGATGTCCCTGGGATTCATGGGGCGTTATCGCAGGATGACCGACGGAGACCGGCAGCATTACACGATTCGGCAACGCTTGTACGACTTGCTGCTGAAGCACTACGGCCCCGTCCCCAACGAACTGTCGCCGCACATTGAACCCGCGCCGCCGGGGCGCTTTCGCCGTCTGTACAGTGTGTCGCCGTGGACGACGGCTTCAGTGCTTGCCGTCGTTATCTTGGGGTTGTTCGCTTGGATGAAATACGATTTGCTGCTCAGGCAGCATGATGTGGTGCAGCAGATTGAGGCCATTGGCAGGATGACGCCGCCACCGGCGCCCCAGGTGCTGCATTTGGCCGAATTGCTCAAGGATGAGATCGCACGTGGCGTGGTAGCGGTCCATGACAACGACCAAGGTACGACCGTGGTATTCCGGGGCGATGACATGTTCCGTGCCGGCCAGGCTGATGTGAACAAGCGACTGTTGCCAACGCTCAACAAAGTGGCCAGCGAAATCAACAAGGTGCAAGGTAAGGTGCAAGTGATCGGCCACAGCGACAACCAGCCCATCAAGAGCGTGCGCTTTCCGTCCAATCAGGTGTTATCCGAAGAACGCGCCGCCGTCGTCAGCGAGTGTCTTGCAAGTCAAGGGGTCGCCAAGGGCCGACTCGAAGCGATTGGCAAGGGCGATAGCGAACCCGTTGGCGATAACAAGACCATCGCTGGTCGCGCTGCAAACCGGCGTGTCGAAGTGGTGGTAACCCAATAGTCGCAAAGCCAATCCAAATGCCAAAGAAGCGCATCAAGAAAGGCGATAAGACCACGCATGGCGGCGAAGTCATCAGTGGGTCCGCCAGCGATTTACTGGACGGCCAGCCAATGGCGCGCCTGGGGGACCTCGTCAGTTGCCCGCTGAGCTACCCGGATGGCCGGCCGCACGGCACTAACAAGATCGTGGAGGCGAGCTCCGGGCTAACGGTCGAAGGCGGCGTTGTGGCATGCGAGGGGGACCGCACAGAGTGTGGCTGCCAGTTGATTGCGAACACCGACACGAGTGCGGGGGCATAGTCAGATGCGCGATTTTTCCTGCCTGTCCTGGTCCCCTGAACTGGCTGATATGGAGACGGGAATGATCGCCGCCAAGGTTGCGAAGCGAGTCATGTTGCGTGCAGACGGCGGTCTTTATGGCATCGTGAGTGCCGGCGTGATGGGGGTTGCCTATCCTACCGAGCCGGTGGCGCTGCGTTTGGACCGCGTGGCGAGCATGGACATCGGTGACCCGGCCCAGGTCATTGAACACGACATGACGGGTGTGGCCGGCATGGTTTCGCATGACATTCACTTTCACGATGGCAGCCGTGCCCAATACGCCGTCAATGCGCATGGGAAAGTCGTGGCGTTCGCAGCAAAATGGATCGCACTGGAGATCAGCGCAGACAACCACGTAAAGCTGATATCGACACCCGTGCAATCCTGGGCGGCCAAGCTGCGCGCACGTCTCGATGAACGCAAGACCTTGCGCCTTGCTTTGCTTGCCGGGGGCATGCTGGCGCTCGGCCTGCTGCTAGGCTGGTTTCTGCCGGCGTGGCTGGCTGTGTCGAAGCCCTTTGCCTTGGGGTGCCTGCTAATCATCGGGTTGGCGTTGGGCGCGGCAGGATTCGCCTGGCGCATTCCTCGCAGCCTGCCTGTAGCACTTGGCGTCTGCAACGCCATTGCATTGCCCCTCGTGTGGATGCTATTTCAGCTAAGGCTGCTAGCCCCTGGGTTACCGAGCCCAACGATTCACCGCGATGCGGCGGTCTTGTTTTCCTTGGAATTCGTCGTGTTGGCGGGTCTGATACTGACGATTCTGCACTACCGTAGGCGTGCCCCTGCGACCGTTCATGTTGTGCATCGGATCGACGGCAGGTATCTAGTCGAACAAGCGTCATCCTGTGTACTAGGCATCAGGCTGAATGGCGAAACATTTTGAGGCAGGCATGATAGTGCCGGTCGATTTATACACCTCAGAGACTTTTTTAGGCGAGCGCGCCGGGTATCAGCGAGGTGATAAGGGGATGATCTACATCTACGCGCAACTCTAGGGCGCAATGGAGGACATGATGCTTCCGGAGCGACCATCCATCGGATACCTTCTGCCGGGGGAAAGGTGCGTGCTTGTCCAGCAGGCTGCGAAGGCGATACCGGCTTCACGCGTCCGATGTGGGGAGAGGGAGGGCTGGGCGACGGAGATCGATGCCTTTGATCCGCCTATCGCGTTTTGAGTGCGTGCGCCGTGTGGAGGGGCCGGGGAGGGGGCTTTTGCGGGTTGGGCGCGTGTCGCTCTTGCGGGCTCCCGCCCTCTCCCCCGCCCCTCTCCCGCAGGCGGGAGAGGGGAGACAACAGAGCGCAACATTAAAGGCTCTGGTTGTCTTCAGACCTAGGCGACGAGCGTCGCCCGGTTTATCGGCTGCAGCTTACTTGATACCCAAGCGCCACAACGAAGTCACCTCAGCCGCGCGCGCGGCGTGCAGCGGGTCGGTCATGTCCGCAGCCTTCGGGTGGTTCGGCTTCACCTCCAGCCGCCCCAGCACCTTCAGCCCGGCTGCATCGATCCAGCCTAGCAACTGGTCCCGCGTGCGCAGGCCCAGGTGTTCGGCCAGGTCCGACAGCAGCAGCCAGCCTTCGCCCTTGGGCTCCAGGTGATCCGCCAGCCCGGCGATAAAGCCCTTCAGCATCTGGCAGTCCGGGTCATACACGGCGCGTTCAATCGGCGAGTTGGGGCGTGCCGGTACCCACGGCGGGTTGCACACCACCAGCGGGGCGCGGCCTTCGGGGAAGAGGTCGGCTTCCACCACTTCGACCTGGGCGGCGGCCTTCAGGCGGTGGATGTTGTCGCTGGCGCAGGCGAGTGCGCGCGGGTCCATGTCGGTGGCGATCACGCGCTTGACGCCGCGCTGGGCTAGCAGGGCGGCCAGCACGCCGGTGCCGGTGCCGATGTCGAAGGCGAGGTTGAGGGCGCCGGCGGGTAGCTGGGCCTTGGCCACCAGATCGATGTATTCGCCGCGCACGGGGGAGAACACGCCGTAGTAGGGGTGGATGCGTTCGGCCAGGGCGGGGATTTCCACGCCTTTTTTACGCCACTCGTGGGCGCCGATCAGGCCGAGGAGTTCGCGCATGGATGCCACGTAGGGGGCGTCGACCTCGCCGTAGGCTTCGAGGCAGGCTTCGCGCACATCCGGCGAGCGGCGCAGGGGCACGAGGTGGTCGGCGTCAAAGGGCAGCAGCAGCATGGAGAGCGTGCGGGCGCGCTGGGACTGGGCCTGGCGGTGCAGGTGGAAGGCTTCGGTGGGGGTGGGCTTGGCCTTGGGCACCTTGGACGCCTTGGCGGCTTTCTTGGGCTTGTCGGCGCGGCGGGCCAGGGCCTGGAGCAGCTGGCGGGCGTTTTGGAAGTCGCCGCGCCAGAGCATGGCGGTGCCTTCGCAGGCGAGGCGGTAGGCGGTGTCGCCGGTGGTGGTGTCGTCAGCGATGACGACGCGCTTGGGCGGGGGCGTGCCGGCTTCGGATTGCCAGTTTGCGCTGCGTTCTTCGCCGTTTTCGGTCCAGTGGATGGTGGCTTGCTCTGTCATAGGGTCTTTCTGGCTGCCTGGGGCGGCCAATGGGTTGTGCTGCGTTGTGCTGATAAGTCTGGCCAACCGGGGTTGGCCATTCAAGGTGATCCGTCCCTGCCGCGCGCCGGTTGCATCCGGGGCGCCGTGGCGGGGCTGGCATGGCGCGGCTGATGGCTATCCATATTTGGTCAGCCGCGCTGGATGGGGTGCGTCAGAGTTCGTAGGCTTCGTGGTCGCCCGACATGGCTTGTTCTACCAGCTTGCGGTTGAGCGTTGGGGAGAACAGCTCAATAAAGGTATACACAAAGCTGCGCAGGTAGGCGCCTTGCTTCACCGCCAGGTGCGTCACATTGGTGCCGAACAGGTGCCCGGCGGGGATGCCGCGCAGGTTGCGGTCGCGCTCGGCGTCAAAGGCGACGCCGGCGACGATGCCCACGCCCAGGCCGATCTCCACATAGGTCTTGATGACGTCGGCGTCGATGGCTTCCAGGATGATGTCGGGCTTGAGGTGGCGCAGCTCGAAGGCTTTGTCGATCTTGGGGCGGCCGGCGAAGTTGGGATCATAAGTGATGAGTGGGTAACCCATCAGGTCTTCCAGCGCCAGGTGCTTCTTTTCTAGCAGGGGGTGGTCGGGGGGCATGACGACCACGTGCTGCCATTGGTAGCCGGGCAGGGAGATGAGGTTTTTGTCGGCCGAGATGCCTTCGGTGGCGATGCCGATGTCGGCGTGGTCGTGCAGCACCATGTCGGCGATCTGGGCGGGATTGCCCTGTTGTATGGACAGGCGCACCTTGGGGTAGCGCTTGGTAAACTCCGCGATCACCCGGGGCAGGGCGTAGCGCGCCTGCGTGTGGGTGGTGGCGATAGTGAAGTTGCCCTGGTCCTGGGCGGCGTAGTCCTTGCCTACGCGTTTCAGGCTTTCCACTTCTTGCAGGATCTTTTCTACCGACTCCAGGATGCGGCGGCCGGGCTCCGTCAGGCTGCGGATGCGCTTGCCGTGGCGGGTAAAGATGTCCACGCCGAGCTCTTCTTCCAGCTCGATGATGGCCTTGGAGACACCGGGTTGTGACGTGTAGAGCGCTTTAGCGGCTTCGGTCAGGTTGTAGTTCTGACGTACGGCTTCGCGCACAAAGCGGAACTGATGCAGGTTCATATAACTGTGTTCGTATAAACAAACAACTTCTTATTAGTTTGAGATATGAGGGCAGTTTATTACGATTCTCGAACTTTGTTAATGAACGGTCGGAACCTCCGTGTGCTTGCCTCACTTTTAGGCAGCAACGGGCGCTTACCGGCCCGGTGAACCCCAATGTCTCTTGCCTATACCGTTTCCGGTCTGCTAGTAGGCGTCCTCGTCGGTCTGACCGGGGTAGGCGGGGGTTCGCTCATGACGCCGCTGCTGACGCTGCTGTTCGGCTTTTCGCCGGCCACGGCGGTTGGCACGGACCTGGCTTTCGCCGCCATCACCAAGGGTTTCGGCACGCTGGCGCACCGCGCCCACGGCCATGTGCAGTGGCAGGTGGTGCGCCGCCTGTGCATCGGCAGCCTGCCGGCCGCGGTGGTGGCCATCCTGGTGCTCAAGAGCGCCGGTGAACTCAACGCGCAGTGGCTGCACGCCATCCGCATGACCATCGGCGTGTCGGTGATCCTGACGGTATTGTCGCTGTTGTTCCGCAGGCAGCTGCTGGCGTGGCTGTCCCGCAACCCCCAGTTCCAGCTGGAAGGCCGTGCCCAGACCATTGCCACCATCGTGGTGGGTGCCGTGATCGGCGTGCTGGTGACGGTGTCCTCGATCGGCGCCGGTGCGGTTGGCGCCACCTTGATCCTGCTGCTCTATCCCCGCATGAAGCCTGCCGAAGTGGCGGGCACCGATATCGCCTACGCCGTCCCGCTGACGGCGCTTGCCGGCCTGGGCCATGTGTGGCTGGGCACGGTGAACTGGACCCTTTTGCTGGCCTTGCTGGTGGGCTCGATCCCCGGCATCTGGCTGGGCGCGCAACTGTCGCGGGCGTTGCCCGAGCGGCTGGTGCGTGCCGCGCTGGCTACCACGCTGACGCTGGTGGCCATCAAGCTCGTCTCCTGAATTTAACGAATACTGAACGGACCCACACCATGTATCAGTACGACCAATACGACCAGCGCATCGTCAACGAACGCGTAGCCCAGTTCCGTGACCAGGTGCGCCGCCGCCTGTCCGACGAGCTGTCCGAGGAAGAATTCCTGCCGCTGCGCCTGCAAAACGGCCTGTACATGCAGCGCCATGCCTACATGCTGCGCGTGGCGATTCCGTACGGCTTGCTGTCTAGCAAGCAGATGCGCATGCTGGGCCATATCGCGCGCGAGTATGACCGCGGCTATGGCCACTTCTCCACCCGCCAGAACATCCAGTACAACTGGATGGAGCTGGAGCGCGTGCCCGACGTGCTGGCCGAACTCGCCAGCGTCGAGATGCACGGCATCCAGACCTCCGGCAACTGCGTGCGCAACATCACCACCGACCACTTCGCTGGCGTTGCGCCCGATGAGTCCGTGGACCCGCGCGTGCTGGCTGAGCTGCTGCGCCAGTGGAGCACGTTCCAGCCGGAATTTGCGTTCCTGCCGCGTAAGTTCAAGATCGCCATCTCCGCTTCGGCCGATGACCGCGCCGTGGTGCAGATGCACGATATCGGCATCTACGCTTACCGCAATGCCGAGGGCGAAACGCGCCTGCGCATCCTGGCCGGCGGCGGCCTGGGCCGCACCCCGATCCTGGGTTCGGTGATCAAGGACGACCTGCCTTGGCAGCACCTGCTGTCGTACGTGGAATCGGCCATTCGCGTGTACAACCGCTATGGACGGCGCGACAACAAGTACAAGGCGCGTATCAAGATCCTGGTGAAGGCCATCGGCGCGGAGAAGTTCGCGCAGGAAGTCGAGGAAGAATGGCAGCACAGCAAGGATGGTCCCGCCACCATCACGCAGGCCGAGTTCGACCGCGTGGCGCAGTATTTCGCGCCCCCGGCTTACGACAAGCTGCCGGACACCGACGCTTCGTATGAAAAGCACCTGCTGGAAGACAAGGCTTTCGCCCGCTGGGTGAGCCGCAGCGTGCATGCGCACAAGGTGCCGGGCTACGCGGCGATCACGCTGTCGACCAAGCCCGGCCCGGCATCGCCCCCGGGAGATGCCACCGATGCGCAGATCGACCTGGTGGCTGACCTGGCTGACCGCTACGGCTACGGCGAGCTGCGCGTGGCGCACGAGCAGAACCTGGTGCTGCCGGACGTGAAGAAGCGCGACCTGTACGCGCTGTGGCAAGAGGCCAAGAAGGGCGGCCTGGCTACCGCCAACATCGGCCTGCTAACCGACATCATCGCCTGCCCGGGCGGCGATTTCTGCTCGCTGGCCAATGCCAAGTCGATCCCCATCGCGCTGGCCATCCAGGAGCGTTTCGACAACCTGGACTACGTGCACGACCTGGGCGAGATCTCGCTCAATATCTCGGGTTGCATCAACGCTTGCGGCCACCACCACGTTGGCAACATCGGCGTGCTGGGCGTGGATAAGGACGGCGAGGAGTGGTACCAGGTCACGCTGGGCGGCGCGCAAGGCAACAAGAGCGCCATCGGCAAGGTGATCGGCCCGTCGTTCAAGGCTGAGGAAATGCCGGACGTGGTGTCGCACATCATCGACACCTATGTGGCCAACCGCCATGAAGACGAACGCTTCATCGACGTGCTGGGCCGTATCGGCATCGCCCCGTTCAAGGAACGCGTCTACGCCGACAAACAACGCGAACGCGCCGAAGCCTGAGCACCGGAGATAACGACATGGCAAAGATTATTCAACTGCAACGCAGCGAAGGCGCCAACCCGGTTCCGGTCATCATCGACGACGCATGGACGGTGCTGCGCGGTGCCGAGGGCGCGGCCCTGACGGAAGAGCAGATCGTCGCCGCCGCGCAAGGCAAGGACGCTGTGCTGTTCCCGCTGACCGCATGGCTGGCGCACAAGGACGGCGTGCTGGCTGGCCGCGCCGCCGACATCACCGGCATCTGGCTGGCGCCGGAAGACGAGCCGGCCGACGCGCAGGCCGCGTTTGCCAGCGTGGCCGTGGTGGCGGTGGATTTCCCCGTGTTCCGCGATGGCCGTGGTTTTTCCACCGCCTACCTGCTGCGCACCCGCTACAACTGGACCGGCCAGCTGCGCGCCATTGGCGACGTGCTGCGCGACCAGCTGAACTTCATGAAGCGCTGCGGCTTTGACGCTTTCGCGGTGCGCGCGGACAAGAACATCGATGACGCCATCAAGGGCTTCACCGAGTTCACCGTGGCCTACCAGGCGTCGGTGGATGAGCCGCTGCCGCTGTTTCGCCGCAACCGCGCCGAAGCGCTGGGCAAGGAAACGGCATGAGCGAGATTGCAATCGTCGAGGCTGCCGTCTCGTCACTGCGCCCGCCGGCGCTGTGGACCGCGCCGGCGTACACCGGCAGCGTGGCGGATCTGGAGGCCAAGGAGCGTGCGCTGGGCCTGCGCCTGGCGCAGATCGCCGGCCGCTTTTTCCGCGCCCGCTTTGCGTCCAGCCTGGCGGCCGAAGACATGGTGGTGACCGATGCCATCCTGCGCGGCACCGAGGCCGTGCGCGCCGGCATCCGCGTGTTCACGCTGCAAACCGGGCGCCTGCATGCCGAGACGCTGGAGGTGCTCGATGAGGTCAAGGCGCATTACGGCTACGACATCGAGCGCTTCACGCCGGATCCCGAGGCGGTGGAGAACTACCTGAAGAACCACGGCCTGAACGCGTTCTACGACAGCGTGGACCTGCGCAAGAACTGCTGCGGCATCCGCAAGGTGGAGCCGCTGAACCGCGCGTTGTCCCACGCGGACGCCTGGCTGACCGGCCAGCGCCGCGAGCAAGCGGTGACGCGCTCGGAGCTGCCGTTCGAGGAAATGGACGAGGCACGCGGCATTCCCAAGTTCAACCCGCTCGCCGACTGGAGCGAGTCCGAGGTGTGGGCTTACCTGAAGCGCCACAACGTGCCGGTCAACGCGCTGCATGCCAAGGGTTACCCCAGCATCGGCTGCGAGCCTTGTACGCGCGCCGTGCGCGCTGGCGAGGATGTACGCGCCGGGCGGTGGTGGTGGGAGAGCAAGGACTCGAAAGAGTGCGGGCTTCACGAACAGAACATCAAGCATTGAGGCCAGACGAAATGGGCATCATGAACGAACTGACCGGCGCGCCGGAAGTGGCGCACCTGCTGCAAGTGCAAAACGATCACCTCGACAAGCTCGAGGCGGAATCCATCTACATCATCCGCGAGGTGGTGGCGGAGTGCCGCAACCCGGCGCTGCTGTTCTCGGGCGGCAAGGACTCCATCGTCATGCTGCACCTGGCGCTCAAGGCCTTCCGCCTGGGCGACCGCAAGACCGAACTGCCGTTCCCGCTGGTGCATATCGACACCGGCCACAACTACCCGGAAGTGATCCGCTTCCGTGACCAGCGCGTGGCCGAGCTTGGCGCGCGCCTGGTGGTGGGCCATGTGGAAGATTCCATCAAGCGTGGCACCGTGCGCCTGCGCAAGGAAACCGACTCGCGCAATGCCGCGCAAGCCGTGACGCTGCTGGAAACCATCGAAGCCAACAAGTACGACGCGCTGATGGGCGGTGCCCGCCGCGACGAAGAAAAGGCGCGTGCCAAGGAACGCATCTTCTCCTTCCGCGACGAGTTCGGCCAATGGGACCCGAAGGCCCAGCGCCCGGAACTGTGGAGCCTGTACAACGCCCGCATGGCGGCCGGCGAGCAGATGCGCGTGTTCCCGATCTCCAACTGGACCGAGCTGGACGTGTGGCAGTACATCGCCCGCGAAGCGCTTGAGCTGCCCCCGATCTACTACGCGCACCAGCGCGAAGTGGTGAAGAAGAACGGCCTGCTGGTGCCGGTCACGCCGATCACGCCGAAGCAAGACGGCGACGTCAGCGAAGTGATCTCGGTGCGTTTCCGCACCGTGGGCGACATCAGCTGCACCTGCCCGGTGGCCAGCGTTGCGGCCTCGCCGATCGAGATCATCGCCGAGACGGCCGTGACGGAGATCACCGAGCGCGGCGCCACGCGGATGGACGATCAGACGAGCGAAGCGTCCATGGAACGCCGCAAAAAAGAAGGCTACTTCTAACCCGGACGCATAGGCGGGCACATCGCGTCGTTGCGAGAGTGCTCGTGTACCAATGTACACGTCGCCCTCACGCGCCTAGCGCTGCCTCCCGCCTATGCGCCGGAGCGAGCGCTGCGAGAGGGACGAAGAAAGGATTTAAAATGAGCACCCAAGCAACACACCAAGGCCTGCTGCGTTTTATCACCGCCGGTTCGGTCGACGATGGCAAGAGCACCCTGATTGGCCGCCTGCTGTACGACAGCAAGGCTGTGCTGTCCGATCAGCTGACCGCGCTGACCAACGCCAAGAACAAGCGTACCGCCGGCGAGCAGATCGATTTCTCGCTGCTGACCGATGGCCTGGAAGCCGAGCGCGAGCAGGGCATCACCATCGACGTGGCTTACCGCTATTTCTCCACCGCGCGCCGCAAGTTCATCATCGCGGACACGCCGGGGCATGAGCAGTACACCCGCAACATGGTGACGGGCGCCTCAACCGCGCATGCCGCCATCGTGCTGGTCGACGCCACCCGCGTGACGGTGACGGACGGCCGCGCCGAGCTGCTGGCGCAGACCAAGCGCCATTCGGCTATCCTGAAGCTGCTGGAACTGCAACACGTGATCGTGGCCATCAACAAGATGGACCTGGTCGAGTTCAGCGAAGAGCGCTTCAACCAGATCCGCGCGGCCTATACCGAGCTGGCCAGCCAGCTGGGTTTGAAGGATGTGCGCTACGTGCCAGTGTCGGCGCTGCGTGGCGACAATATCGTCAACGCCAGCCAGGCCATGCCGTGGTACCAGGGCGAGCCGCTGCTGCCGCTGCTGGAGGCCCTGCCGGTGGAAGAACCCGCACCCGAAGGCGACGCCGCGCTGCGTTTCCCGGTGCAGCTGGTGATCCGCCAGGACGGCGCCCAGGCTGACGATTTCCGCGGCTATGCCGGCCGGGTCGAGGCAGGCACCGTGCGCGTGGGCCAGAAGCTGCGCGTGCTGCCGGCCAACCGCGATGCGCTGGTGGCGGAAGTGCTGACCCCCAACGGCGTGGCCGAATCGGCCAGCGTGGGCGAGACCGTGACGGTGCGCTTGTCGGAAGACGTGGATGTGTCACGCGGTGATATGTTCGTGGCTGCCGCGGCGGACAGCGTTTCGGCCAAGAAGCTGACCGCCGACCTGTGCTGGTTCGACGATGAATCGCTCAATCCGGCCCGCAAATATGTGCTCAAGCACACCACGGCCAGTGTGTTCGCGCGCGTGTCGTCGGTGGATCGCGTGCTGGACGTGCATACGCTGCTGCACGAGACCGACCGCCACGAGATCGGCCTGAACGATATCGGCTCGGTGCAGATCTCGCTGCAAAAGCCCATCGTCTGCGACAACTATGGCGACAACCCGGCAACCGGCGCGTTCGTGCTGATCGACGAAGCCACCAACCACACCGTGGCCGCTGGCATGATCCGTGCGTTCGCTTAAGGCGAGTGCATAGACAAATCGATCCAGTGAGCGCGAAGGAGCATGGCATGGGCAAGGTCTATCTGATCGGCGCGGGTCCCGGCGCCGCGGACCTCATTACGGTGCGCGGTGCACGGCTTTTGGGCGAAGCCCAGGTGGTGCTGCACGATGCGCTGGTCTCGCCCGAGATGCTGGCATGGTGTCCGCAGGCGCAGCTGATCGAGGTGGGCAAGCGCTGCGGCCAGCGCTCCACCGCGCAGTTGTTCATCAACCGCCAGATCGTGGACCAGGCCAGCAAGTTCGAGCGCGTGGTGCGCTTGAAGGGCGGGGATCCGATGCTGTTCGGCCGCGCCGACGAGGAGCTGCAGGCGCTGGAAGAGGCCGGCATCGAGTACGAGATCGTGCCGGGCATCACCGCCGCGCTGGCGGCGGCTTCCGCGATCCGCAAGCCGCTCACCAAGCGCGGTGTGTCGCGCAGCGTGGCGTTTGCGACGCAATCCAAGGCGGCTGACACGATCGACGTGGAGGCGGATGTCAAGGCCGATACGGTGGTGTATTACATGGGCCGCGACCAGGCAGCAGCCATCGCCGCGCAGCTGATCGCGCACGGCAAGCCGGCTTCCACGCCTGCCTGGGTGGTCGAGGCCGCTACCTCGGCGCACCAGCGCAGCCGCCAGTTCACGCTGCGGCAGATGGCGGCGGGCGAAGCGGCGGCCTGGATCAATCCGGTGCATCCCAGCCTGCTGATGATCGGCGAAGCGCTGGCCTCGCGGGCTAGCGAGGTGGTGCCGCAGGATGTGGATGGCGACGTTGCATACGCGCAGACTCGCGCGGCCTGAAGCACTGGGTGCGATGTAAAAAAGCCGGACAACGTAGCGTTGTCCGGCTTTTTCTTTGCGCTTGTGTGCTTGTGAGCTTTCGGGCTGCGCCGGTTTGCTCCCCTCTCCCGCTTGCGGGAGAGCAAGCCGGGGGAGAGGGCGGGCGCTCGTTACGCCGTCGTGCCGTCAAAAACCACGGGCTTCGCTGCAAGTGGCTCCTAGCTAAGCCACCCCTCTCCCCAGCCCTCTCCCCCTGAGGGGAGAGGGAGCGACTGCCGTCGTCGTAGCGCGGGGTTGTGGCCCGTTCTTCGGCTTCGTTCGATGTTTCAGGTGCGCTGTTCCGCGCTGCTGAGCGTCCCCACACAATAAGCCGCAATCGCATCCAGCACGCTGTCATCCTCGCCAACAGCCGCCGCGCAGCGGATCGTCACACCCGGAAGCTTGCTCCGGCAATCATCCAGCAGGGCCGGCAGGTCCCGCCGCAGATGCCCGCCCTGGCCAAAGAACACCGGCACCACATTGATGTCGGTAACGCCCCCGGCGGCCAGCGCCGCCAGCGTATCCGGCAGCGAAGGCGTCATCAGTTCCAGGAAGGCCAGGCGCACCGCGCAATCCGGCAGCGCGGCTGTCAGCCTGGCGTGCAGCCGGTCAAACGGCTCGCGCCAGCGCGCATCGCGCGCGCCATGGCCGAACAGCACCATGGCCTGGCGGGGAAGGGGTGTGGTATTCATCTTCGAGCCTTAATGCTTGCTGGCTAGCTTAATGCCGGTCCACCCAGCGCAACGCGCCAAGCGCCACCAGCAGGTACAGCGTGCCGGGGATCAGCGCCGAGACGATGGGCGGCCAGGTATGCAGCAGCCCCACGTGCGAGAACAGGGTGTTGGACAAGTGGAAGGACAGCCCCAGCATGATGCCGCCGAACACCTTCACGCCCACCGCGCCGGCCCGCGCGTGCAGGTAGGCAAAGGGCAGGGCCAGCGCCACCATCACGAACAGGGTCAGCGGGTAGATCACTTTCTTCCAGAAGGCGATCTCATAACGCTGGGTATCCTGCTTGTTGTCGCGCAGGTGGCGGATATAGCGGAACAGGTCCACCGTGGACATCCGCTCCGGCTCCACCAGCAGCACCGACAGGATCTGCGGCGTCAGCTCGGAGCGCATGGCCATGGTGGGCACGCTTTGCTGCTCGCCGCGGAAGGCCGGTGCCAGGGCGTCCGCCTTGCCCGGTTCGCCCTTTGGCAGCTCCAGGAAGTGGGTCTCGGTCACGCCGGTGAGCTGCCAGGACTGGCCGCCCTCGTAGCGGCCTTCCTTGGCCACGCGGATCACGCTCAGGCGGTATTGGTCGTCGAACTCGTAAATGGTGACGCCGGTGATGCTCTGGTCGGGCCGCAGGCCGGCCACGTTGACGAAGCGCGTGACCTCATGGCCCTTGGAGGCATCGCGGTCGCGGTCCTTGACCCACACGCCTGAGCGAAAGCCCGCCGAAACCGTGGCGCCCAGTGCTTCGAGCTTGACCTTCTGCGCATACTGCTCAGCCTTGGGGCCAATGAACTCGCCGAAGATAAACGTGGCGATGGCCAGCGGAATCGCCAGCTTGAACAGCGAGAACAGCGCCTGGCGCGTATTCAGCCCGGCCACCCGGAAAATGGTGTACTCGGACTGGCTGGCCAGTTGCGAGAACACATAGATGGCGCTGATCAGCACAGCGATCGGCAGCACCTCATAGATGCGGGTGGGCGCCTGCAGGATAACGTGGAAGAACGCCACCAGCGAGGTGTAGCGGCCGGCCACGCTCTCCAGCTCGCTGAGCATGTCGAAGAACACGAACAGCGCCAGCACCGCAAACAGGATGAAGGCGAAGACGCCGTAGATCAGCCGCGCGAAATAACGCTCGTAGACACGCAATACCTTCATGCCTGGTTCCCCCGGGCGCCGCCCTTGCGGGGCAGGCCGAAGACCGCGCGCCAGCCACCCAGGCTGCGGTTCTGGCGGTAGCGGAACAGCATCACCGCGCCCAGCAGGGCGATCAGGTGGAACGGCCACCAGGCCAACGCGAACGGGATGGAGCCGGAGCGCACCCAGGCCTGCGAGAGATTGATCACGTTACTGTAGGTGAGGTAGATCAGCACCGCGAAGACCAGGGGCGTGTAGCGGCCCAGGCGCGGGTTGACGTAGGCAAGCGGGATGGCGATCAGCACAAAGTTGAAGGCCAGCAGCGGCAGCGACAGGCGCCACAGCAACTCGCCCAGGTTCTCGTTGGTGCGGTTGCGCAGCAGGTCGATGGTGTCGCGGCTCTTGGTCGGCAGGTTGGCGTCCGACTCAGGTGGTTTGTTGTCCACCTTGACCGCGTACTGGTCGAACTCGACGATGCGGTAGTCGATCTTGCCGGGCGTGCCGGCATAGCGGCGGCCGTTTTCCATCACCACCATGCGGTCGCCGTTGGGCATGGTCTGGAACTGGCCCTGGTGGGCCAGTGCCACGCCGATCTTGTCGGCCTCGGCGTTGGCCACGAAGACATTGCGCGCGTGCTTCATGTCGGCGTCGATGCCTTCGATGAACAGCACGTAATTGCCCTTGGCCGGCTCGATGAAGCGGCCGGCGGCAATCATGGACAGCACGCCGCGCTGCTCGAAGCGGTCGCGGAACAGCGCGCTTTGCTGGTTGGCCCACGGCCAGGCGAACATGCCCAGCAGCAGCGACATGATGATGAAGGGCGCGGCAAACTGCAGCACCGGCTTGACCAGGTCGCGCAGCGAGATGCCGGCCGAGAACCACACCACCATCTCCGAGTCCTTGTACCAGCGCGTGAGCACGATCAGGGTGGAGATGAACAGGGTGGCGGACAGCAGGATCGACAGGTAGCCGATGGTGGCCAGGCCGATCAGCATCAGGACGTCATTGGGGCTGGCCTGGCCATTGGCGGCCATGCCGAGAATACGGATCACGAGCGAGGTCAGCATGAAGGTCAGCATGACCAGAAACACCGCGCCGGCGGTGTATGCGAGCTCGCGACGCAAGGCTTGTTGAAAGATCATGCGGAGTCGGTTCCGGGCTGCCGGCCGGCGCGGGCGATGTCGGTGCCGGGGGGCTTGCTAGCAAGCATAGCGGACCGCCGGCAGCAAATCGCGGATAATAGGAGCTTTCGTGGTGGACAAGCCCCTGGAAGGAAGCGCGATGGAATTTAGCACAAAAGCCTTGGATTGGAGCAAAGCGGGCCAAAATGGTTTCCTGGCAACCAAGACCGATTGTCTGGTGGTGGGCCTGTTTGAAGGACAGAGCCTGGCCGGTGTGGCCAAGGCACTCGACGTGGCAACCAAGGGTTTGGTCTCCCGGCTCATCAAGCTGGGCGATTTCGAAGGCAAGCGCGGTACCCAGCTGATGCTGCACGAAGTGGCCGGTGTGGGCGCTGCCCGCGTGCTGCTGGTGGGCTTTGGCAAGGAAGCCGAGTTCGGCGACAAGGCGTTCGCCGAGGCCGTGCGCACCGCGCTGCGTGCCTTGTCCGGCACGCGCGCCGCCAATGTGCTGTGGTGCCTGGCCCAGCAGCAGGCCCCGCAGCAAGCTGGCAACGCCCGCGACCTGGCCTGGCGCCTGATCACCACCGTCACCCTGATCCGCGAGGCGGGCTACCGCCTGCTGGAGCGCCATCCGGGCCTCAAGCGCACCAATGCCAACGCCAAGGGCAACGGCAACGGCGCCGACAAGCTCACCGGCCTGCGCAAGGTGGTGCTGACCGTGGACGCGGCTGACGCCAAGGCGGCCGCCCAGGCCGTGATTCGCGGCGCGGCCATCGCCAACGGCATGGAGCTGACCAAGGACCTGGGCAACCTGCCGTCCAACATCTGCACGCCGACCTACCTGGCCAATACCGCGCGCGGCATCGCCAAGCGCCACAAGCTCAAGGTGGAAGTGCTGGGCCGCAAGCAGCTCGAGGCCCTCAAGATGGGCGCCTTCCTGGCGGTCACCAAGGGCGCGGTGGAGCCGCCCCAGTTCATCGTGCTGCGCTACGACGGCGCCTCGGCCAAGCAGGCGCCGGTGGTGCTGGTGGGCAAGGGCATCACCTTCGATACCGGCGGCATCTCGCTCAAGCCCGGCGAGGGCATGGATGAGATGAAGTACGACATGTGCGGCGCCGCCTCGGTGCTGGGCACGCTGCAGGCGGTGGCCGAGATGGGCCTCAAGCTGAACGTGGTCGCGGTGGTCCCCACCTGCGAGAACATGCCGTCCGGCAACGCCACCAAGCCTGGCGACGTGGTCACCAGCATGTCCGGCCAGACCATCGAGATCCTCAACACCGACGCCGAAGGCCGCCTGGTCCTGTGCGACGCGCTGACCTATGTGGAGCGCTTCAAGCCGGCCGCCGTGGTGGATGTGGCAACCCTGACCGGCGCTTGCATCATCGCGCTGGGCCACGTCAACAGCGGCCTGTACGCGCGCAACGACGGCCTTGCGGACCAGTTGCTGCAAGCCGGCCGCAAGGCCATGGACACCGCCTGGCGCATGCCGCTGGACGATGACTACCAGGACCAGCTCAAGTCCAACTTTGCGGATATGGCCAATATCGGTGGCCGCCCGGCCGGCAGCGTGACCGCCGCCTGCTTCCTGGCGCGCTATACCGAGAAGTACGACTGGGCCCACCTGGACATCGCCGGCACGGCCTGGAAGAGCGGCGCCGCCAAGGGCGCCACCGGCCGCCCGGTGCCCCTGCTGGCGCAGTTCCTGATGGATCGCGCTGGCTGAAGCTGGATGGTTAAGCTTGATGCTTGACAGCAGGGACGGGCCGGCGCCGGCATCTGCGCGGGTCCGTCCCTGTTTAGCTTCATTCTCACAGGATTGCTTTCAACCATGACGCGTATCGATTTCCACAGCAACGTGCCCGACAAGCTCGGCTACGCTTGCCGGCTGATCCGCAAGGCGTACGGCGCCGGCCAGAAACTGGTGGTGCATGGCGCGCCGGAGCAGCTGGCGCAGCTCGATGCGCGCTTGTGGACGTTCTCCGCGCTGGATTTCCTGCCGCATTGCGGCGTGGACAGCCCGAACGCCGGGGTGACGCCGATCGTGCTGGCGGCCGCGCTGGACCAGGCTCCGCACCATCAGCTGCTGATCAACCTTAGCGCCGAGCCGCCGGTGCAGTTCGCCAGCTTCGAGCGCATGATCGAGGTGGTCGGCAGCGACGCCGACGACCGTGCCGCCGGGCGCGAGCGCTTTCGCCTGTACCGCGAGCGCGGCTATCCGCTGGCGCATCACGATATCGCCCAGGCCGGCCAGCCAACACAGGGTAAGGGGGATGCCGCATGACCGAACGCACCACCTCGCGCGTGATCCCGCGCATCGGGCCCAACGACAGCATTCCGCTGCTGACGGAGGTGATCGACCTGCCCACCGACGGCGCCAGGCAACCGGCGCCGGATGCGGCAGGAGCGCCGCAGACGGTAGCGTGGTCGGACGCTGGCGCTAGCAGCCCCAGCCATGCTCAGCCCGTGCATGACATGACCTGGCCCGGCCCGGTCACCCATGTCGTCATGCCCCGTGAGACCGGCGACGGCATGCCCGCGCCCGATATCCCGGCACTGCACCAGCCAACCCCGTCAACCCAGGATGGCGCCTACTCGGTCTCGCACGCCACGCACCACGCCAGCCCGCCGCCCAGCCCGGACGAGTTGCGCGCCGTGCGCAGCGAGCTGCTGACCCGCGTGATGATGCGGTTTCGCACTGAGTGGCCGCAGGTGGTGGAGGCCCATACCGAAGCCACGCTGCAATCGCGCCTGGCCCCGCTGACCGCGCAACTGGCGGCGGAACTGACACAGGCGATGGAGGCCCGGCTGGTGGAGTGGCTGGACGCCACGCTGGAAGAAATCGAGCGGGACCCGGGCGGCATGTGAAGGCCCCAGGCACCGAACGAAGCCGGCGAACAGGCCAAAGCCGCCGGCGATGACGACGGCTGTCTCTCCCTCTCCCCTCAGGGGGAGAGGGCCGGGGAGAGGGGTGGCTTAGCTAGGAGCCACTTGAAGCGAAGCCCGTGGTTGTTTCCAGCATGGCGACGTATCCAGCGCCCGCCCTCTCCCCCAACCCCTCTCCCGCAGGCGGGAGAGGGGAGCAACCACGCGGGAGCTTGAGTCTGCGCTGCCAAAAAAAGCCCGCGATCGCTCGCGGGCTTTTGTCCTTCTGGCGATGAAGCCGCAGCCTCAGTCCGTCACAGCGCCCTTGCTGGCGGTCGAAGCCAGCTTGGCGAACTTGGCCAGCACGCCACGGGTGTAGCGCGGTGCCGGCTGCTTCCAGGCGGCGCGGCGCTTGGCCAGCTCTTCTTCGCTCACGTTGAGTTCCAGCAGCAGCTTGTGCGCGTCGATGGTGACCGAGTCGCCTTCCTGCACCAGCGCGATGTTGCCGCCCACGTGCGCTTCCGGCGCGACGTGGCCGACCACCATGCCCCAGGTGCCGCCCGAGAAGCGGCCGTCGGTGATGAAGCCGACCGATTCGCCCAGGCCCTTGCCGATGATGGCCGAGGTGGGGGCCAGCATTTCAGGCATGCCGGGGCCGCCCTTGGGGCCCAGGTAGCGCAGCACCAGGATGTCGCCGGCGTTGATCTTGTCGGCCAGGATGGCGTCCATGGCGCTTTGCTCGTCCTCGAACACGCGGGCCGGGCCGGTGATGACCGGGTTCTTCAGGCCGGTGATCTTGGCGACGGCACCTTCCTGTGCCAGGTTGCCCTTCAGGATGGCCAGGTGGCCTTCCTTGTAGAGCGCCTTTTCGATCGGCATGATCACGTCCTGGTCGGCGCGCGGGGTGTCCGGCACGTTTTCCAGTTCCTCGGCCAGGGTGCGGCCGGTGATGGTCAGGCAGTCGCCGTGCATCAGGCCTGCCTTGAGCAGGATCTTCATGACCTGGGGAATGCCGCCCGCGCGGTGCAGGTCGGTTGCCACGTACTGGCCCGACGGCTTCAGGTTGCAGATCACCGGCACCTTGCGGCGGATGCGCTCGAAGTCGTCGATGCTCCATTCCACTTCTGCCGAGTGGGCGATCGCCAGGTAGTGCAGCACGGCGTTGGTGGAGCCGCCGGTGGCCATGATCAGCGCAACGGCGTTCTCGATGGACTTGCGCGTGATGATGTCGCGCGGCTTGATGTCCTTCTTGATGGCTTCGACCAGCACGCGTGCCGATTCGGCTGCGCTGTCGACCTTTTCCTGGTCCGGGTTGGCCATGGTCGACGAGTACAGCAGCGACATGCCCAGCGCCTCGAACGAGGAGCTCATGGTGTTGGCGGTGTACATGCCACCGCACGAGCCCGACGACGGGCAGGCGTTCTTCTCGACGCCCTCGAAGTCTTCCTGGCTCAGGCGTCCGGCGGTGAACTCGCCCACGGCCTCGAACGACGACACGATGGTCAGGTCCTTGCCCTTCCAGTTGCCCGGCTTGATGGTGCCGCCGTACACATAGATGCCCGGCACGTTGGTGCGCGCCAGCGCGATCATGCCGCCCGGCATGTTCTTGTCGCAGCCGCCGATCACGACCACGCCGTCCATCCACTGGCCCTGGGTCGCGGTCTCGATACAGTCGGCGATGACTTCGCGGGAGATCAGCGAGTACTTCATGCCTTCGGTGCCCATCGACATGCCGTCCGAGATGGTCGGGGTGCCGAAGATCTGCGGGTTGGCGTCGGAGGCCTTGATGGCCGCCACGGCGGCGTCGGCCAGGCGTTGCAGGCCGGAGTTGCACGGCGTGATCGTGGAGTGGCCGTTGGCGATGCCCACCATCGGCTTGTCGAAGTCTTCCTTCTTGTAGCCCAGCGCGTAGTACATCGAGCGGTTGGGGGAGCGCGCCACGCCTTGCGTGATGTGCTGCGAGCGTTTGTTGTATGCCATGGGAATCTCCGGGGGAAGTGTGCCGGCCTGCGCGGGGCGCCTCAGGGTTCCGAGGACCGGGCAGGCTCTTGCCATGTTGTGGACGAGAGCATGCCGCTTGCCTTTTATCGTGTCAAATATATTATTCAACCTTTATTGAGTCGAAAAACATATCAGGAGCTCCTTTGGACCTGCGCCAGTTGCGCTACTTCGTTACCGTGGCGGAGGAGTTACATTTCGGCCGCGCCGCGCGGCGGCTCACCATGACGCAGCCGCCGCTGTCCCAGCAGATCCAGGCGCTGGAGGAGGAGATTGGCGTGCAGCTGTTCGCCCGCACGCGGCGCTCGGTGGCGCTCACCCCTGCGGGCCAGCAATGGCTGCCCGAGGTGCGCCGCGTGCTGGCCGATGCGGCCGCGCTGCCGGGCCTGGCCCAGCGGCTGGCGCGCGGGGAGGCCGGCACGCTGTCGCTGGCCTTTGTCAGCACGGCCGACTACGGCATCCTGCCCGACCTGCTGCGGCGCTTCCGGGCGCGGCACCCCAATGTGCAGCTGCAACTGCGCGAGGCCACCAGCGATATCCAGCTGGAGGCCCTGATGGACGGCGGCATCGACGCCGGGCTGGTGATCCGCCCGCAACTGCCGGCCATGCCGCATGGCGTGGCCTACCTGCCGCTGGTGCGCGAGCCGCTGGTGCTGGCCGTGCCGGAAGGCTGGCGCCCGGATGGCGCGGCGGCAGCCGAGGAGGGCGTTTCGCTCAAAGATGCGGCGCACGAGCCGCTTATCATCTTTCCCCGGCGAAGCGCGCCGGCGTTTTATGACATCATTACGGGCTGTTATGCGCGCGAAGGCCTCACGCCGGTGATCGCCCAGGAGGCCATCCAGATGCAGACGATTGTCAGCCTGGTATCCGCCGGCATGGGGGTGGCGCTGGTGCCGGCCTCGCTTTGCAACCTTCGCCGTACCGGTGTGTCCTACCTGCCGTTGCGCGAGGCCGGGCCCGATATCGAGACCGGGCTGGTGTGGCGCGAGGCTGGTGCCGACAGCGTGAGCCCCGTGCTGAGATCGTTTATCGAGATCGCCGGCGCGCTGGCCGCTGCCATGACGCTGACGCAAAACGCTGGCATAACACCGGGCACGGAGCCGGGCGCGGAGCTTGGCACTGCCGCTGCGGCAACGCACCTGACTAACGCAGCCTGAACCCTGATATCGCGCCGGACGCCAGGTTGCCCGTGCGCGATCTCTCCACCTACAACCCTAACCACGGCACACATGCTGATTCATCCCCAATTCGACCCGGTTGCGATTCATCTCGGCCCGCTCGCCATCCGCTGGTACGGGCTGATGTACCTCGCCGGGTTCATCATGTTCCTGTGGTTCGGGCGCCTGCGCATCCGCCAGCCGCATATCGCGGCCCAGGGCTGGACGGTCAAGGACCTGGACGACATGTTGTTCTTCGGCGTGCTGGGCGTGATCCTGGGCGGGCGGCTGGGCTACGTGTTCTTCTACAAGGCCGATTACTACCTGAGCCATCCGCTTGAGATCTTCAAGGTGTGGGAGGGCGGCATGGCCTTCCACGGCGGCTTCCTGGGCGTGATCGTGGCGATGTGGCTGTTCGCCAAGCTGCGTGGGCGGCACTGGATGGAGGTCACCGACTTCATCGCGCCGATGATTCCCTGCGGGCTGGCGGCCGGGCGCATCGGCAACTTCATCAACGGCGAGCTGTGGGGCCGTCCCACGGACCTGCCGTGGGGCATGATCTTCCCGCAGGCCGGCGACAACATTCCCCGCCATCCTTCGCAGCTTTATCAATTCGCCGGCGAAGGCGTGGCGCTGTTCATCATCCTGTGGCTGTTCGCCAGGAAGCCGCGCCCCATGGGCGCGGTCTCGGGCGTGTTCCTGATCGGCTACGGCGGTTTCCGTTTCCTCGCCGAGTTCGCGCGCGAGCCGGATAACTTCCTGGGCCTGCTGGCGCTGAACTTCTCCATGGGCCAGTGGCTGAGCCTGCCGATGATCCTGGCTGGCATTGCCATGGTGGTCTGGGCGAACCGTCACGGACAGGCGGCGCAGGCCCCGATCCGTTAAAGCGGGCGCAGATGACTTTGTTCACCGCTGCCATCTTCGATATGGATGGCCTGCTGATCGACTCCGAGCGCGCCATCATGCAAGCCTGGATCGGCGCCGCGCGCGAGATCGGCATCACGCTGGCGGCCAGCGACTACGTGCAGGTCATCGGCAAGGCCAAGCCGGAGTCCGATGCCTTCCTGGTTTCCCTGCTTGGCGACGAGCATGCCTTCCGCCAGGTGCAGGCGATGGCGGGCGCGCAATTGCATGCGCCGGCCACCGGGCCCCGGTTTCCGCTGAAGCCCGGCGCCAGGGAATTGCTCTCGGCGCTGCGCGGCGCGGGCATTCCCTGCGCGGTGGCATCGTCATCCCGTGTCGAGGAGATCAGGGACCGGCTCGGGCGCGTGGGCATGCTGGATTTCTTTTCTTCCGTCTCGGGTGGTGATGAGGTGCGCCGCGGCAAGCCGGACCCGGCGCTGTACCAGCTCGCCGCCGAGCGCCTCGGCGTGGCGCCGCGGGCGTGCCTGGCCTTCGAGGACAGCGAGAACGGCGCAACGGCCGCGAACCGCTCGGGGGCGCAGGTGGTGGTGGTGCCCGATATCAAGCCGCCTTCGCCGGTCGTGACCGGATTCAGTTTCCGGGTACTGGGCACGCTGCATGAGGCCATTGCGCACGTGCCGCACTGGTTCGGCGTCCACGCGGCAAGGGGTTCGGCGGGCTAGTCCGCACGCGGCGCCCCGTGGCGTTCCCTGCCTTGCATTCGTCCGCGCCGCCCCTGGCGCATGGTGAGACTGACCCTCCTGTTGATCGGCGCGCAAGCGTTGCGCGAGCGCTGGAAGATGCTGCGCATGCGGCTGTGCAACATCGAATTGTCTTGTCATCCGGTCGCCGTTATTCATAATTATGAATTATTGGGCCTGGCAAGACACATTTCACCGTGCCGCAAGCCACCCCGATGCCATTGCATTCTTCCGTCCGGAGGCACCATGCGCATCATCCAGCAGGCCCTGTACCTCGAAGTCGCGGAGCGCCTGCGCGCCATGATCGACGAGCACGCGCTGATGCCCGGCGCCTGGATTGATGAGGCCACGGTGGCCGAGTCGATGGGGATCTCGCGCACGCCGATGCGCGAGGCGCTCAAGGTGCTGGCCGCCGAAGGCCTGGTGCGGCTGGAGCCGCGCCGCGGCTGCTTTGTCAACGCCTTGTCCGAGCAGGACCTCGACGAGATCTTCCCGCTGATGGCGCTGCTGGAAGGACGCTGCGCCTATGAGGCGGCGCGCAACGCCACCGCCGAGGACCTCGACGCGCTCGAAAGCCTGCATGCCGACCTGACCCAGTATGCGCAGGCCGGCAATATCGACGCCTACTACGAAACCAACTACCAGATCCACGAAGCCATCCAGCGGCTCGCCGGCAACCGCTGGCTGTCCGGCCTGATCAGCGACCTGCGCAAGGTGCTGCGGCTGTCGCGCCACAAGAGCCTGAAGCTGCCGGGCCGCATCCGCGAATCCTGCGCCGAGCATCTGTCGGTGTTCTCCGCGCTCAAGGCGCATGACCCGGAGGGCGCCGAAACCCTGATGAAGACGCACTTGCTGCGCCAGCGCGGCGCGCTCAGGGCACTGGACGCCGCCGAGGTCGCCGAGGCTGACGATAGCGGTCGCGATCCCATCCCCGAAGCACAGCCCGGCCGCCTGCACTTGGCCGGTAAGTCCCCCGTTGATCGATAGCGGCCAACTGACGCGCACAGAGCAGGTACGTCCATGGATTCCCTCAGCAATAGCGAACAGAAAGTCAGCGCGCCCCTGAGCGGCTTGGAGCCGTCGGCGCAATCCCTGTTGTCCCGCTTTGGCCGGTGGTGGGGCCGCAAGGGCGATGACCGCGCCAAGCCAAATACGGATGCCGATGCCAAGGCGGACGCCAAGGCCGTGGGGCTGCCGGCGCGCGTGCTGCGCCGGCAGCGCGAGCAACTGCGTCAATGCTTCGATGCGCGCCTGACCGACAGCGCCGCCAATACCGCAGCGCAAACCTGGCGGGCCGAATACGAAGCCGCGGGCGATGACGCACGCCAGGCCATGCTCGGCGTGCTGGCGGAAGTCGCGGCCAGCGGCGGCCCGGAATCGGATGACGATGCCAAGGATGGCAAGACGCCCAAATCCGCGTCGGGGCTTGCGCAGGCCATGTCCAACGCGCGCATCCGTTTCTTCAAGCGGCTGGCCGCGCTGCACGGGCAGGAGGGCGCAAGCGTCTGCGGCCTGCATTTCCTGATCGGCCTGCGTGCTGACATGCTGCGCTGGCATAAGCGCGTGCCGGGACTGCGCCCGCTTGACGACGATCTGGAGGCGCTGTTCTCCAACTGGTTCGACGTGGGCCTGCTGGAACTGCAGCCCATCACGTGGGACTCGCCCGCATCGCTGCTGGAAAAGCTGATCCGCTACGAGGCGGTGCACGAGATCGCGTCCTGGGCGGACCTGCGCAACCGGCTCGATTCTGATCGCCGCTGCTACGCCTTCTTCCACCCGCGCATGCCGCGCGAGCCGCTGATCTTTGTCGAGGTGGCCTTCGTGCCCGAGATGGCAGCCAACGTCCACGCGCTGCTGGACGAAGCCGCGCCGCTGGAGGACCTGCGCCGCGTGAAGTGGGCGATCTTCTATTCCATCTCCAATACGCAGCCAGGCCTGCGCGGCGTGAGCTTCGGCAACTTCCTGCTCAAGCGCGTGATCGGGGAGTTGCAGCGCGAGTTTCCCAAGCTCAAGCAGTTCGCCACGCTCTCGCCCATCCCCGGGTTTGCCGACTGGCTGCGCAAGCGCGACGGAGAAGCGGTGGCCAAGGTGCTGGGCGACAAGCGCCTGGCGCGCTGGAGCGAGCGCCACGGCACGCCACCCGCCGACGGCGCCGGCTGGCTGGCCGCGCTGCCTGCCGATTCCGAAGATGCGACGGTGCGCGACATCGCGCTGGCGCTGGCCGCGCACTACCTGGTGCGCGAGCGCCAGCAGGCGCTGCCGGCCGATCCGGTGGCGCGCTTTCACCTGGGCAATGGCGCCTGCGTGGAGCGCCTGAACTGGGCCGCCGACCTGTCGCGCAAGGGCCGTGCGCAGTCGTGCGGGATGATGGTGAATTATCTTTACGTGCCCGAGGCGCTAGATGACAATCTGGTGCGCCTTGGCAACGGATCCCCGCGCATGAGCCGCGCGGTGAGCAAGCTGTTGTAACCCTGGTCAGGTAAAAGACAAGGCCGCGGGCCGCGTTCATGGGCCATTCCAGCAGTTCTTCGTTTTGACTTTCCACAGCAGAAGAGAGAAGAGAGAGGAGACAGAGTCATGAATCGTCGTCAGTTTCAACTGGCAGGGCTGGCTTGCGCGCTGGGCGCGGGTTTGGGCGCGGTAGCGCCCGTGGCGCAGGCTGACGCCTGGCCGTCCAAGCCGATCACCGTCATCGTGCCGTTCCCGGCCGGCGGTGGCACCGATGCCTTCGCCCGCCCGCTGACCGCGCAGCTTTCCAAGCAGCTCGGCAAGCAGTTCGTGATCGATAACCGTGGCGGCGCTGGCGGCACCGTGGGCGCGAGCATCGCGGCCAAGGGCGCGCCGGATGGCTATACCGTTTTCATCGGCGGCGCGCACCACGCCATCGCGCCGTCGTTCTACAAGAAGCTCGACTACGACATCGAGAAGGATTTCATCCCCGTCACGGTGATCGCGCAGCCGCCGCAGGTGATCGTGGTGAACCCGACCAAGGTCACCGCCAACACGCTGGGCGAGCTGATCGCCTATGCCAAGAAGAACCCCGGCAAGCTGAACTACGCCTCGGCCGGCAACGGCTCGTCCCACCATCTGGCGGGCGAGCTGTTCAAGCTGCAGACCAAGACCTTCATCACGCATATTCCCTACAAGGGTGCGGGCCCTGCGCTGTCCGACCTGATCGCGGGCCAGGTGGATATGGATTTCGACGGTCTCGGTTCTTCGGCCCAGCATATCCGCGCCGGCCGCATCAAGGCGCTGGCGGTGGCATCGACCAAGCGCTCGGCCGCGTTCCCGAATGTGCCCACGGCTGCCGAGGCTGGGGTGCCTAACTACGAAGTCTCCACCTGGTACGCGATGTGGGTGCCCAAGGGCACGCCCAAGGACATCGTCGACCGGCTTTACACCGAAGTGGAGAAGGCACTGAACACGCCCGAGATGAAGCAGATCTGGCTTGCCAACGGCTCCGATACGCCGGCTTTCACGCAAGAGCAGTTCGCGCAGTTCCAGCGCGCCGAGATCAAGCGCTGGGCTACGGTGGTGCAGCAGTCCGGCGCCAAGATCGACTGATGGAGGATCGCCGCATGGTTTCCGATGTTTCCCGTGCGCGTGGAGCGCAGGCATGAGCGGCACGGTAGCGTTCGCGCGTGAGGGCGACGTGGCCACGGTCACGCTGTCCCACGCTGGCAAGCTCAATGCCATCTCCGTGGCGATGTGGCACGCGCTGGCGCAGGGCTTTGCGGACCTGTCCGCCGATCCCTCGCTGCGCTGCGTGGTGGTGCGCGGCGCCGATGACAACTTTGCCGCCGGCGCCGACATTGCCGAGTTCCCCGAGGAGCGGGGCGACGCCGCCGCGCTGCGCCGTTACCACGAGGCGGTGATTGCGCCTGCGCTGGCCGCCATCGCGGGCTGCCTGCATCCGACGCTTGCCATGATCGAAGGGGTTTGCGTGGGCGGCGGGCTGGAGATCGCCTGCCATTGCGACCTGCGCATCGCCGCCGACGACAGCCGCTTCGGCGTGCCGATCAACCGGCTCGGCTTTCCCATGGCGCCCGGCGAGCTGACCGGGCTGCTGGCCCTGGCGGGCCGCGCCGTGACGCTGGAGATCCTGCTGGAGGGCAGGGTGTTCGACGCCGCCGAGGCGCGCGAGAAAGGGCTGCTGACGCGCGTGGTGCCGGCAGCGGCACTCGGCGAGGAAGTCGCCGCGGCCGTCAAGCGCATCGTGGCCGGTGCGCCGTTGGCCGCCCGCATCAACAAGCAGAGCATCCGCCGCCTGGCGCCGGTGCCCGCGCCGCTCACCGCGGCGGAGCTCGACGCGCATTTCCGCTATGGCGACAGCGCCGACCATGCCGAAGGCGTGGCGGCATTCCTGGCACGCCGGCCGCCGCGCTTCAGCGGTCAATAGCACGGGCAATAGCACGGGCAATCGCTTTAGGTATCATTGCCGGCTATTGATCGGATTGCCCATGCGGATTGCCCATGCTATTGCCGATTCCGTTTTTCATCTTCCGCAATATGAACGCCAACCTGTTCGCCCTATTCGAATCCCGCTTCCCGGCGGACCGCAGTGCCTGCTGCATTGAAACCCACGACGGCCTCTACTACAGCTGGGACGACCTGGACCGCGCCACCGCCAAGATGGCCAACCTGCTGGCCGCGCTCAAGCTGCCCGAGGGCGCGCGCGTGGCGGTGCAGGTGGAAAAATCGCCGGAGGCGCTGTTCCTGTACCTCGCCACGCTGCGCGCAGGCTACATCTACCTGCCGCTCAATACCGCCTACCAGGAAGCCGAGATCGACTACTTTGTCGGCAACGCGGAGCCGGCGGTGGTGGTGTGCAGCAGCGCTAACTTCGGCTGGGTGTCCAAGGTGGCGTTCCGCCACGGCACCAAGCACGTCTTCACGCTGGACGACGACCGCTCAGGCTCGCTGTTGTCCCGCGCCGCCGTGCAACCGGACCGCTTCGCCACGGTGGCGCGCGGCGCCGACGAGCTCGCCGCCATTCTCTACACCTCGGGCACCACGGGCCGCAGCAAGGGCGCCATGCTCACGCACGGCAACCTGGCCTCCAACGCCAAGACGCTGCATGCGTACTGGGGCTGGCGCAGCGACGACGTGCTGCTGCACATGCTGCCGATCTTCCACGTGCATGGCCTGTTCGTCGCGTCGCACGGCGCGCTCTTGGCCGGTGCCAAGATGATCTGGGCGCCCAAGCTCGACATGGCGCAGATCCTCAAATTCCTGCCGCGTTGCACCGTGATGATGGGCGTGCCCACGTATTACGTGCGCATGGTGCAGGAGCCGCGCTTTGACGACGATACCTGCCGCCGCATGCGCCTGTTCGTGTCCGGCTCCGCGCCGCTGCTGATGGAAACCTTCGATGCCTTCCGCGAGCGCACGGGCCACACCATCCTGGAGCGCTACGGCATGAGCGAGACCGTGATGCTGGTCTCCAACCCGTACGAGGCGCAAGACGGCGAGCGTATCGGCGGTACCGTCGGCAAGGCGCTGCCGGGTGTGTCGGTGCGCGTGGTGGACGGCGACGGCAAGCCTTGCGCGGCCGGCGAGATCGGCAATGTGGAAGTGCGTGGCCCGAATGTGTTCAAGGGCTACTGGCGCATGCCGGAGAAGACGCAGGAAGAGTTCACCGCCGACGGCTGGTTCAAGACCGGCGACGTGGGCCGCTTTGGCGGTGCCATCGTCAGCCAGGCTGGCGAGCGCAAGGTGCCTGACGACTACCTGACCATCGTCGGCCGCAGCAAGGACCTGATCATCTCCGGTGGCTACAACGTCTACCCCAAGGAGATCGAGAGCTTTATCGACGAGATGCCGGGCGTGGCGGAAAGTGCCGTGATTGGCGTGCCGCATGCCGACTTCGGCGAGGCGGTGGTGGCGGTGGTGGTTGGCAAGCCAGGTGCCTCGCTGGATGCGTTGAGCCTGATTGGCGGGCTCAAGGGTCGTATTGCCAATTTCAAGGTGCCTAAGCGCGTGCACGTGGTGGATGAGTTGCCGCGCAACACCATGGGCAAGGTGCAGAAGAACGTGCTGCGCCAGCAGTTCGGGGCGCTGTAAGCACCGCCGCTCCTTGATGGCTCATGCATCAAAGACAAGGCCCCTGCCGCTTGCGCGGCAGGGGCCTTGTTCCGTGCCTTCTGCCTTCTGCCTTCTACCTTCTGCCTTGACCCTTGAGCCTGTGGCTTTGGACGGCGCTTACTTGAGCATCTGCACCGAGCCGTTCACAGTCACGGTGACCTGGGCCTTGCCGCCCTCGACCGGCACCGGCGCGGAATCGGCCATCATGGCCTTGGCCGCGTACATGCGCGGCATCGGTTGCACCGCGCCCACCTCGCCCACCTGCACTTCGCGGATGGTGTAGCTGCCGTAGCCGAACAGCTTGGTGGTGGCCTGGGCCTTGTCGCGGAACGAGGCCACGGCTTGCTCGGTCAGCTTGGCCTCGGCCGCCTGGCGGGCTTCGCGCGAGAGCGAGAAGCTGATGTTCTGCACCTGCATCTGGCTGGCGAGTTGCCCCGCGAGCTTGGACACGGCGGTGAAATCGCGCGATTCCAGAATCACCTCGGCGCGGCCGCGCCAGGTGCTGATGCGCCCGTTCTTGTCGTTGGACGGATAGATGGTGAAGCCGCCCGATTGCGCCTGCACGCCATTGGTACGCTTGGCCTGCGCGATCACATCCGCTGTCTTGGCCGACAGCGCCGAGGAGATCGCGCCCGGCTCCGCGCCTTCCTGCTCGGCGGCGAGCGTCAGGTGCACCACGTCGGTCGGCACTTCGGTGGCGGCCTGGGCGGACAGCGACAGCACGCCGGCAGGGGCCGGCTCGTGGGTCGGGCCGCCGCCCTGGGCGGAGGCAACCATGGCGGTGGTACC
Source organism: Cupriavidus sp. GW822-FHT03E04 (assembly GCF_058801495.1). Taxonomy (NCBI): domain Bacteria; kingdom Pseudomonadati; phylum Pseudomonadota; class Betaproteobacteria; order Burkholderiales; family Burkholderiaceae; genus Cupriavidus; species Cupriavidus sp. GW822-FHT03E04. The sequence continues at coordinate 78,063 of NZ_JBXANI010000033.1, forward strand.
GAGCAGCGTGGCGGCAAGCAGATGTTTCATTGGATTCTCCCTTGTCAGACGATGGGTATCAGACGCGCCGCCCAGGTGATCGTTCCGCTACGTCCCGTGCGACCTTGTATCTACTTGTATCCGCGGCGTGCATCGCTGGCACCTGTGGCCTCAGAACGCGTGCCAGGCCTTCCACATCATGTAGGCCGACAGGCTGAACAGCAGGCAGGCGAAGACTTTCTTCAACTGTGCGACATCCATGCGGTGCGCGGTGCGCGCGCCCAGCGGCGCGGTCAGCACGCTGGCAACCGCGATCACCGCCAGCGCGGGCAGGTAAATGTAGCCGAGCGAGCCTGCCGGCAGCCCGGTCTGGCCCAGCCCGCTCCACACATAGCCGATCACGCTCGCCACTGCGATGGGAAACCCGAGTGCGGCCGAGGTGGCCACGGCGTTGTGGATTGGCACATTGCACCAGGTCATGAACGGCACCGAGACAAAGCCGCCGCCCGCGCCCACCAGGCTGGACAGGAAGCCGATCACGCCGCCCGCGCCCAGCATGCCCGGCGTGCCCGGCAGTTGCCGGTGCGGGGCGGGCTTGCGGTTGCGCAGCATCTGCCACGCCGAAAAGCCTACGAATACGGCGAACAGCAGCGACAGCCAACTGGTCTTGAGCGCCGCGAAGACCTTGCCGCCGCCGATCATGCCGCCAATCAGGATGCCGGGCGCCAGGGCCAGCACCAGCCTCCATCGCACCATGCCGCGCTTGTGGTGGGCGCGCACCGAGGACAGCGAGGTGAACAGGATGGTCGCCATGGAGGTGGCGATGGCCATATGGACGATGGCCTCATGGGGGAAGGCCAGGGCGGTGAACAGCAGCGTGAGGAAGGGCACCATCAGCATGCCGCCGCCTACGCCAAGCAAGCCGGCGCAGAAGCCGGTAAAGGCGCCGAGCAGCAGCAGCCCGGGAATCAGGGAAAAGCTCATGACGCGGAATCGACCTTGTTGGCGTTGTAGTTATGTCGTCGGCAGCCATTGTGTCATGCCGCTGCTGTGACCGCCGGTGCCAGGCTAGCGCATCAGCCGCGTGGTGATGAAGCGCCATTCGGCCGGGGTCACCGGCGTGATCGACAACCGGTTGCCACGGCGTAGCACGACCATGTCGGCCAGTTCGTCATGCGCGCGCAAGTCGGCCAGCGAGATCAGCGGGCCCTTGCCGACAAAGCGCACGTCAACCAGCATCCAGCGCGGTGCATCCAGCTTGGCGGCGGCGTCGTAGTAATCGCTCTTCGGGTCGAACTGGGTGGGATCGGGGTAGGGCTGCGAGCTGACCTCGGCCAGGCCGGCAATGCCGGGCTGTGGGCAGGAGGAGTGATAGAACAGCACGCCGTCGCCGATTTGCATGCCGTCGCGCATGAAGTTGCGGGCCTGGTAGTTGCGCACGCCGGTCCATGGCAGGGTGCCGCGTTCGGCTAGCGTATCGATGCTGGCCTCGTCGGGTTCCGACTTCATCAGCCAGTACTGGCGGGCGCGCGCGGCGGCATTGGCTTGCGTGGATCGGCTCATGGGCGGGCAGGGCGGGCGTGACGTTGGCGACAGCGATATGGTGCAGCAAGCACGGCCAAAAGAAAACCGTCTGGCGGATGTGGGCGTGGGTCGTGGCGCAGAAACAGAGGGAGGGCACTGCAGAGGCAGCGCAGGTCAATCTGCGCCACAAAAGGAAAAGGCGGTGGTTGAATAACCACCGCCTTTAGAGGGGTCCCCGCCTCGGCCGCTGGATCGGCATCCTGAACCCAAGTGAGGTTCAGAGTGGCTGCGGAAGCCGCATTTCGGGTACATCACCGGTTCAGGGAGTCCAGACTGCAACTATGAACCATGCGACGCGCTCGCCCACACGGCATAATCCCGCACCAACAAATGCTTATCGGTTCAAGGAATATGATCCTGACGAACCAGGCAGGGAAACTGTCAAACGTCTGACTTTTTTGCACTGCCAAACGCATACTGCTTTGGCATGGCTGTCAGACGTTTGCCGTTTCTAACTTGGATGGGATGAAAACGGCGGTCAGGCGCGATAACCCGACCTAAGGTGCCGCAACTATGTGGCTTGGTGCGGCTTGGCTCCACTATACACCGCGAGGCTTTCCATACCAAGCCCGTCTTTGCGTGTCGTTACATTTTGCTGACGCGCGCGGCATGTGGGGCACATCGGGCCGAAATCGCGAGCGTATCACCGCCTGCCTGTGCCGTGTGGTACAGCCGGCGCAGGGCAGGGCATCAGTTGCGCGGCACGGGCGAATTGGTGCCCACATGCGCGTACTGGCGCAGGGCTTCGTCCGCGCGTTCGTTCAGCTCGCGAATGCGCGCACGCACTGCATCAACGGGAATCGCGCCATCTTCTTGCTGCTTGCGCTTGAGCGAGAGCAGGTCCGAGGCGATGCTGATCGCGGCCATCACGGCAACGCGTTCCACGCCCTTGGCGGATACGCCGCCCTTGAGCCGCGTCATCTGACCGTCTACCAGTGCCACGGCCTCCAGCAGCGCGGCCTCGTTGTCGGCGGCAATGGCGAACCGGTAGGACTGGCCGGCAATGTTCACTTCGACTTGCTTATTGCTCATGCGTTTTCTCCGGGTGCCTTCTGTTCGGCGCGGCCGGCCGCGTCGCCTTCGCCCAGCAGGTCGAGCTGGCGGGCGTCGCTGGCGGTGGGCAGCTTGTCCAGGATCGACTGGATGCGCAGCTGCGCTTCCTCGATCTTGATATTGAGCAGCTCGCGGTCGGCGGCCATGGCTTCACGGTCGCCGCGCAGCTGGCTGGCGTCGGCCTGCAGGCGTTCGATCTCCTCGCGCAGCCGCTGGTTCTCAGCCGCCAGGGTATCGGCATGGTGCAGCACACGCCCGATCTTGGCGGCGAGTTGTTCGAGTTCGGTGAGCATAGAGCCTGTCATATCTAGGGTCTCGGGTTCTGGGATTTTAGCCCAAGCGCTATCGTGCGGACGGCGAACGCAGACGTGTGTGACCAGGCCTGCGCGCCGAAGTTGCATGCATCGTCGTTTAACGGCATCCGTGGCGACGGCTTTATGCCTGTTTCCAGGCGCTTTCGCCTTGTTTTGCCGCGGCATTGACGCTTGCCTCGAAACTGCCTACACTCGCGCACGTTCCAGGTGCTCGTAATCCTATTCACTACAGGGTTGCAGTTCAACGGGAAACAGGGAGCCAGCCACCGCCGCCAGGGCAGGGCCGAGCCAACCTGTGCTGCCCCCGCAACGGTAAGCGACCGTGATCGCAAGATCGCAAGGCCGACCACTCAGCCACTGAACCGCAAGGTTCGGGAAGGCGGTCGGACTGGTGTCGTCAGCCCGGATACCGGCCTGAACGAGAGTGCGCCGCCCTCCGCTGCTTTTTGCCGCGCAAGCCAGCGGCGCGCTTCGTCGCCAGACGGTCCGCGGGGGAACGGACCAGGCAGCTCTCTCCCACTCAGCATCATGCGCTTTTCGCCCCCCACGTCGAGCCGTCCGGCATTGCCGGCGCGCCGCCACACCATACCTGTTTTCGTCTCGCGGCAACTGCCCGCCGCGCTCGCCGCCTGGCTCGCCATGAGCGCGCCAGGCGCCGCCATGGCCCAGTCCGCCGGGCAATCCGCTGCGCAGCCCGCGCCCGACGCGCAGCTCGACCCGGTGGTGGTCACTGCCACCCGCACCGTCCAGCCGTTGACCGAGGCGCTGCCGCATACTACCGTGGTGACCCAGCAGGACATCGTCAACTCGCAAGCCATCGACCTGCGCTCGTTGCTGCGCACGCAGGCCGGTGTGGAGTTTGCCGCCAACGGCGGCCTGGGTGCCAATACCAGCCTGTTCATGCGCGGGGCCAACTCCAACCAGACGCTGATCCTGATCGACGGCGTGCGGATCTCGGCGGCCAGCAGCGGCACGGCCCAGCTCTCGAATATCCTGCCCGACCAGATCGACCATATCGAGATCGTGCGCGGCAATGTCTCGGCGCTCTACGGCTCGGATGCGATCGGCGGCGTGGTGCAGATCTTCACCAAGAGCGGTGCGGGCCAGGCTCCCGCAGCCAACGCTCAGATTGAATACGGCAGCAACAATACGCGCCAGGGTACGGTGGGCTACGGCGGGCAGGTGGGCGATACCTCGTTCAATATCACCGGGTCGGCAGTCAAGACAGACGGTTTTTCGGCGATCAATGCGGCCCAATGGAACGGTGACAATCCGGCCAAGGCAAAGAAGGGCATGGGCCCGAACCCGAACGACAACCCGTATGACAACAAGAGCGTATCGGGCCAGGTGAAGCATCGTTTCACCAGCGACTGGGACGCCGGCGTCACAGCCTATTACTCGAAGAGCAAGCTCTCCTACGACACCACGACAGGCAAACCGACCGATGTCTGGTGGATGAACAGCGAGTTGTACACTGTATCCGCCTTTGTCAACGGCAAGCTCACCCGGGACTGGACCACGCATTTCAAGGTCGCGCAGAGCGGGGACAATAGCGAAAACACCTTGAACGGACTGTTCAACAGCAACTTCAACACGCGCAATCGCCAGTACACCTGGCAGAACGAATATGCGCTGGCGCCGACCCATAAGCTGCTGTTCGGCACGGAGTATGCGCAGCAGGAATTCAGCTCGAACACGTATGGCGCGCCGGGCCGCAATATTGCGTCGGTGTTCGGGGGCTACGATGGCCGGCTGGGCAAGCACCAGCTGCAGCTCAATGTGCGCAACGACCACTACTCGGATTTCGGCAGCCAGGCGAGCTATTTCGCCGGCTATGGCTATAACGTGACCGAGGCGTTCAAGCTGATCGCCAACGCCAGCAACGCCTTCCGCGCGCCGACGTTCAACGAGCTGTACTACCCGGGCTATGGCCAGCCGGGCATCAAGCCCGAGCGCGCCAAGTCGGTCGAGCTGGGCGCGCAGTACAACACGGACGCCGCCGGCCTGCTGCGCGTGACCGCGTTCGAGACCCGCTACGACAACCTGATCACCGCGGCGCTGCAGCCCAATGGCTTGTTCCTGGCGCAGAATGTCAACAAGGCCAAGGTGCAAGGCATTGAAGCCTCCTGGCGCGCCAAGCTGATGGGCACCGACGTGGGCGCCAGCATCACCTTCCAGAACCCGGTGGATGAGCAGAGCAATACGCAGTTGCTGCGCCGCGCGCGCCGCCATGCCGCCTTCGACGTGGGCCGCCAGTTTGGCGACTTCCGCCTCGGCGGCGAGTGGATCATTTCCTCGACGCGCATGGATAGCGGCTCGCGCACGCTGGGCGGATACGGTATCGTCAACCTCAATGCCCGCTATAACATCGACAAGCAATGGTTCGTGGCCGCCCGTGTGGAAAACCTGTTCGACAAGAACTACCAGCTCGCCTATCCCTACAACACGCAGGGACGCGCCGGCTTTGTCACGCTGGGCTGGCGCCAGAAATGATGGTGGCCGCCTGACATGCGCCGCGCGCTAGCCGTCTGGCTGATGCTTGCCGCCGCCGGCGTGGCGGTGTTCCTGCTGTCGCTGGCGGTGGGCAGCGTGCCGCTGTCGGGCGCGCAGGTCTGGCACGCGCTGTCCGTCGGCGCCGACGATACCGCCGGGGCCATCGTGCGTGAGCTGCGGCTGCCGCGCGCGGCCGCGGCATTCGCGTGCGGCGGCCTGCTGGCGTTGACCGGCGCGTTGATGCAGGTGCTGCTGCGCAATCCGCTGGCCGAGCCCTATGTGCTCGGCGTATCGGGCGGCGCGGCCACCGGTGCGCTCACCGCCATGCTGATGATGTGGCCACTGTGGACGGTGCAGGCCGGCGCGGCCGGCGGCGCGCTGTTCTCGATGGTGCTGGTGGCCACGCTGGCGCGGCGCGACCTGCTGCATCCGCAGGTGCAGGGCGGCCATCATGAGGCCGGCTCGCGCCTGCTGCTGACCGGCGTGATCCTGGCCGCCGGCTGGGGCGCGCTGATTACCCTGATCCTGAGCGTGGCGCCCGAGGCCCGTTTGCGCGGCATGCTGTTCTGGCTGACCGGCGACCTGGGCGGCACCGCCAGCTACGGCCTTGCGCTAGGTGCGCTGGCGCTGGCCGTGCTGCTGGCCATGCCGATGGCGCGCTCGCTCAATGCCATGCTGATGGGCGAGACCGTGGCGCAGGCGCTGGGCGTGCGCGTCGGCGCGGTGCGCCTGTCGGTGTTCGTGCTGGCCTCGCTGGCGATCGCGGTGGCCATTACCTCGGCTGGCTCGATTGGCTTTGTCGGGCTGGTGGTGCCGCACCTGGTGCGCCTTGCCTGGGGCAACGACCAACGCCTGATGTTGCCTGCCTCGGCGTTGCTCGGCGGCACGTTGCTGATGGCCGCCGACCTGGTGGCGCGCACGGTGATTGCGCCCGCGCAGTTGCCGGTGGGCGTGATCACCGCGCTGCTGGGCGTGCCGACCTTCCTCTTTCTCCTGCTGCGCAGGCCGCGCTGAGCACCATGCCGACCTGGAACGAACCCGTCTGCGCTTGTCCGCCGCTGGTGCTGCAGTCCCTGCAGTTGCGCGCCGGCACGCGCGCTTTGCTCGATGGCCTGAGCTTGTCCATGCAGGCGGGCGAGCTGTGGTGCATCGTGGGCCCGAACGGCGTCGGCAAGTCCACGCTGATGTCGGTGCTGGCCGGGCTGCGCAAGCCGGACGGCGGCGTGGTGCTGCTCGATGGCCGCGCGCCGCTGGAGACGCCGCCCGCGGCCCTGGCATTGCGCCGTGCCTACCTGCCTCAGGCGGTGCACGACACCTTCTCGATGTCGGTGCGCGACGCCGTGGCGGTGGGCCGTCACCCGCATCTCTCCGGTTGGGGCTGGGCCGGCCGCGAGGATGACGCGGTGGTCGCGGCAGTGATGCGCGAGATGGATCTCGATGCGCTGGCCGGGCGCGACGTGCTGACCCTGTCCGGCGGCGAGCGCCAGCGCGTTTCGCTGGCTGCCACGCTGGCGCAACAGGCGCCGCTGCTGATGCTGGACGAACCCGCCGCCCACCTCGACCTGCGCCACCAGATCATGGTGCTGGAAACCCTGGCCCGGCTGGCGCGCGCCGGCCGCCACGCCATCGTGGTGATCCTGCACGACCTTAACCTGGCGCGGCGCTACGCGACCCATGCTCTGCTGCTGGCCGAAGACGGCCTGTGCTTGCATGGCCCCGCTGCGCAGGTCCTGACTCCCGCGCATTGCTCGCACGCGCTGCGCACGCCCATTGTCAGCGTCAGCGACGGCCGCCATACCGCGCTGATCGCCGACGGGGCGCATTCTCCCGCACCAGACGAAACCCAACATGACTGAACCCAAAGCCCTTGAGACCTCCACGTCGGAAGACGCCGCCCGCGACGAGCGCCACAAGGCGCGCATGCTGCGCAAGAAGGATGTCGTGGATGCCAAGATTGCCGCCGCGCAGGACGAGCGCGGCGTGATCGTCATCACCACCGGCAATGGCAAGGGCAAATCCAGCTCCGGCTTTGGCATGGTGGTGCGCGCGCTTGGCCACGGCATGCAGGCCGGCGTGGTGCAATTCATCAAGGGCGCGATTCCCAGCGGCGAGGAATTGTTCCTGCGGCGCTTTCCAGAGCAGTGCGCCTTCCATGTGATGGGCGAAGGCTACACCTGGGAAACGCAGGATCGCGCGCGCGACGTGGCCAAGGCCCAGGCCGCGTGGGAGGTGGCGCGCTCGCTGCTGCGCGACCCGTCGATCGGGCTGGTGCTGCTGGACGAACTCAATATCGCGCTCAAGCTGCATTACCTCGATGTCGACACCGTCATCGCCGACCTGCGTGCCCGCCCGCCGATGCAGCACGTGGTCATCACCGGCCGCGGCGCACCGCCCGCGCTGATCGAGGCGGCGGATACCGTGACGGACATGACGCCGGTCAAGCATGCCTTCCAGCAAGGCATCAAGGCCCAACGTGGCGTCGAGATGTAAAACGTCTATTCTTGTTCCAGCGAATCGAATCTTTTCTCAGCCACACCAAGAAATACCATGCAGTTACCCGCCATCACCCCGCTCGACGCCTCCCTGCGCCCGACCCTGCAAGCCGCCATCGATGCCAAGACCAAGCCGCTCGGCGCGCTCGGCCGGCTCGAGGATCTGGCCTTGCAGATCGGCCTGATTACCGGCAGTGGCACGCCGGAGCTCAAGCGTCCCGCGGTGATCGTGTTCGCCGGGGACCACGGCGTGGCCGATGCCGGCGTGAGCGCCTATCCGGCCGAGGTCACGGCGCAGATGGTGCTCAACTTCCTGGCCGGGGGCGCGGCCATCAATGTGTTCTCGCGCCTGCACGGGCTGGCGCTCGAGGTGGTGGACGCGGGGGTGCGCGCGCCGCTGCCGTCCGCGCCCGGGCTGGTCAACTGCCGCATTGCCGCGGGCACGCGCAATTTTGCCTTTGAGCGCGCCATGAGCGCGGAGCAGGTGCAGGCGGCGCTCACCGCCGGCATGGCGCGCGTGCTGCGCCACGCGCAGCAGGGCAGCAACGTGATTGGCTTTGGCGAGATGGGCATTGCCAATACCTCGTCGGCCGCTTGCCTGGTGAGCCGGCTTACCGATACACCGATTGAAGATTGCATCGGCCGCGGCACCGGCCTGGACGACGCGGGCCTCGCGCGCAAGCGCGCGGTGCTGGCGCAGGCACTGGCACTGCATGCGGATGCGGTGGAGCCGCTCGACGTACTGGCCGCCTTCGGCGGCTTCGAGATCGCCATGATGACCGGCGCCTTCCTGGCCGCCGCCGCCAGCCGCATGGTGATCCTGGTCGATGGCTTTATCGCCTCGGCCGCGCTGCTGGTGGCGCAGCGCCTCGCGCCCGAGGTGCTGGAATACTGCGTGTTCTCGCATTGCTCGCACGAGCATGGCCACCGCCGCCTGCTGGATTATTTCGGCGCCGAGCCGCTGCTGGCGCTGGACCTGCGCCTGGGCGAGGGCACCGGCGCCGCGCTGGCCTATCCGCTGGTCGCGTCCGCCGCGGCCTTCCTGCGCGAGATGGCCACCTTCGGCGCGGCCGGCGTCAGCACCGCGTCGGCGTAGACTGCGGCACGCTTTCGCTACCTGGCCCAACGCACCCGCCCATGCTCGACGAACTTCGCTACTTCCTGACCGCCGTTGGCTACTTCACGCGGGTGCCGGTGCCGCGCTGGGTCGGCTTTGCGCCGCACTACCTGAACGCGGCGGCGCGTTACTTTCCGCTGGTGGGGTTGCTGGTTGGCGTGCTGGGCGCGCTGGCTAGCTGGGGCGCGCTGCAGTGGTGGCCGCCGGGCGTGGCCTTGCTGCTGGGCATGGCCGTGACGCTGCTGGCCACCGGCGCTTTTCACGAGGACGGCCTGGCCGACTGCGTGGATGCCTTTGGCGGCGGCTACCGGCGCGAGGACGTGCTGCGCATCATGCACGACTCGCGCATTGGCGCATTTGGCGCCATCGCGCTGGTGGTGGCGTTGCTGCTCAAGTGGCAACTGCTGGTGGCGATTGCCGCGCGCAGCGGCATGGCGGAGTTGCTGCTGGTGCTGGTGGCCGCGCATGCGGCCAGCCGCGCCATGGCGGTGAGCTATCTTGCCACGCTGGATTACGTGCGTGCCGAGGGCAAGGCCAAGCCGGTGGCACAGCGGCTGTCCGGCATGGGGCTGGGTTTCACGCTGCTTTGCGGTGCATTGCCGCTGCTGCTGGTGTCGCCGCTGTTTGCTGCTGTGGTGATCGTTGCCTTGGTGGTGCTGCGCTTTTTGCTGGGACGCTACTTTGTTCGCCGCATAGGCGGCTACACCGGCGATTGCCTCGGCATGGCGCAGCAGCTGGCCGAGTTGTTGATCTATCTGGTGGCGGCGGCATGGACCTGGTCCTGATCCGACACGCGGCGCCCGAGGTGGCGCAGGGGATCTGCTACGGCGCGCTTGACCTGCCGCTGGCTCAGCCCGTTTTGCCCGAGCCTGCCCGCATGCTGCTGGCACTCGATGGCCTTGCGCCGCAGCGCATTGTTTGCAGCCCGATGACGCGGGCTCGCGCCACGGCAGATTTGCTTGCGCGGGATTTCGGCCTGCTGCCGCAAGCCGATGCGCGGTTGCGCGAACTCGATTTTGGCCGTTGGGAAGGCCTCGCATGGGACGCCGTGCCGCGCGCCGAGCTGGATGCGTGGGCTGCGGATCTGCTGCATGCGCGGCCGCATGGGGGCGAGACCGTCGCGCAGGCGATGGCGCGTGTGGCGGCTTGGGCTGATGCCTTGCCGGTGGATGCTCCGGACCGGCTGTGGGTTGTTGCGCATGCGGGGCCGATGCGTATGCTGGCGGCGCACTGGCTCGGGGTGCCGCTGGCTACTACGCTGGGGTGGGATCTTGGTTATGGGGCGAGTTGCCGGTTTACTTTGAGTATTGGTTTGGCGCGGTTGCGGTGGTGGAATCGGGTTTGAGTTGGTGGGGGGGGGGATGACTGCAACTGCAACTGCTTAACGTCAAGGGCAACTGCAACTGCGGTTTCACCACCCCTGCGGGGCGGCGACCTACTTTCTTGTCTTGCCAAGAAAGTAGGCAAAGAAG
>NZ_JBXANI010000034.1:0-195 GCF_058801495.1 Cupriavidus sp. GW822-FHT03E04
TCTCGTTAGTCTTCTTTGCCGACGCAAAGAAGAGTGACCGGCAGCCCCCGTAGGGGGATGTCGTATGGCACTTGGGTCCAAAAACCAACGCCGTACAAAGAAACAGCGACCAACTCAGCAGGGGGATGTCGTATGGCACTTGGGTCCAAAAACCAACGCCGTACAAAGAAACAGCGACCAACTCAGCAGGGGGAT
>NZ_JBXANI010000034.1:294-84065 GCF_058801495.1 Cupriavidus sp. GW822-FHT03E04
TGTCGTATGGCTCTTGGGTGCAAGCGCCAACACCGTTCAAACAAACGGCGCCACCCACCACCCACTATCCAATGACCCATTTAATCATTTGATCCATCCACCAATCCCCACCCCAATCAAGTAACCACCCCGCTTATTGCGCCGCATGCGCCCGCAATCCCTTCCCCCTCCTACTTCTAACCCCCTTCCTTGTTGCAACGCCGCAGCCTTGCGAAGTCACACCTGGCTCCCCGCAAACCGCCACCCGGCGCGGCCTTTGATCATTTGATCAAATTCCACCATCCACTTCATCAATTGATTGAGCCGCGGCGCACGCGCAGTTCCGGGTAAACGCGAAACCCAGCGCGGCCCGAATCCCGACGCGCCTTGTGGCGCCGTCGTTTGCGCCAGCTGGCACGCTCTTCGCAATAGAGGCCATACAGCCCACGCGAAGGAGCAGCGTCATGATCAACCAGTCGGTCCCCTTGTTTGAAGCCTCGCCCCGGTTCGTCCGCGTTGATGGCCGCACGCCCGAGGGCTTTGTGCAGTTCGCGTTCAGCGTGGCGGACCCCGAGCTCAATGTCGAGCTGATCATGCCCGAGCCGATGTTCGAGGCCTTCTGCAGCGTCAACCACGTGCGCTTCCTGCCGCCGGAGATCCCCGCGCCCGATCAGGACGACTGAGCACGGCCAGCCCCCACGCACCGGACCACCCACCGAACCACGCACAGAACCACGCACAGAACCACCCACATAAAAACAGCAAGACCCAGGAGACCAAGCGATGCAAGTCGATATCAAGACCCAGCAGATCCAGCCGCTGCGCCAGACCTACGGCCATGTGGCGCGCCGCTTTGGCGACAAGCCCGCCTCGCGCTACCAGGAGGCCACCTACGATGTGCAGTCGGAAGTGAATTTTCACTACCGCCCGACCTGGGACTCGCAACACGAGATCTACGACAAGCGCCGCACCGCGATCGTGATGGCGGACTGGTACGCGCTCAAGGACCCGCGCCAGTACTTCTACGGCGCCTACGTGACGGCGCGCGGCCGCCAGCAGGACGCCACCGAGAAGAGCTTTGCCTTCGTGGAAAAGCGCGGGCTGCTGCAGGCGTTGCCCGCCGAATGGCAGGACCGCCTGGCCGACGGCCTGCTGCCGCTGCGCCATGTGGAGTGGGGCGCCAACATGAACAACTTCTATTGCGCCGACTACGGCTGGGGCACGGCCATCACCCAGGCCTGCACCTACTGCGCGATGGATCGCCTGGGCATTGCCCAGTACCTGTCGCGCATCGGCATGCTGCTCGACGGCAACACCGGTGTGGCGCTGGAGCGCGCCAAGGTAGCCTGGATGGAGAGCGCCGCGTGGCAGCCGATGCGCCGGCTGGTCGAGCGCAGCTTTGTGATCGAGGACTGGTTCGAGACCTTCGTTACCCAGAACCTCGTGCTCGACGGGCTGCTGTATCCGCTGGTGTACCAGCACGCCGACGCGGCCATCGTGCGCGCCTGCGGCACCGGGCTGGCGGTGCTGACCGAGTTCATGAACGACTGGCGCGAGGAGCACGCACGCTGGGTCGACGCCGTGATCCAGACCGCCGCGGCAGAGTCCGATGCCAATCGGTTGCTGCTGTCCGGCTGGGCTCGCGCCGCACGCGCGCAGGTGGCCGAGGCGCTGGTGCCGGTGGCCGACACCTTGCTGGGCGAGGGCGGCGAGCAGGTGGTGGCGCTGTGCGTGGAGCAGTTCGACGCGCGTCTTAACAAGCTTGGCCTTGCCGCCTGAGGAAACCGCCATGACCGCCAACGTCTATATCGCGCTGCAGAGCAACGACGACACCCGTCCCATCATCGAGGCCATCACCGAGGCCAACCCACACGCGGTGGTGTCGCAGTTTCCCGCCATGGTGAAGATCGACGCGCCGGGACACCTGACCATCCTGCGCGAACTGGTCTCCGACAAGCTCGGGCGCGACTGGAACCTGCAGGAGATCCACCTGAACCTGATTTCGCTGTCGGGAAACATCGACGAAGACGACGACGCCTTCACCCTGCACTGGAACGCCTGAATCGGCCCGCCCACAGCAAAAACAACGGAGACAGACAACATGGACGCACGCAAGAAGCTCAACCTGCGCGAGAAGTACGCGACGATGACGCGCGACCTCGGCTGGGAAACCACCTACGAGCCGATGGACAAGGTTTTTCCCTACGACAAGTACGAAGGCATCAAGATCCACGACTGGGATAAATGGGAAGACCCGTTCCGCATGACCATGGACGCCTACTGGAAATACCAGTCGGAAAAGGAGCGCAAGCTGTACGCGATCATCGATTCGTTCGTGCAGAACAACGGCCACCTCAACGTCTCGGACCCGCGCTACCTGAACGCGCTGCGCCTGTTCCTGACCGGCGTGACGCCGCTGGAGTACGCGGCGCACCGCGGCTATGCCCACCTCGGGCGGCACTTTCGCGGCGCCGGCGCGCGGGTGGCGGCGCAGATGCAGTCGATCGACGAGCTGCGCCACGCCCAGACCCAGATGCACACGCTGTCGGTCTACAACAAGTACTTCAACGGCTTCGGCGAATGGCAGCACATGCATGACCGGGTCTGGTACCTGTCCGTGCCCAAGTCCTATTTCGAAGACGCCATGAGCGCGGGCCCGTTCGAGTTCATCACCGCGATCTCGTTCTCCTTCGAATATGTGCTGACCAACCTGCTGTTTATGCCCTTCATGTCGGGTGCGGCCTACAACGGCGACATGGCCACGGTGACCTTCGGCTTCTCGGCGCAGTCCGACGAATCGCGCCATATGACGCTGGGCCTGGAAGTGGTGAAGTTCCTGTGCCAGCAGGACCCGGACAATATCCCCATCCTGCAGAAGTGGCTGGACAAATGGTTCTGGCGCGGCTTTCGCCTGCTTACGCTGGTCGGCATGATGATGGACTACATGCTGCCCAAGCGCGTGATGTCGTGGGCGGAAGCCTGGGAGATGTACTTCGAGCAGGCCGGCGGCGCGCTGTTCAAGGACCTGGAGCGCTACGGCCTGCGCATGCCCAAGTACCACGAGGTGGCCACCAAGACCAAGGACCGCATCACCCACGAGGCCTGGGGCACCTTCTACAACTACGCTGCCGCGGCCGGCTTCCATACCTGGGTGCCCAAGCAGGACGAAATGGCCTGGCTGACGGAGAAATATCCCGACACCTTCGCGCGCTACTACAAGCCGCGCCTCGATTACTGGCAGGAGCGCCAGCAGCAAGGGGAGCGCTTCTACAACGCCACGCTGCCGATGCTGTGCCAGACCTGCCAGATCCCGATGGTGTTTTCGGAGCCGGACGACCCCACCCAGACCTGCTACCGGGAGAGCAGCTACCACGGCATGCGGTTCCACTTCTGCTCGGACGGCTGCAAGGACATCTTCGACGGCGAGCCGCAGAAGTACGCGCAGGCCTGGTTGCCCGTGCACCAGATCTACCAGGGCAACTGCGGCGGTGGAGCGCTGGACGACGTGCTCAAGTGGTACCGCATCAACCCTGGCGCGGACAACCTGGATTTCGAAGGTTCGCAGGATCAGAAGAACTGGAACGCCTGGAAGGGCGTGCCGGGCACGGCTGCCTGAGCAGCCGGCAGACAAGAGATAAGGAGACCACCATGTCCGTCGTATCCATTGGCCCCTACGCGTTCGAGCCCGCCGACCGCGAAGCGGTGTTCCACGGCAACCGCCTGCTCTATATCGGCTGGGACCGCCACCTGCTGTTCTGTGCGCCGCATTGCCTTCCCTTGCCGCCGTCGATGCGCCTGCGCGATGTCGTGGAGAACGTGCTGCCGGGCGTCTACGGCTATCACCCCGACTTTGCCCGCATCGACTGGAGCCGCGTGGAGTGGCTGCGCGGCGGCGAGCCCTGGCAGCCAGACCTTGACCGCACGCTGGAAGAGAACGGCCTGGGCCACAAGGCGGTGATCCGGTTCCGCACACCGGGGCTGGATGGCATTGGCGGCAGTGGCAGCTAACAGTGGCAGCTAAGGTAGGAGACACAAGATGTATTCCCTGACCATTGAACCGATCGGGCAGACCATCCCCATCGCGCCGGGCCAGACCGTGCTGGATGCTTGCCTGCGCAACGGCGTGTGGCTGCCGCACGCCTGCTGCCACGGGCTGTGCGCCACCTGCAAGGTGCAGGTGGTGGAGGGCGAGTTCGAGCATGGAGAGGCCTCCAGCTTCGCGCTGATGGACTTCGAGCGCGACAGCGGGCAGTGCCTGGCCTGCTGCGCCACCGCGCAGTCCGACATGGTGATCGAGGCCGATATCGAGGAAGACGCCGACTCGCTCGCACTGCCGCTGGCTGACTATTGTGCCGAGGTGGTGGAGGCCCGCGCGCTGACCCCCACTATCCGCGGCATCTGGCTGCGCGTGAAGGGGGGCGCTGCGGCGGCCTTCCAGGCCGGCCAGTACCTCAACCTGCGCGTGCCGGGCTGCGACCAGCCGCGCGCGTTCTCGCTGGCCAACCGTCCGGGCGACGACGTGGTGGAGTTGCATGTGCGGCGGGTGGAAGGCGGGCAGGCCACCGGCTACCTGCACGATCGGTTGTCGGTGGGTGACGAACTCGGTTTCTCCGCGCCTTACGGCCGCTTCTTCGTGCGCAAGTCAGCGCAAAAGCCGATGCTGTTCCTGGCGGGCGGCTCAGGCTTGTCCAGCCCGCGCGCCATGATCCTGGACATGCTCGCCGCCGGCGAGACCCTGCCGATCACGCTGGTGCAGGGCGCGCGCAACCGCACGGAGCTGTACTACGACGAGGCGTTCCGTGCACTGGCCGGCGCGCATCCCAACTTCCGCTATGTGCCCGCGCTCTCCGACGAACCGGCGGACAGTGGCTGGGATGGCGCGCGCGGCTATGTGCATGACGTCCTGCACGGCCTTTATGCCAATGGCGCTACCGCCGACTTCCGTGGCCACAAGGCCTATCTGTGCGGCCCGCCGCCGATGATCGAAGCCTGCATCCGCACGTTGATGCAGGGCCGGCTGTTCGAGGAGGACATCCACACCGAGAAGTTCATCTCGGCCGGCGACGCACAGAACAGCGCGCGCAGCCCGCTGTTCAAGATCTGATGGAGGGCGCGGCATGCATACCGTCGAGATCGCGGGAAGCGGCCAGTGCTACCCCTGCGCGCCGGAGCAGAACCTGCTGCGCGCCATGGAAGCCCTGGGCAAGCGTGGCATTCCCGCGGGCTGCCGGGGCGGTGGCTGCGGGGTGTGCAAGGTGCGCATCGAGGTTGGCCGCTACCACACCGGCAAGATGAGCCGCGCCTGCCTGTCGGAGGCGGAGGAGGTGAGTGGGGTTGTGCTCGCCTGCAAGGCCTTCCCCGACAGCGATATCCGCCTGCAGCCGGTGGCGTTGCTGCAGCGCTGCCTGGACAAGCAGCGGGCGCGGCAGGAGGCAGCGCAAGCGCAGTTGAACAAGCAGCAATAAATGCAGCAAAAAAAGCAGCAATAAAAGATGGACCAATAACCCCATCATCAAGGAGACAGTCATGGCATTGACAGGCGTATTGCGCCCGGGGCACGTGGCACTGCGCGTGCTGGAACTCGAACCGGCGCTCAAGCACTACACCGAGGTTCTCGGGCTGATCGAAACCGCGCGCGACGACAAGGGCCGCGTCTACCTGAAGGCCTGGGACGAGCACGATCACCACAGTGTGGTCCTGCGCGAGGCCGACAGCCCGGGCATGGACTACATGGGCTTTCGCGTGGATAGCGGCCGCACGCTGGAGCGGCTGGCGCAGGAGGTGGAGCAGTCCGGACTCGCTTCGGACTTCCAGTGGATTCCCGCCGGCGAGCATCCGCGCACCGGCGTGCGCTTTCGCTTCACCATTCCCACGGGACATGCCATCGAGCTCTTTGCCGACAAGGACAAGCTGGGCTGCCTGACCGGCGACAGCAACCCCGACCCGTGGCCGGACGACCTGCGCGGCATGGCGCCCAGCCGCTTCGATCATTGCCTGCTGTACGGCGATGACCTGGATGGCACGGTCAAGCTGTTCCGCGACGTGCTTGGCTTCACGCTGGCCGAGGAGGTGGTCGCCGGCCCCGACAAGATGATGATCGGCGCCTTCCTGACGTGCTCCAACAAGGCGCATGACATCGCCTTCATCCGGCATGCGGAGAAGAACAAGTTCCATCACGCCTCGTTCAACCTGGACAACTGGGGCGAAGTGCTGAAGGCCGCCGACATTATCTCCAAGAAGGACGTGTCGCTCGATATCGGGCCGACGCGCCATGGCATTACACGCGGCGCGACGATCTATTTCTTCGATCCCTCGGGCAACCGGAACGAGGTCTTTTCCGGCGGCTATATCCACTATCCGGACAAGCCGACCATCACATGGACCGACAACGAACTGGGCAGGGCGATCTTCTATCACGACCGCAAGCTGAACGACGCGTTCCTGAATGTACTGACCTGATTCCCGGCGCGACGACTTCTCCGATGCCAAATGTTCGCTCCCCTCTCCCACCGTGTGGGAGAGGGGAGCAAAGCAGGGTAGAGGCGTAGTGAGACGAGACGTCAGGAACCAAATGTTTGCTCCCCTCTCCCGCTTGCGGGAGAGGGGCGGGGGAGAGGGCGGGCGGTGGCAATAGTGAAGGCGCTCACTCCGAGCTAACGCCCACCCTCTCCCCGGTCCCTCTCCCACTGCGTGGGAGAGGGGAGCAAGGCGAAAGGCGAAAGACAGCAAGGCAAAGCGGCGCACCCTGCCGCACCAAGCGAGACAACATGAAAGAGTTCAAGAACTTCATCAACGGCGAATGGGTGGCCACCAATCGCCAGTTCGACGACCGCAACCCGGTCGACAACAGTCTGATCGCCCGTGTGCACGAAGCCGGGCAGGCCGAGGTCGATGCCGCCGTCGCAGCGGCAAAGCAAGCGCTGAGGGGCCCGTGGGGCAAGATGAGCGTGGCGCGGCGCGTCGAGATATTGCACGCGGTGGCCGACGGCATCAACCGCCGCTTCGACGACTTCCTGCAAGCCGAGATCGCCGATACCGGCAAGCCGCACTCCCTCGCTAGCCACATCGATATCCCGCGCGGCGCCGCCAACTTCAAGGTGTTCGCCGACCTGATCAAGAACGTGCCGGCAGAGAGCTTTGCCATGGCCACGCCGGATGGCGGTGAGGCCATCAACTATGCGGTGCGCTCGCCGCGCGGCGTGATCGGCGTGGTGTGCCCGTGGAACCTGCCGCTGCTGCTGATGACCTGGAAGGTAGGCCCGGCGCTGGCGTGCGGCAACACGGTGGTGGTCAAGCCATCCGAGGAAACGCCGGCGACCGCCACGCTGCTCGGGGAGGTCATGAACGAGGCCGGCGTGCCGCCAGGCGTCTACAACGTGATCCATGGTTTCGGCCCGGATTCCGCTGGCGCCTTCCTGACCGCGCATCCGGATGTGAACGGCATCACCTTCACCGGCGAGACGCGTACTGGCGAGGCCATCATGAAGGCGGCTGCCAATGGCGTGCGCCCGGTTTCGTTCGAGCTGGGCGGCAAGAATGCCGGCATCGTGTTCGCCGACGCGGATTTCGACAAGGCTGTGGCCGGCATCACCCGCTCGGCCTTCGAGAACAGCGGCCAGGTCTGCCTGGGCACCGAGCGCGTCTACGTGCAGCGGCCCATCTTCGCGCGCTTCGTCGCGGCGCTCAAGGCCAGGGCCGAGGCCTTGCGCATTGGCAGGCCGAATGACGAGGGCGTCAACATGGGCCCGCTGGTGTCGCTGGAGCACCGCGACAAGGTGCTGTCCTACTACCGCAAGGCGGTGGATGCGGGCGCTACCGTGGTCACCGGCGGGGGGGTGCCTGATATGCCCGGCGCGCTGGCCGAGGGCGCCTGGGTGCAGCCCACCATCTGGACCGGCCTGCCGGAGGACTCGGCGGTGATCCGCGAGGAGATCTTCGGCCCTTGCTGCCATATCGCGCCGTTCGATACCGAGCAAGAGGCCATCCGCCTCGCCAACGACACGCCTTACGGGCTGGCCGCCACCGTGTGGACGTCCGACCTGGGCACCGCGCACCGCATGGGCAGCGCGCTGGAGGTGGGCATCTGCTGGATCAACGCGTGGTTCCTGCGCGACCTGCGCACCGCCTTCGGCGGCGCCAAGCAATCCGGCATCGGCCGCGAGGGCGGGGTGCACTCGCTGGAGTTCTATACCGAGCTGCGCAATGTGTGCGTGAAACTTTGAGGCAGGCCATGAGACCAGAAGACATTGTTGAGATCGGCACGAGCTTGCATCAGGCGCTGGATAAACGGCAAGCCATCGCCCCGCTGACCGAGCGCTATCCCGAACTGTCCATCGACGACGCCTACCGCATCCAGCTGGCTATGGTGCAGCACCGCCTGGACGCCGGCGAGCGCGTGATCGGCAAGAAGATCGGCGTGACCAGCCGGGTGGTGATGGACATGCTCGACGTGCGCCAGCCGGATTTTGGCCACCTGCTGTCCGGCATGGTCTACGGAGACGGCGCCGCCATTGCCGCCGATACGCTGATCGCGCCCAAGGCGGAGGGCGAGATCGCCTTCGTGCTCAAGGAAGACCTGGAAGGTCCCGGCGTGACCAACGCCGATGTGCTGCGCGCCACCGCCTATGTGCTGCCGTGCTTCGAGATCGTCGACTCGCGCATCCGCGACTGGAAGATCCGGATCCAGGACACCGTGGCGGACAACGCATCGTCTGGTGTGTTCGTGCTGGGCGACGCCGCCGTGGACCCGCGCGGCCTTGACCTTGGCACCGTTGGCATGACGCTGGAGAAAAACGGCGAGATCGTCGCCACTGGCGCGGGCGCTGCCGCCCTCGGCCACCCGGCCAACGCCGTGGCGTGGCTGGCCAATACGCTGGGGCGTCTTGGCATGGGGCTGAAGAAGGGCGAGGTGATCCTGTCAGGCTCGCTGGCCGCGATGGTGCCCGTCCAGGCCGGCGACCAGCTTCGCATCAGCCTGGGCGGCATCGGCTCCGCCGGCGTGCGCTTCGTTTGATCGGATTTCATATAGCAGCCCAGGACAACGCCATGCACCTCACCCAGGACACCATCCAGCAGCTCGCCGAGCACCTGGAAAACGCCGAGCGCAACCGCGAGCCGGTGCGCAAGATTACCGACACCCATCCCGATATGGACTGGGATGACGCCTACGCCATCCAGGACGCGATCCGGGCGCGCAAGCAAGCGCGCGGCACCCGCATTGCGGGCCTGAAGATGGGGCTGACCTCGTTTGCCAAGATGCGCCAGATGGGCGTGACCGATCCGGTCTATGGCTTCCTGACCGACTACGGCGCCTGCATGGACGGTGGCGCCATCGATACCGCATCGTTGATCCATCCCAAGGTGGAGGCCGAGATCGCCTTCGTGCTCAAGCATCCGCTCAAGGGGCCGGGCTGCCATATCGGCGACGTGCTGGCCGCCACCGATTTCGTGCTGCCGGCGGTGGAGGTGATCGACTCGCGCTATGAGAACTTCCGCTTCGATCTCAAGAGCGTGATTGCCGACAACACGTCGTCGGCGCGCTTTGTCGTCGGCGGCACGCATCGCAGCGCCGAGGGGATCGATCTGAAGAACCTCGGCGTGGTGCTGGAGAAGAACGGTGAAGTGGTCGCCACCGCTGCCGGCGCAGCCGTGCTCGGCCACCCGGCCAGCAGCGTGGCCATGCTGGCGAACATGCTTGGCGCGCGTGGGCGCGAGCTGCCGGCGGGCACCTTCATCATGACCGGCGGCGTGACCGAGGCCATCGCGGTGGCGGCCGGCGATAACATCACGGTGCGCTACCAGCATCTCGGCACCGTATCGATGCGTTTCGTTTGATGCGCTTCGTTTGATGCGCCCGGCGAGCGTGCTGGTGGCGCGGTACGATGCCACCCACTCAACCCATCCCGCAGGAGTAAAGCCATGCCCATCATGCAAGTGTTTCTGATCGAAGGCCGGACCGAGGAACAAAAGGCTCGCCTGATCAGCGCGCTGACGGACGCCGCCGTGGAATCGATCGGCGCGCCGATCGAGAGCGTGCGCGTGATGATTACCGAGGTGCCCAAGACGCAGTTCGGCATCGCGGGCAAGACAGCGAAGGAACTCGGCCGCTGAGGGAGCGGCATACGGAATGCCTGGCGGCACCCGACCTGGACCGCCCGGGCACGGAGACAACATGGACATGAAAGCAGGCGCCGGCGGCAGCCATCCGCCCGGCAAGCACAAGGTAGCCATTATCGGCTCGGGCAATATCGGCACCGACCTGATGATCAAGGTCATGCGCCACGGCCGGCATCTGGAGATGGGCGCGATGGTCGGCATCGACGCCGCCTCCGACGGCCTGGCACGGGCCGCGCGGCTGGGCGTGCCCACCACGGCCGAGGGCATCGAAGGCCTGGTGAGGATGGCCGGCTTTGGCGATATCCGCATCGCCTTCGACGCCACCTCGGCTGGCGCCCACGCGCATCACAACCAGATCCTGCAGCAGCACGGCATCCAGGTGATCGACCTGACCCCGGCCGCGCTCGGGCCATACGTGGTGCCGGTGGTCAACCTGGACCAGCAGCTCGGTGCCAGCAATATCAATATGGTCACCTGCGGCGGCCAGGCCACCATCCCGATGGTGGCGGCGGTGTCTCGCGTGGCCAAGGTGCACTACGCGGAGATCGTGGCCTCGATCTCCAGCAAGTCCGCCGGGCCGGGCACGCGCGCCAATATCGACGAATTTACCGAGACCACCAGCCGGGCGATCTGCTCGGTGGGCGGCGCGGCGCGCGGCAAGGCCATCATCGTGCTGAATCCGGCCGAGCCGCCGCTGATGATGCGCGACACGGTGTTCACGCTGTCCGAGGACGCCGACGAGGCGGCGATAGAAGCCAGCGTGGAAGCCATGGCGAAGGCGGTGCAGGCCTATGTGCCTGGCTACCGGCTCAAGCAGCGGGTGCAGTTCGAGCGCATCGATCCGGCTGCGCCGTTGAATATCCCGGGGCTGGGGCGGATGAGCGGGCTGAAGACATCGATCTTCCTCGAAGTGGAAGGCGCCGCCCATTACCTGCCGGCTTATGCCGGCAACCTCGACATCATGACCAGCGCCGCGCTCGCCTGCGCCGAGCGTCTGGCGCAAACCCGGCTGGCTGCGTAAGCGGCGCGCTCACGGAGACAAGACATGACCCAGCAAGCCACGCAGAAGAAACTCTATATCTCGGATGTCACGCTGCGCGACGGCAGCCACGCCATCCGCCATCAATACAGCCTGGCCGACGTGCGCCGCATCGCCGCAGCGCTGGACGGCGCCAAGGTGGACTCGATCGAAGTCGCGCATGGCGACGGGCTCGCCGGCTCCAGCTTCAATTACGGCTTCGGCGCGCATACGGACCTTGAGTGGATCGCGGCGGCGGCAGAGACCGTCCGCCATGCCAAGGTCGCCACCTTGCTGCTGCCCGGCGTGGGCACCGTGCACGACCTGCGCGCCGCGTACGATGCCGGCGCGCGCGTGGTGCGGGTTGCCACGCACTGCACCGAGGCGGATGTGTCGCGCCAGCATATCGAGTACGCGCGCGAGCTCGGCATGGACACGGTGGGCTTCCTGATGATGAGCCACATGACCACGCCCGCCGCGCTGGCGCAGCAGGCCAAGCTGATGGAAAGCTACGGCGCCGAGACCGTCTACGTGGTGGATTCCGGTGGCGCGCTCAATATGAACGACGTGCGCGACCGCTTCCGCGCCTTCAAGGACGTGCTGAAGCCGCAGACCCAGACCGGCATGCACGCACACCACAACCTGAGCCTGGGCGTGGCCAACTCCATCGTCGCGGTGGAAGAAGGCTGCGACCGTGTGGACGCGAGCCTGGCCGGCATGGGCGCGGGCGCAGGGAACGCGCCGCTGGAGGTGTTTATCGCCGCCGCCAGCCGGCTCGGGTGGAACCACGGCTGCGATCTCTACACGCTGATGGACGCCGCCGACGAGATCGTGCGGCCGCTGCAGGACCGCCCGGTGCGCGTGGACCGCGAGACCCTCGCGCTGGGCTATGCGGGCGTCTATTCCAGCTTCCTGCGCCACGCGGAGGCAGCCGCCGGGCGCTATGCGCTCAAGACCGTGGATATCCTGGTGGAGCTAGGCCAGCGCCGCATGGTGGGCGGGCAGGAAGACATGATCGTCGACGTGGCGCTGGACCTGGTGGCGCGGCGCGAGGCGGGACAGGCGCGGATCACGGCGTAAGCCCCGCCCAGCCGAAGGGCGGCCGTCCGATCGGGGCACCAGCACTCAAGCCTCCATCGGCTCCTCTTCCCCGCGCGCCATGCGCCGGATCGCCTGCGGCGGTTGCCCGAACGCCCGCAGGAACGCGCGCCGCATGCGCTCGCGGTCGCCAAAGCCGGTCTCCTTGGCCACCACATCGATCGGATGCCGCCCGGACTCCATCATCAGCCGTGCGGCCTCGATGCGCAGGTGCTCCACGGCCTTGGCCGGGGTCTGTCCCGTTTCTTCGCGGAAGGAGCGGCTGAACTGGCGCGGGCTAAGGTGTGCCGCTTGCGCCAGTTGATCGACGGACAATTCGGCGTGCAGGTTCTGACGGGCAAAGGCGAGCGCGGACTGGATGCGATCGGACTTGGGCTCAAGCTCGAGCAGCGCCGAGAACTGCGATTGCCCGCCGGCACGGCGGTGATAGACAACGAGCTTGCGCGCGACAGTGCGCGCGGCTTCGGCGCCGGCGTCTTTCTCGACCAGCGCCAAGGCCAGGTCGATGCAGGCGGTCATGCCGGCAGAGGTCCAGACCGGTCCGTCGATGATGAAGATGCGGTCCTCCTCGACGCTGACCGCGGGATACGTGCGCCGGAACCGGGCGGCGTAAAACCAGTGGGTGGTGGCCCGGCGGCCGTCCAGCAGCCCAGCCTCGGCGAGGTTGAAGGCGCCCGTGCAGGTGGCGCCGATGCGTCGTGTGGCGCGCGCCGCCTTTTGCAGGAAGGCGACCAGGCCGGGTGACGCCGGCTGGATATCGTTGTCGCCCACCACCAGCAGCGTGTCGAACGCGCGGTCGTCGAATGCCTCCGTGGTAACGCAGAAGCCTGCCGAGGTTGGCACCGGCCCGCCTTGCTCGGACAGCAGGTGGACCGCGTAGAGCGGTTTGGCCGAGTTGAGATTGGCGAACTCAAGGACTGTGGTGACGCCCAGGTTCATGACCTGGAAGCCGGGATAAAGGACGATTCCGATACGCAGCATGGCGAACTCCCACAGATGGCATAAAAGGTGGCATCTATGACATTGTTGCCATCGGATTATGCACCTAATCTTCGTTCCGTGGTGGCCGGCAACGGGCCGGCAGCACCGAAATCGGAGAACGGACATGACCGCATCGACAGCAACCTCGACAGCAACCTCGGTTACCTCGGCAACCTCGGGAATCCATTCGCATCAAGGCACCGCCGTGATTACCGGCGCGTCTTCAGGGATCGGCGCCGTCTACGCGGACCGGCTCGCCCGGCGCGGCTACGACCTGATCGTGGTCGCCCGCAACCGCGACAGGCTGGCCACGCTGGCAGAACGCCTGACCAGCGAGACGGGACGTTCCGTGGAGATCGTGACCGCGGATCTTGGCGCCGATGCCGATGTCCGCCGCCTGGAGACACTGCTGCGCACCGACGCCAGCATCACCATGCTGGTCAACAACGCGGGCATCGGCGCGGCGGGGCCGCTGCTCCAGTCCGATGCCGACAAGATGGCGGCGATGATCGCGCTCAACGTCACCGCGCTGACCCGGCTGACCTACGCCGCCGCGCACGGCCTGGTGGCGCGCGGCAAGGGGACGATCATCAACATCGCCTCGATCGTGGCGGTCGCCCCGGAATTGCTCAACGGCGTCTACGGCGGGTCGAAGGCCTTCGTGCTGGCCTTTACGCAATCGCTGCAGCATGAACTGGCGGACAAGGGCGTGCGCGTGCAGGCCGTGCTGCCTGGTGCGATCCGTACGGAGTTCTGGGATGTGGCCGGCCAGCCGGTGGAGAGCCTGCCGCAGGACTGGGTGATGAGCGCGGACGACCTGGTTGACGCGGCCCTGTCCGGGCTGGACCAGGGCGAGGTGGTGACGCTGCCGTCGCTGCCGGACGCAGCGGACTGGCACGCCTTCGAGACCGCCCGCGCGGCGCTGGGGCCGAACCTGTCGCGCAGCGTGCCGGCGGCGCGCTTCAGGGCCGCCTGAAAGGCGATCGCTTCAGAATGCACGATAGATAAGCTCTCGGGAGCCCGGCCAGAAGCTGGCCGGCGCTCGGCAAAGGCTTGATCCATCTGGTGTGGCCGCCGGTCGGAAGGTGTTGTCGGTGAAATTTTTACCGCTCTCCGGCTCTGGCTGAGTTGGTCATTTGGGCTAGCTTGCGCACTGAGTTTGTCAAAACTAGTTCAGTGGACGCTGCTGGTTCATTTGCATTGTAGGCAAGCAGCCTCTTGTCTATCAGTCTGTTAATTTGCCACCAGTGAATTATGTCTTTTTCAATTGAATCTGCACTGAGAAGGAAGACCACGGACGTAATGGAACCCCAAGGGTTCCTGACGATCTGTAGACGGGCGCCACGCGCCATTTCTCGTAGGATTTCACCGCTCCGCATTTTGAAATTACCAATAGAAATGTGCTTTTTTAGTCTCGGTGTTCATGTTGCCTGAAGCAGGGTTGTGCATCCGATGATAGACAGAGCCTGTGGGTAGCAACTGACGGCTAAGAGCAAGGTTGGGGACGGCGGCCCGCCGATCGGAACGCTCAGCGTAGAGGAAACCATGGCGCCAAAGCTGACAAAAACTGACAGTTGCACGCAGCAGCGTGAATGGCGGCACCGGGGGGCGACAAGGACGGCTAGCAGGCGTGGGTGATGCGGGATCTGCGTGGGATCTGCTAGGTGCCTTGAGGGAGTGCGCGGCACGCCACCAGCAGGGCTAGTGCGCGGCATTTCGTCGCTCGACGACTGCGACGCGCCACTCAAGACCATTCAAGTGATCGATTAGGTATCAGAAAATTTGTGAGATTTTGGTGCTCATATCAGATTTTTTGTCGAAAAATTTCCAGGAAGACCCGGCCAATATCGGAGGAAAACCTTTTATTTGGCTTGCCGTGCGGCAGAATGTGCCCACTAAGGACCGCCCGCATACAATCATTAAAAGTGATGAATGTAATCAAAAAACTATATTAGAACTAATACCGTAATCTCACTAAGCTCCTGTTCGACGTTGCATGTCCCCGGCGGATTCGCCTGTCGGGGCCGACGCGCAGAACGGAGTCAGGAATGAGGCAGAACGATGCCGGCGGCATGACCGGCGCGACACTGGAGACAGCGGTAGCGGGTGTTCGCCGTGTGCCGCGTGGCATCTCCCCGTGCCGGCCCGCAGCGGCGGCCATCCACCTTGAATCCGCAGCGGCCGGCGCGGCCGCGCGCCAGCGTCACGTCGGCCGCTCGATGCAGCGGCTCGAGGATGCCGCGATCCTCACCGGCCGTGGCCGCTATGGCGCCGACCTGGCAGCCTGGTCGCGCTCCTTCGTGGTGGGGGTGAAGGCGCCGATGGTGCAATGGGCGCTGGCCATGGACCGCGTGCGCTATGTGGGTGAGCCAATCCCGATGTGCAAACAACGGACTCGAGCGCCCGTCGCGGGAAAACCGCACACCGGGTTCGGAGGCAGGGGACGGCGCTCGCCGTTTCCTGGCGCGTTTATTTCATCTTTTTGGGGTGGCTAGGATTCATGGGTCTGGAGATATATAGGCCGCTAGCGGCCGAAGACACGGCGCGCACCATCACCCCGGGCATTTCGGCATTCCTGCTCGTACTGTCGGTCTGGCTGGGGTTCGCGCTCTGGGCCGGATGGGACAGAGGCAGCGAACTACGCAAGATCCAGGCTGATGCCGACCGGCTTGCCTATACCCTCGGCCAGCACGTCGAGCGCACATTGATGGAGGCGGACCAACTGACCTCCCTGCTAGGCGGCGCCGTCATCGAACGGGGGCCGGACTTGCCGCTTGCCGAATGGACCCGCAACGGTCATCTCGGTGCCGAACCCTTCCTTCTAACCGCGATTCTGGATGAAAGTGGCGTCCTCAGGGCATCGACCAATCCGACATTCGAAGCGCTTGACCTAGGCGATAGCGAGCTTTTGCGCATACACGCCGACAATCCCGGGCCAACATTGTTGGTCAGCAAGCCGCTGCGGGGGCGCAGTTCAGGTCGCTGGGTAGTTCAGCTTTCCAAGGGAATCGTGGGGCCGACCGGCCGTTTCATGGGGGTCGTCGTGGTGTCGCTTGACCCACTCTCCCTGACGAGCATCTACAAGAGCATCTATTTGGGCAGCCGGGGTGCAATCGGTCTGCTGGGCACCAATGATTTCATCTACCGGGTGCGTTGGAGCGGGGCGGCTTCCGACCCTGGGCAACCGCTGCCGGCGAGCTCTGCGGCCCGGCGAGCCGTAGCTGCCGCGGCCCACGCCGAAGTGGTGGAGAAGAGCCCACTGGACGATGTCGAGCGCATTTATGGCGTACATCGGCTGTCGAGAGGAAACTTGGCGGTCGTGATCGGCTACGACCTCCATGAAGCACTATCAATGTACCGCGCCAGGCTGCTCCTCGTCGCTTGCATTGCAAGCTTCCTATCTGCGCTGATCATCTTCGTCCAGATGCGCCAGGCCAAGTCAATCGAGAGGATGGCGAAGCTGGCGGATCGCGCGGCGGTGGTCAGTCGCCGGCTACGAGAAAGGAACCAGCACCTGCATGCGCTGTTCTTTGCCTCGCCGGACGGCGTTGCCATATTCGATAAGGATCGCCACGTGGAAGACGCCAACGGCGGGCTGTGCGACGCCCTGGGCGTTTCGCCCGGGGACTTGCGCGGCGCCACGCCACAACGGTTCGTTGACCTTCTGTATCGAGGTCGACGTCCCACGCGGGACTCAGTCACCCCGTCCGAACTACTTGCAAAGATCGACTGTGCCGCAGTCTCGCACGAATTTAGCGGTGTTATCGAGTTCGATATAGCGGATTCATCCAGCTACGCCATACGTGTTGTGCATACCAGCGACGGCGCTGGCTGTGTGGTGGCTGTCTGGGACGTAAGCGAAATGCGGCGCGAGGAACGGGCCAAATCGCATTTCATTGCTACCGCAGAAGCTGAAATCAAGATACCCATCGCAAACGTCGTCGGATATGCCGACCTCCTCGCCGCCGATCTGATCCCCCCGGAAGAACGCCTTGGCATCTATCGCACGATTCGTTCACAAGCCCAGCGCATCAGCCAGTTCGTTTCGAATCACCTTCAACTGATGCGCCTGGAAACACTAGGCGCATCCGAGATGACGTTTCATCGGGTGGATCTCGCAAGGCTCGTGCGAGACGTGGCTGAGGCAGGGTTCGCGGACGATAGCCGGGTGACGCTGGAGTCAGCGAGAGAGCCTGTCTTCGTGATGGGTGACGCCGCCTCCCTCGCCAGCGTGATACGCCATTTGCTGGAGAATGCCGTGAAGTACGGGCTTGGGAGAGAGGTCAACATCTCGGTTGCTAGCGCGTTGGTCGAACGCCGCAACGCCGTGCTGAAAGTGACCGATCGAGGCATGGGGATCAAAGCTGATGAACTCAGGCTGGTGTTCGACAAATTTTTCCGACGCAAGCTGCAGCACGGGTCGGCCGGCGATGGTCTGGGCCTTGCCCTCGTGCGTGAGATTGTGCTGCTACATCGCGGCCATATTTCTCTTGAGAGCGAAGCAGGCAAGGGCACGACCGTTACGCTGCACCTTCCGGCGGTGGAATAGCTTTAGTGTGACGTGATCGGCGAGGACGTCGATAAGTGCGCTACACAATCTGACCGGAACGGAGCATGGAGCGTGAATGACGAAAGCATCATGGATGCGCAGCAGCAGCAGCAGCAACAACAACGATAACCAGCCAGCGCCACCATGCCACCAGAAAGCAATTATGATCGGTACTATGAGCGCGTGACCCGGGTCGCCGCGCGCGCGCTGAATTTACCAATATCCGTCGTATGTCTCGACAGACTGGGCCAGCCAGAAGTCATAGGCGCAAGCGGGTGCGAACGGGACGTCGTATTCCATGTGCAGACGTACTATAGCCGGACGCTCCAATGCGAGGAACCGTTCGTCGTCAGGGATGCGCTGTCCGATGCGGAGCTTGCGCAAGGACCACTGGCAACCAGCGAATTGCGGTTCCGCTTTTTCGCAGGCATTGCGCTGCGTCTGCCGTGCGGCAGACCCATCGGTATGCTATGTGTGATGCACGCGTTGCCGCGGCGCTTCAGGCGCCAGCAACGTCAGATGCTAGTAGACTTGGGGCAAATGATCGAGCACGAAGTTGGCCTGCGCAAGCTGGACAGCTCTGATCGTTTGGAGGTGCTTCACGCGATCGACCGACTTCAAGCCCAGCATGCGCTTTACGTCGAGACGTTCCATCGAACGCCGGTCGCTATCGCGCATATCGGAAGGGACTGGGAGTGGCGGCACATGAATGATGCCTGCGTGAAATTCTTCGCGCACTCGCGCGCTCCGCTGACGAAAACGAACATCCTCGATCTGCTGGATGCGAGCGACCGGACCAACCTTGAACAGGCCGTGCAGGCACTCAATCGTGGCCGCGGGGTCGAAGTCCGGACGCTCGACGTAACGTTCCGGTTGCGCAACAAGCAAAGTAAGCCAGCGCGAGTGCAGGTGGCACTGAAGCAGACGACGTCAACCCACGACGGAGGCTGGCTGTTTGTCATTCACGATACCCAGGCGGAGCAACGGGAAAAAGCCGTGCGCGATGCGCGGGAGGCTGCGTTGCATCGGGGAGCGCATGAGGCCTCGGAGGTTCTGCGCAGGGCGCGCGAGCAACTGACGACCGCCGAGCGGCAATTGGGAGACACGCGGGTAGATTTGCGCGCCATTGCTGACAATCTGCCGGTGCTGGTCGCTTACGTCGACAGTGAGCGACGTTTTCGGTTCGCCAACTCAACCTATCGCGAGTGGCTGGGGTTGGACCCGGAGGAGATCGTGGGGCGGCTCACCCATGAGGTTCTCGACGCTGACTATGCTGCTGCCATCGAGCCGTACGTCCAACGCGTGCTCAGCGGCGAAAGGGTCGAGTACGAGGTTGGAGCGACGCTTAACGGGAGTCGACGTGTCCTGCGTGGTGTGCTG
Source organism: Cupriavidus sp. GW822-FHT03E04 (assembly GCF_058801495.1). NCBI lineage: Bacteria > Pseudomonadati > Pseudomonadota > Betaproteobacteria > Burkholderiales > Burkholderiaceae > Cupriavidus > Cupriavidus sp. GW822-FHT03E04. Next base: position 19,416 of record NZ_JBXANI010000034.1, read on the forward strand.
GTGCCGCGTCGGGTCCACGATCAGGCGGCTGATGGATACTACCTGCTGGTGCAGGATGTGACTGAGCGAACGGCATTGCTCGATCGCCTGCGGCACCAGGCGTTCCACGACGCGCTGACCGGCCTGCCTAACAGACGCTCGTTCCTCGAGAGGCTGGATGAGGCATGCGCAGCAAGCGGCGACGGTGTGGCTGCCATCATGTTTATCGACCTGGATGGCTTCAAGGCTGTCAACGATACATACGGGCATCAGTGCGGCGACGAAGTCCTTGTTGAAGCCGCGCGCCGGATCAGCCGCTGCGTACGTGGCGGGGACCTGGTTGCGCGGCATGCAGGGGATGAGTTCACGTTGCTGCTGACCGGCCCTGCGATCGATCGTGTTGCACTGGAGAAAATTGCAAGCGCAATCCTGCGGACACTGAGCCAGCCCATCAGGTTCGGGGCAAACGTCGTCCAGTTATCGGCGAGTATCGGCGTGCTACCGCACAACCAGGCAGCGTCATTGAGCGGCGAAGCCCTGTTACGCGCCGCGGACGCCGCAATGTATCGTGCGAAAGTCGCAGGCAAGGCGCGTATTGTCGTGCACGAGCTTAACGATTCACCGGCCGGGATGCACGGTTGAGAACGAAGAACGTCGCGGATTCCGGAACATGATGCTCGTTGCGTAGGCAATGCACGAATAAGTAGCTTCACGGTAGCGCGGTCGAAATCACCAGCGAGCCATTTCGCTGACCCAAGCGCTTGCGCCTGAAAATCCAGTAGAGTAAGTAGTCGGATCGCAAGCTCGCCCCCGTACGGTGGGATCCGGCGGCGCGCGGCTTGCGACCACGTTCAAGACCGTCACCCTCGCCCCTATCCCTGCTGCCATGACCAAGCCCCCACGGTCCTCGACTGTCAAGCATCCTGTTGATCACCCTGAGTCGCCCACGCTCGCGCCACGCGGCTTCGTCCAGGTTCGCGGCGCACGGGAGCACAACCTGAAGAATGTCGACGTCGACATTCCCCGCGATGCGTTGGTGGTGTTTACCGGCGTGTCCGGTTCCGGCAAGTCGTCGCTCGCGTTCGGCACGCTTTACGCGGAAGCGCAGCGGCGTTATTTCGAGTCGGTCGCGCCCTACGCGCGGCGGCTGATCGAGCAGGTCGGCGCGCCCGACGTCGATGCGATCGAAGGCCTGCCGCCGGCGGTCGCCTTGCAGCAGCAGCGCGGCACGCCGAGCGCGCGTTCGTCAGTGGGCAGCGTGACGACGCTGTCGAGCCTCGTGCGGATGATGTACTCGCGAACCGGCAGCTACCCGCCGAAGCAGCCAATGCTGTATGCGGAGGACTTCTCGCCGAATACGGTACAGGGCGCCTGCCCGACCTGCCACGGGCTCGGCCGCGTATATAGCGTGACCGAACGCTCGCTGGTGCCCGACGACTCGCTCACGATTCGCCAGCGCGCGATCGCGGCATGGCCGCCCGCTTGGCACGGCCAGAATCTGCGCGACATACTCGTCACGCTCGGTTACGACGTCGACACGCCGTGGCGCGATCTGCCTAAGAAAGACCGCGACTGGATTCTGTTTACCGACGAACAGCCAACGGTGCCGGTCTATGCCGGCTTGACGCCGAAGGAGACGCGCGCCGCCCTCAGGCGCAAGGCAGAGCCCAGCTACCAGGGCACGTTCACCGGCGCGCGCCGGTACGTGTTGCACACCTTCGCAAATACGCAGAGCGCGTTGATGAAGAAACGCGTGTCGCAGTTCATGATCGGCGGCGAATGTCCGTCGTGTCATGGTAAGCGTCTGAAGGCGGAAGCTCTCTCGGTGACATTCGCCGGTATGGATATCGGCGAGCTGTCACAACTCCCCATCGCTCGGCTCGCCGCGTTGCTCGAACCCGTCTCGCGCGGCCAGTGGCCGTCTTCCAGCACATCTCCCGACGGCGCGATTCTCGACAGGAACAGTCGGCGCAAGGCGACCGCCGGACGTGTCGCGGCCGGCGGACAGGCTCACCAGGGGGCGCCTGACGTGCGCCGTACGCCTAACCTGTCCGACGAGAAACGTGTGGCAGCGCAGCGGCTCGCTATCGAGCTGCTCGAACGTCTGAACACCTTGATCGACCTCGGTCTTGGCTATCTTGCGCTGGACCGTGCGACACCAACGCTGTCCTCCGGAGAACTGCAACGGCTGCGGCTCGCGACGCAGTTGTCGTCACAGCTATTCGGCGTTATTTACGTGCTCGACGAGCCGTCTGCCGGACTGCATCCCGCGGACGGCGATGCGTTGCTCGAAGCTTTACAGCGCCTGAAGGCTGCGGGCAATTCGCTGTTCGTGGTCGAGCACGACATTGGCGTGATGCGGCGCGCCGACTGGCTCGTCGACGTGGGCCCGGATGCCGGCGAGGCGGGCGGACGTGTGATCTACAGCGGACCGCCCGCTGGCCTTGCAGATGTCGAAAGCTCGCGCACACGCCGCTACCTGTTTGCGCAGGGCGAGCTAGAGACGCAGGCGAGCGAGGTTGCGACCCGTGCGCGCCGCGAGCCCCGCGGCTGGCTGCGGCTCAAAGACGTGACGCGCAACAATCTGCACAATCTTGCTGCGGATTTTCCACTGGGTTGCCTGACCACGGTAACGGGCATCTCGGGATCGGGCAAGTCCAGCCTCGTGAGCCAGGCGCTGACGGAGCTTGTGGCGGAACATCTCGGGCGCGCAGCCGATCTTGCCGAAGACGACGAAGTCGACCCGCTCTTTGCCGCCCCGCCCGTCACGACCGACGGGCGGATCACAGCCGGCATGGACAAGATCAAACGTCTCGTGCGCGTCGACCAGAAGCCGATTGGCCGTACGCCGCGCTCGAATCTTGCGACCTATTGCGGTTTGTTCGACGCTGTGCGCAAGCTGTTCGCGGCGACTCCCGCTGCACGCAAGCATCGCTACAGCGCCGGCCGGTTCTCGTTCAACGTCGCGCAGGGGCGATGTCCGACGTGCGAGGGCGAAGGCTTCGTGATGGTCGAGCTGCTGTTTTTGCCCAGCGTCTACGCGCCCTGCTCGACCTGTCAGGGCAGCCGCTACAACCCGCAGACGCTCGAGATTCGCTGGCGCGAGCGCAATATTGCCGAGGTGCTGGCGATGACCGTGGACACCGCATGCGACTTCTTCGCCGACGAGGCGCAGGTGATGCGCTCACTGACTGTGCTCCGTGATATCGGCCTCGGCTATCTACGGCTTGGTCAGCCGGCCACCGAGCTCTCCGGAGGCGAAGCGCAACGCATCAAACTTGCGACCGAGCTACAGCGTGCGCAACGCGGCGATACGCTCTACATCCTCGACGAGCCGACGACCGGTCTGCATCCAGCCGACACCGATCGCCTGATGGTGCATCTGCATGGGCTCGTCGATGCCGGCAATACCGTGGTGCTGGTCGAGCACGACATGCGTGTCGCGGCGCAAAGCGACTGGATCCTCGACATCGGCCCGGGTGCGGGGGAAGGCGGCGGAAGGATCGTTGTGAGTGGCGTTCCGCAGACGGTGGCGCTCGCCGTGGACAGTCGTACCGCGAGCTATCTGCAGGCCGTGATATTTCGTTGATCTGGCGGGTCGGCGGGGCACGCCGAGAACGCTTTGCGCTTGCTCGATGGCGCGCCTGTCAAGGATGCCAGGTCGAAGGACTGACCGGCAAAGCAGCCGCAGGTCGGCGGCTCCCCGCCATCTCGTAGGAAAGCTGGTTGGCCGCGTCCATGACGGTCTGTGCCAGCGCGAGTAGTTTTTCCTCGGTCAGGCGCGAGGTAGGGCCGGAGATGCAGGCAGACCCGAGCAACTTCCAATGTAAGCCGAATACCGGGGCCGCCACGCTGGAGACTTCCGGTTCGCGCTCGCCCATGGAGAGGTGGTAGCCGCGCCGCCGGATCGATTCGTAAGGCTCCCCGGGCTCCCCGGAGAACGCCAGGATGACCCGCCCCGGTGCGCCACTGTCCAGCGGTAGCGCGGCTCCGATGCGCACGTGGTGCCGGATGGCTTGCGGGCCTTCCACGCGCACCAGGCACGTGCGCTGTTCGCCTTCGCGCACATAGAAAGAGGCGCTTTCGCCCGTCCTGATCGTCAGCTCCCGCAGCACCGGCTCCACCACCTCATACACGTTGAAAGTGGCCTGGTAGCACGCGCCCAGCCAGCCGGCGGCGCGTCCCAGGCGCCAACTGCCATCTTCCTTTTGCACAAGGTAGTTGTCTGTCGCCAGCGTACGCGCTAGGCGCAGGACCGTCGTCTTGTGGAAACCCGTGCGGCGGCTGAGTTCGGCCAGGGTGAGTTGTGCGTCACTTACGCCAAAGGCTTCCAGGACGCGCAGCGCCCGGCGTACCGCGATCACGCCGCCGCCAGCATCTTCAGCCACGTCGCCGGCGGCCAGGGGAGTCGGTGAGTCCATGGTATGGAATGGGTTGCATTAGACGAAACGATATTGTACCTGTCGCAACAAGCGACCAGAATCCGTTCCAACAAATAACGAGATTCTTCGGAGACATGCAATGAAACTGCCGTACCGCGGTCTGATGACCGCCATCCTTTGCGCCCTCGCTTTCCCGGCCCTGGCCGATACCTATCCCACCAAGCCCATTCGCGTGATCGTGCCGTTCCCGGCCGGTGGCGGCACGGACATCATTGCCCGCGAGGTGACCAACAAGGTGGCGATGGCCATGGGCTGGCGCTTCGTGGTGGACAACAAGCCGGGCTCGGGCGGTAACCTCGGCGTGGACGCCGCTGCCAAGGCCAGCGGCGATGGCTACACCATCGTGTTGGGCCAGACCAGCAACTTGGCGATCAACCCCACGCTCTACCGCAAGCTGCCCTACGACGTGGCGAAGGACCTGACTCCCGTGAGCCTGGTGGCCAGCGCACCGCTGGTGCTGGTGACCACGATGGAGTCGCCTTACAAGACGCTGGCGGATGTGGTGGCGGCCAGCAAGGCCAAGCCCGGCAACATCAATGTGGCTTCCCCCGGCAACGGCACGGTGGCGCACCTGACCAGCGAGTTGTTCCAGAAAACGGCGGGGATCAAGCTCACCCACGTGCCATACAAGGGTGCGGCCCAGGCCGTCAACGACCTGATCGGCGGCCAGGTTCAGCTCTACCTGTCGTCAGTGCCGACGCTGATCGGCCACATCCGCAACGGCAAGATGCGCCCCCTGGCCGTGACGTCGGCCAAGCGCATGCCCGACTTGCCCAATGTGCCCACCATTGCCGAATCCGGCTACAGCGGCTTCGAGGCCGTGACCTGGTTTGGATTTGTGGCGCCCGCCGCTACGCCCAAGGACATCGTGGTGCGCCTGAATACCGAGTTCAACAAGGCATTGCAGGTGCCTGACCTGAAGAAGAAGCTGAGCGATCAGGGGGCCGATGTATTGGGCGGTACGCCCGAGCAGTTCGGCGCGCTGATGAAGAAAGACACGATCCGCTGGTCGACCGCCGTCAAGGCATCTGGCGCGCAGGTGGATTGATCCTCGCTGTCCCACGCATCGCCGCCATCGCTCGCCGCCTCAACGAATCTCTCGTCCCCAACGTCCCAGGAGTCATGCCATGAGCTTGCCCAACATTATCAAATCCTTCGACCGCGTGCCCGCCGACATCGTCGCCCAGGCCGCTAAATTCCAACCGGCCATCCTGGCCGACGTGGCAGGCCGCCGTGGCGCGCTGCATGGCCGCATCCGCGCCCTGCGGCCGCACATGAAGCTGGCGGGCACCGCTTTTACTGTGGAAGTACGCCCCGGCGACAACCTGATGATCCACGCCGCGATGGCGCTGGCCCAGCCCGGCGACGTGCTGGTGATCGACGGCAAGGGTGACCAGAGCAGCGCGCTGATGGGCACCATCATGATGAATGCATGCCGCCAGCGCGGCATCGCCGGCGTGGTGATCGACGGCGCGGTGCGCGACAGCCTGGAAATCGACGAGATGGATTACCCGGTGTTCTCGGTGGGCACCAACCCCAACGGCCCGACCAAGGAAGTGGGCGGGCGCATCGGCCACCCGGTCTCGGTCGGTGGCGTCACGGTAAACCCTGGCGACTTCATCTGCGGCGACGCCGACGGCCTGGTGGTGGTCGAGCGTGAAAAGATCGCGTCGCTGCTGCCGCTCGCCGAGCACAAGGAAGCCGCGGAAGCCCGGCGCATCGCGCAGATCAAGGAAGGCAAGACCAACGCGCCGTGGCTGGTTGCCTCGCTCATCACCGCAGGCGTGTTGAAAGAAGGGGAGACGCTGTGAGCAACAAGCCAGCCATCCTCGTCACCGCAGCCGACCTCGCGCCACAAGCCGAGGCATTGCTCGGCGATTTTGAGATCGTCTACGCCGGCAAGACGCCCCAGGCCGCCGACCTTGTGGCGTTGGCTCAGCGCCACAACCCGGTCGGCATCATCGTGCGCTACGGCGCGGTGACGCCGGAAATCATGGACGCGGCGCCTGCGCTGAAGGTCATCTCCAAGCACGGGAGCGGCACCGACACCATCGACAAGGCCGCCGCGGCACAACGCGGCATCGAGGTGACAGCCGCCGTCGGTGCGAATGCCGCCGCGGTGGCCGAGCAGGCCCTGGCACTGCTGCTGGGCTGCGCCAAATCTGTGGTGCTGCTCAATGCGCGTATGCATGCCGGGCACTGGGACAAGGCCACGCACAAGAGCGTTGAGCTGGCAGGTGCCACTATCGGCCTGATTGGCCTGGGCGCCATCGGCCAGCGCTTTGCCAGGATGTGCGATGCCATGGGCATGCGCGTGATCGGCTTCGATCCGTTTGCCAAGGAACTGCCGGACTATATCGAGCCCGTGAACCTGGAAACGATCTGGAAAGCGTCGGACGTGATTTCACTGCACTGCCCGCTGACCGCCGAGAACCGGCAACTGATCAACGCGCAAACGCTGGCGCGCTGCAGGAAGGGCGTAATCCTGGTCAATACGGCGCGGGGCGGCTTGGTCGATGAACCAGCATTGCTGGCAGCCGTGCGCTCGGGCCAGGTTGCCATGGCGGGGCTGGACAGCTTCGCGGTCGAACCGATGACGGTACCGCATATCTTTCACGGCCAGCCTGGCTTTCTTCTCAGTCCGCACATTGGCGGCGTGACCAGCACCGCGTACGTGAACATGGGCGTGGCGGCGGCGCGGAACACGCTGGGTGTGCTGGCGCGTGCTGAGGCCCCGGTGCTGGCCAAAGCCGGCTAAGGCGCAACGAAACTGCCTGCAGCGCAGCCCGAAGCTGACCGGATGCGCCCAAATCGTTTGAAGTGCCTGAGGTCTTTCGCCCCCTCTCCCCACCGGGGAGAGGGGTGCTAGCCATCGTAGGGCGACGCGTGGCGTGCACACGCACACGAACGCGCGATTACCCCAAGAAAATAGTTGGAGACAAACAATGACAACCAGATCACCCTTAGTCTTGGCCCTTTGCCGCGGCGCACTGGGCGCGCTTGCGTGGATCGCCATGTCCGTGCACGCACAGACATGGCCCGCCAAGCCAGTGAGGATCATCGTGCCCTATCCCCCGGGCGGCGCCGTGGATGCTGTCACCCGCAAGATGGCGCAGCGGCTTACGGAGCAGACAGGCCGGAGTTTCTTCGTCGAGAACAAGGCGGGCGCCACCGGTACCATCGGTATCTCGCAAGTGGTGCACGCCCCGGCCGATGGTTATACGCTGCTTGCCAACGACACCACGTTCTCGCTGCTGCCGCATATCTTCAAGAAGCTGCCGTTCGACTATGCGACGGACCTGCAACCGGTGGCGGCCTTCGTGTTTGCTCCGATGGCGGTTGCGGTCAAAGCGGACAGCAAGTTCAAGACCATGGGCGATCTGGTGGCGGCCGCTCGCGCGGGCGACGGCAAGGTCAGCTATGGTTCCGGCGGCGCTGGCACCACGCCGCACTTCGCCAGCGAGGCACTGGGCATGGCGACGGGCGCTCACTTCATGCACGTGCCATTCAAGGGTGCGGGCGAGGCCACGCTGGCGCTGCTCGGCGGCACCATTGACTACCAGATCGCTTCTACGCCCGGGGTCATCGGGCAGGTCAAGGGCGGCAGCCTGCGGCTGCTGGCAGTAAGCGGCGACAAGCGTCTGCCCGCCTTGCCCAACGTGCCTACATTTGCCGAGGCGGGCGTCAAGGGCTATGGCGTGGTCAACTTCACAGGCCTCTGGGCGCCCCGCGGCACGCCGGCGGCGGTGACGGATCGCCTGCAAAAGGAAGTGGCCACTGCCATGGCGTCGCAGGACATGAAGACCTTTGCCGAAGGCATTGGCGCGGACCCAGGCTATTGGGATGCCGCGGCGTTCGCCCGGCAGCTTTCAGAACGCACGGCGTTCTGGGGCAAGATCGCTGCCAACACGGCGTTTGAAAAGCAATGAGCACCGCAATGAGCACCGGCAAGTACCGGCAACACAAGTCCGACATGCAAGTCGTGCCAGCGCATGTGCGCCTGGTCCAGCGCGAGGTGCAGGCCTACCTGGCTGCGTCAGGCACGACGCAACGGCTGCGCTCGCTGGGGCTAGAGCCCGCGGCTCTGTGTGGCGAGGGGTTTGCCGCGCGGATCGACCGCGAGGTGGCAGGATATAGCCAGATCGCCCAGGCGTTGGGTTTCACGGCTGATTGACGCAGTGCGGGCGGCTGCACCGCTAGCCAGCGGCAAATACTGACAATCCTTATCCATTCACTGCGCACAGCCAAATTGCCATGTTCCTGCTGAATACCCCGGAAGTCCGAGAGTTCGACGTGTTTACCAGCATGCCGGCGCGTTATCGCCAACGCAGGCGAACGGCCTGGGCGGATGCCAACCAGGGCGGACGCGAAATCGACTGCTTTCTGGAGGGGCCTGTATTCGACCAGGAGGGTAACCTCTATGTCGGCGATATACCCAACGGGCGCGTCTTGCGCATCGACCCGGCAGGCGAGTGGAACGTGGTGGCGCAGTGGGACGGCGAGCCCAACGGCATGAAGTTCCTCAACGCGAACGAACTGCTGGTAACGGACTACCGCCGTGGCCTGATGCTTGTCGATGTACGCGTCGGCAGTGCAAAGCCGTACCTGGACCGCCGCAACACGGAGAGCTTCAAGGGAGTCAACGACCTTACGCTGGATTCGCAGGGCAACATCTATTTCACCGACCAGGGGCAGACCGGACTGCACGACCCGACCGGACGCGTCTACCGGCTGAGCGTGGACGGGCGGCTGGAACTGCTGCTCTCCAATGTGCCCAGCCCGAACGGTATCGTGCTGTCACCCGATGAGAAATTCCTGTTCGTCGCGGTGACGCGGGGAAATTGCGTCTGGCGCATGCCCATCCTCGCCGATGGCGGCGTGTCCAAGACCGGGCAGTTCTTCACCTCCTATGGACCGAGTGGCCCTGACGGGTTGGCCATGGATGTATCGGGCCGGCTGCTGGTGGCGAACCCCGGACTGGCCTACGTGTGGGTGCTCAGCCATCGCGCTGAGCCGGTGCAGGTGCTGCGCGGCCCCGCCGGGCATTCGCTGACCAATCTCGCCTTTGGCGGCCCCGCCGGCAAGACGTTATTTGCGACAGACTCCACGGCGGGAGACATCCTGCGCATAGAGATGGATGTGGCGGGCATGCCGCTGTGGCGGCGGGACGGAGAGCCGACGCGACACAACGCTGGATGAGCCGTGCTGGCAAGATGCTGGGCATCGCGATCGGAAAAATCGTCCAGGCACCGCGGTGTTTCACGCGAGCTTGGTTCGGAGAACATTAGATGAGAGCCCTTGGCCATCCCTTCATTGCGAATGCTTGCGATTGCCATATGCACGTCTACGATAGCCGCTATCCGGCTGCAGGGACTGCAACGCTGCGACTACCAGATGCGCTCGTCCCGGACTACCGGGCGGTGCAGGGGGCGATGGGAACCACCCGAGCCGTAGTGGTCACGCCGTCCACCTATGGCACGGACAACAGGCCCACATTGGCTGCCCTGCGAGAGTTGGGCGTGGAGGCCCGTGGCGTCGCGGTGGTGGACACCTCCATTACCGAGAGTGAGCTCGAAAGCCTGCATGCATCCGGCATTCGAGGCATCAGGTTCAACCTCACGATGCCCGGTCCAGTAGACATGGAGATGCTTGCACCGCTTGCTGCGCGTGTCGCGCCTCTGGGCTGGCACATTCAACTCAATGCGCCTGCCGCGTGGTTGCCGCACATGCAACCACTGTTGAAGACCTTGCCCGCTCGCATCGTATTTGACCACTACGGGCACTTGCCATTCGGCGGGGCCGAGTTCGAACCTGCGTTCGAGGTCATTGCAAGCCTGTTGGGTGAGGGCAGGGCTTGGGTGAAGCTGTCTGGTCCTTACATTGAGTCCAGGGAAGGACCACCACTATACGGCGACGTCGCTTCGCTTGCGCGTCGCTATCTCGAATGCGCACCCGGCCAGATGGTCTGGGGATCGGACTGGCCACACCCAACAATCATTGCCAAGGGCCGCTCGCCAGCAGATGACGGCGAGCTGATGTCGCTCTTCCGGCAATGGTGTGGCGACGATGCACTGGCCAAGCAAGTTCTTGCCGATAACCCCCGAAGACTCTACGGCTTTGGCCCCTGATGCCGATGTCAGATAACAGCAATCCAAGGAGACCGTTCCAATGAAAATCAGGCAATTGTTTATCACGCTCTGCATTCCCCTGCTGGCGTGCGTCACGGCGAGTGTCTCGGCGCAGTCTGACTGGCCCAGTCGGGTGATCACTTATGTCGTGCCTTATCCGGCCGGTGGCACCACCGACATCCTGGCGCGCCTGATCGCGCAGAAGCTTGGCCAGGCGCTGCACACCACCGTGGTGGTGGAGAACCGACCCGGCGCCACTGGCGCCATCGGCTCAGCCTTCGTGGCACGCGCGCCGGCCGACGGTTACACGTTGCTGGGCGCGTCCACCGCGTCGCACGCGATCAACCCGGCGCTCAATCCGAAGTTGCCCTATGACGCCATCAAGTCCTTCGAGCCCGTGGTGATGATCGGCACTATCCCCAGCGTGCTGATCGTCGGCCCCAACAGCCCGTACCGCAACGTGCAGGCGCTGCTGGCTGCCGCCAAAGCAAAGCCCGGCGCCGTCACCTTTGCCTCGGGCGGCAGCGGCACCATCCTGCAGATGTCCGGCGAACTGCTCAAAGAGGAGCGCAAGGTTGACATGACCCACGTGCCCTACAAGGGAGACGTCCCCGCCATCCAGGATGTGATGGCCGGCCACGTGGACTTTATGTTTGCGCCCACCGCGCCCATCTTGCCGCATGTGCAGGGTGGCAAGCTGCGCGCGCTCGGCGTGGCTACCAAGGCGCGCGTGGCCAGCTTGCCGGCGGTGCCGACCATGGCCGAGGCGGGCGTGCCCGATTTCGAGGCCGAGCAGTGGCAGGCTGTGTTTGCTCCGGCCGGCACGCCGGCGACCATCGTGCAACGCCTGAACACCGAGATCAACCGTATCCTGAAGGATCCGGAAGTGGTGGCACACCTGGACAAGCTGGGCGTCAAGGTGGTCGGTGGCACCCCGCAGCAGTTGTCGGCCTTCCAGAAGGCCGACATCGCCAAGTGGGCGCGCGTGGGCAAGGCCGCGGGTGTGACGCTGGAGTAGGCAGGGTGCCCGACTTGTTTTGCGTGTTGTTGTTGACGCCTTCCCGGCGCATTAGCTCGAAGCCGGCACGATCCGGAGAGTAGCCTACCGTATCGTGCCCTTCCTGATGCCGGGCACCCGGATCAGCCGGCGGTGCCTGACACCCTGCGGATCTCCTCGGCCACGATCGCGATCAGCGCATCGGCTGCCGTGCTGAGCGGGCGCTGCGGATGGCTCACGCACACCAGGTGGCGCACGATGCGCGGCGCCAGGATGGGGTACACGCGCAGCCGGCCCTCGTCCACCGCGCGTTGCACCACGATGCGCGGCAGCACCGTGCCAAAGCGGGTGGCCTCGACGAACTGCACGATGGTGCCGAGGATGTCGATCTCGAACTTCGGCTGCAGGGTCACGTCTTCCAGTTGCGTGGCCGCATCCAGCACGCCGCGCAAGCCGTGGCGCTTGGTGGGCAGCACCAGTTCCAGCCCGGGCAGCTTGGTGAGTTCCACCGCCGCCGGCAGTTCCGGGCCATGCTCGGCGCTGGTGACCAGCACCATTTCCTCGTCGTGCAGGGATTGCACATGGAGCGAGAGCTTGCCACGGGGCTTATGCACCACGGCCGCGTCGAGCTGGCCGGCGGAGACCAGGTCGATCAGCGTGGCGCTGAATCCGTCCGCCACCGATACCTCCACATTCGGGTAGCGCGCGTTGAAGCGCACCAGCGACCCCACCAGCACGCTTTCCGTTTCCGACGCCACCATGCCGATGGAGATGTTGCCGGCCACCTGCTCCTCGCGTTGCATCAGTTGCTGCCGGGCGTTGGCGAGGTCCCGCGTGATCGGCAGGCACAGCCGGTACATCATGCGGCCGGCCGCTGTCGGCACCATCCCGTGCGGGATGCGATCGAACAGCTTCTGTCCGAACTCCTCTTCCAGCTTGGCGATCTGCATGCTGAGCGCCGGTTGCACGATATTCAGCCGCTTGGCCGCGCGCGTGACGGAGCCATCTTCGAACAGCGCAATGAAGTACTGGATCTGTTTGATGTCCATGCCAAGTGATCGATTAGGTATCAAAAAATCTGTTAGCTTGAAGTGATCGTATCAGATTTTATGTTGTCACGTTGCCGGAACGACTGGCCACTATCGGGGGAAAACCCTTATCAGCGGTGCGTCAGCAGCCCAGATGTGCCCGCTAAAGTCCACCTGGAGTGGCATCATTGGAACTGATAAGCATAATCAAAAAACAATATTAGAACTAATACCATAATCTCACTAAGCTCCTGTTCAACGTTGCATGTCCCCGGCGGATTCGCCTGTCGGGGCCGACGCGCAGAACGGAGTCAGGAATGAGACAGAACGATGCTGGCGGCATGACCGGCACGACACTGGAGACAGCGGTAGCGGGCGTTCGCCCCGTGTCGCGTTGCATCTCCCCGTGCCGGCCCGCAATCCCCGCAATCCCCGCTAACCAGATGGACCGTGCCAGTCCCGCCTCGCGGGAGGGCCGGTCATGAGCGACAAGCGCAGTCTGCCCGCCGCAGCGGCGGCCATCCACCTTGAATCCGCAGCGGCCGGCGCAGCCGCGCGCCAGCGTCACGTCGGCCGCTCGATGGAGCGGCTCGAGGACGCCGCGATCCTCACCGGCCGTGGCCGCTATGGCGACGACCTGGGCGTGAAGCCGGGCACCCTGCACGCCGCGATCGTGCGGTCCCCGCATGCGCATGCCGAACTCGGCACCATCGATGCCACCGCCGCGCTTGCCGCGCCGGGCGTGCATGCCGTGCTCACCGGCGCCGACCTGGCAGCCTGGTCGCGTCCCTTCGTGGTCGCCGTGAAGTCGCCAATGGAGCAATGGGCGCTGGCCATGGACCGCGTGCGCTATGTGGGCGAGCCGGTGGCCGTGGTAATGGCCGAGAGCCGTGCCCTGGCCGAAGACGCGCTTGACCTGGTGCGGGTGAATTACCGCGTGTTGCCGCCGGTGGTATCGATCGAGGCCGCGCTGGCCGACGATGCGCCCATCCTGCATCCCGGCGTAGGCGCCAATGTGGTGAGCGACCGCCACTTCCGCTACGGCGAGCCTGAAGCCGCCTTTGCCGCTGCGCCGCACCGGGTCACGCTGACCGCGCACTATCCGCGCAACACCTGCACGCCGATTGAATGCGGCGTGGTGATTGCCGAGTTCCTGCCCGGTGACGAAGGCTACGACGTCACCTCCAATTTCATGGGGCCGTTCTCGCTGCATGCGGTGATGGCGATGGCGCTCAAGGTGCCGGCCAACCGGCTGCGCCACAAGGCCCCGCGCGATTCCGGCGGCAGCTTTGGCGTCAAGCAGGCGGTGTTTCCTTACGCGGTGCTGATGTGCCTGGCGTCCCGCAAGGCCGGCGCGCCGGTGAAGTGGGTGGAGGACCGCCTCGAACATCTCAGCGCGGCCACCTCCGCCACCGCGCGGCTGTCCACGCTGGAAGCCGCGGTGGAGTCAGACGGCCGCATCAAAGCGCTGGCCTATGACCAGATCGAAGACTGCGGCGGCTATCTGCGCGCGCCGGAGCCCGCTACCTTCTACCGCATGCACGGCTGCCTGACTGGCGCCTACGACATCCCCAACCTGCTGGTGCGCAACCGCGTGGTGATGACCAACAAGACGCCCACCGGCCTGGTGCGGGGCTTTGGCGGCCCGCAGGTGTATTTTGCGCTGGAGCGGCTGGTGCATCGCATCGCGACACAACTCGGGCTCGATCCACTCGATGTGTATCGGCGCAACTTTGTCGCCGCCGATGCCTTTCCCTATCGCGCCGCGGCGGGCGCGTTGCTGGACTCCGGCAACTACCAGCTGGCGCTGGCGCGCACGCTGGAAGAAGGCGGCTACTACGAGCTGAAGTGCCGCCGCGATGCCGCACGCGCCGAGGGCCGGCTCTATGGCATCGGCTTTGCCGCCATCGTCGAGCCGTCGGTGTCGAACATGGGCTATATCACCACCGCCATGCCCGCCGAGGCGCGCAAGAAAGCGGGGCCGAAGAACGGCGCCATCGCCAGCGCCACGGTCAGCGTCGACCTGCTCGGCGGCGTGGTGGTCACCATTGCCTCGACGCCGGCCGGGCAGGGCCATATGACAGTGTGCGCGCAGGTGGTGGCCGATGTGCTCGGCGTGAATCCGGCCGACGTGGTCGTGAACGTCGAGTTCGATACGCACAAGGATGCATGGTCGGTCGCCGCCGGCAACTACTCCAGCCGTTTCGCCGGCGCCGTGGCCGGCACCGTGCACCTGGCCGCCGAGCGGGTGCGCGACAAGTTGGCGCGCATCGTGGCGCCGCAGTTCGGCTGCACGCCCGCCGAGGTGGTGTTCGACGACGGCCGCATTGCCCGTAAAGGCGCGCCCGAATCCGGCCTGCCCTTCACGCGCGTGGCCAGCAATGCGCCGCACTGGTCACCGCAGCAGCTGCCGGCGGGAGAAGAGCCGGGCCTGCGCGAGACGGTGTTCTGGTCGCCGCCCAACCTGGAAGCGCCGGATGAGAACGACCGCATCAACACCTCGGCCGCCTACGGCTTCGCCTTCGATATGTGCGGCGTAGAGATCGACCGCGCCACGGGGCGCGTGCGCATCGACCGCTACGTGACCGCGCACGACGCCGGCACGCTGCTCAACCCGGCGCTGGCCGATGGCCAGATCCGTGGTGCCTTCGCCCAAGGGCTGGGCGCGGCGCTGATGGAAGAGTTCCGCTATGGCGCCGACGGCAGCTTCCAGTCCGGCACGCTGGCCGACTACCTGATGCCGACCACCTGCGAGGTGCCGGACCCGGTGATCGTGCACCTGGAGACGCCCAGCCCCTTCACGCCGCTCGGCGCCAAGGGCCTGGGCGAGGGCAACAACATGAGCACGCCGCCCTGCATCGCCAACGCGGTGGCCGACGCGCTAGGCGAGCAGGACATCCGCCTGCCGCTGACCCCGGCCAAGGTGATGGCCATGGTGGGCTTCGACGATCCGCCACCGTCGCGCCCCGAGCTGCTCGAAGCGATGCGCGAGGCCGCCGCGCCAGCGGCCCGCAAGGGCAGCGGCAAGGCGCTCACCGCGCGCGGCTCGGTGGATCTGGATGCCACGCCCGAAGCCATCTTCGCCGTGCTGGTGGACCCGCAGGCGCTGGCCAAGGTGGTGCCCGGCTGCCACGCGCTGGAGCGCACCGCCGAGAACCACTACCGCGCCGACGTGACGGTGGGGGTTGGCATGATCAAGGCCCGCTTCGAGGCGGAGATCGCACTGTCGGACCTCGATCCCCCGCGCCGGCTGCGGCTGGCAGGCGCAGGCATGTCCTCGCTGGGCAGTGCGCGCGGCGCCGGCCTGGTGGAGTTGGTCCCGCATGGCAGCGGCACGCGCCTGAGTTACGACTACGAGGCCGAGGTATCCGGCAAGGTCGCTGCCGTGGGCGGCCGCATGCTGGAGGGCGCCGCCAAGGTGGTGCTGCGCCAGTTGTTTGAATCGCTCGGCCGCCAGGCCGCCGGCAAGCCGGTACGGCCGCAAGGCTGGCTTGCCCGCCTGCTGGCCCGCTTGGGAGTACGCCGATGAAACCATCCGCTTTCGATTACCTGCGCGCCGAAACCACGCAGCACGCGCTCGATGCGCTGGCTCGTGGCGGCGAGGGCGCGCGCGTGCTGGCCGGTGGCCAGTCGCTGATGGCGGTGCTCAATATGCGCCTGGCGCAGCCGCAACTGCTGATCGATATCTCGCGCACCGCCGAGCTGAACACGGTGCGGGTGGAAGACGCTCACATGGTGGTGGGTGCCGCGGCCACGCAGGGCAGCGTCGAATGGCGCCGCTCGCTGGCCGACGAGGTGCCGCTGCTGGCCATGGCCTTTCCGCATATCTCGCATTTTCAGATCCGCAATCGCGGCACCGTGTGCGGCTCGGTCGCCCATGCCGACCCGAGCGCGGAATTGCCCCTGGTGCTGACCGCGCTGGGCGGCGAGGTGATGCTGCGTTCAGCCCGCCGCCGCCGCGTGCTGCCGGCGGCCAGCTTCTTCCAGGGCATGTTGATGACGGCGCGCGAGCCCGACGAGCTGGTGGAGGCGGTGCGCTTTCCGCTGCGGCGCCCCGGCGCGCGCTACGGCTTTGCCGAGTTCTCCGCACGCCATGGCGATTTTGCGCTGGTGGCCTGCGCGGCCACCGTGACCGATGACGCCATCGCGCTGGCGGTTGGCGGCGTGGCGGACCGGCCGGTGCTGGAAACCTGGCCGCGCCTGCAGGGCAAGGACCTGGAGCAGGCCATCAACGATTTCAGTTGGAAACTGGGCGCGCAGGACGACGCCCATATCAGCGCGCAGTACCGCCGGCACCTGGTGCGGCAACTGGGCATGCGTGTGATCGAGGAGGCAAAATGAGCAAGACCACCAAGGGCGCCGAATCCGGCAAGCCCGCCCAGGTGATGCAGCGCCAGGAGCAACGCCGCATCACCCTGACCCTGAACGGCCGCGAACGCAGCGGCTACTGCGAGCCGCGCGAGCTGCTGTCGGACTTCCTGCGCCACGAGCTCGGCGCCACTGGCACCCATGTGGGTTGCGAGCATGGCGTCTGCGGCGCATGCACGGTACGCGTCGACGGCGTTGCCGCGCGCTCGTGCCTGATGCTGGCCGTGCAGGCCGAGGACCGCGCCATCGATACCGTCGAAGGGCTGGCGCCGGCCGAGGGACTGGGCGATCTGCAAGAAGCTTTCCGCCGCCACCACGCACTGCAGTGCGGATTCTGCACGGCCGGCATCCTGATGTCGTGCGCGGACTACCTGGAGCGTGTGCCGGAACCCAGCGAAGCGCAGGTGCGCGACATGCTGTCAGGCCACCTGTGCCGCTGTACGGGCTACACCCCCATCGTGGCCGCCGTGCTCGACGTAGCCGCGATCCGTGCACGGGCTCGTCATGCTGCTGCCTGCGTAGATACCCAGGAGGCCTGCGATGCTTGATCTTGGCCGCACCTTCTTGCAAAGCGTGGAGCGCAGCCCGCACGCGCCCGCCATTGTCGACGGCGACCTGATGCTTACCTATGCGCAATGGTACGAGCGCATCCGGTGCGTGGCGTGTGGCCTGCGCGAGATCGGCCTGGCGCCGGGCGATCGCCTGCTGGCCGTGCTGCAAAACCGCTGGGAAATGGCCACGCTGCACTGGGCCTGCCAGTTCGCCGGCATCGTGATGGTGCCGCTGAACTGGCGCGCCAAGCCGGAGGAGCTCGATTACTGCGTGCAGGATGCCGGCGTCAGGGCGCTGGTGTTCGAGCCGGTCAGCGCCGATGCGGTGCTGGGCAGCCTCGCGGCCCAGGCCGTGCCCTGCATTGCGCTGGACTGCGCGGCTGGCGGCTCGATGTCCTTCGCTTCGCTGCTGGACAGCGTTGCGCTGCATGGCGGCCCGGTGGCCGAAGCGGGTGATGTCTCGCTGATGCTCTACACCTCGGGCACCACCGGCAAGCCCAAGGGCGTGCCGCGCCGCCACCAGCAGGAGCGCGCCGCGGCGCTGGCGCACGTGGCGCAGAACCTGTATCGCCATGGTGAGCGCACCCTTGGCGTGATGCCGCTCTACCACACCATGGGCGTGCGCTCGCTGCTGGCAATGGCGCTGGTGGATGGCCTGTTCGTCTGCGTGCGGCGCTGGAACGCCGGGCAGGCGCTCAAGGAGATCGCCACTCACCGGATCACCTGCCTGTACCTGGTGCCGACGCTGTACCACGACCTGCTGGCCGATCCGGGATTCGATCCCCCGGCGATCCGCACCGTGACCAAGCTCGGCTTTGCCGGTGCCTCAATGAGCGACGGCCTGCTGCGCCGCCTCGCGCAGGCCTTCGAGCCGGAGCTGTTCGTGAACCACTACGGCTCGTCGGAGGTGTACACCTTCAGCGTGGACCAGCGTGCCACCCGCAAGCCCGGCAGCGCCGGGCGCGCCGGCATCAATACGCGCCTGCGCGTGGTGCGCCTGGATGCCCGCTCACCCGACGATCTGGCGGCTACCGGCGAGGAAGGCCAGATCATCGCCGACCTGCGCGGCGACGAGGCCTTCGAGGGCTACTGGAACCGCGACGACGCCAACGCCAAATCGCTGCGCGATGGCTGGTACTTCACCGGCGACACCGGCTACTTCGATGCCGAGGGCGATCTCTTCGTCAGCGGCCGGGTGGACGACATGATCATCAGCGGCGGCGAGAACATCTCCCCGGTCGATATCGAATCGGTGCTGTCGCTGCATCCGGCGGTAGATGAGGTGGCGGTGGCCGGCGTGCCGGATCCGCGCTGGGGCCAGAAGGTGGTGGCTTTCGTCAAGCCGCGCGGCCACATCGACGCGCAAGCCCTGGATACCTACTGCCGCGGCTCTGACCTGGTCAATTTCAAGCGCCCGCGCGACTACGTCTTCGTGGAGGAGATTCCCAAGTCGCCGGTTGGCAAGATCCTGCGGCGCAAGTTGTCCGCCGGCGAATACGCGCTGGCCCCGCATTCCATGAGCCCCGACCCTAATACCAACCCCAACCCCAACCCCAACCAGGCTGCGGACGCCGCGCCTGTCGATACCATCAAGGAGTAAGACATGACCCAGGCAATCGAGATGATCCATCCCGACCAGCAGCGGCTCCAGCAACTCGACGGCTTCTCCGTGGAGATCGATGCCGGGCGCGAGCGTGCGGACATCATCCTGCACCGTCCACCCTACAACGTGATCGCCATGGCAGCGCGCGACCAGTTGCGCGCCGTCATTGAAGCGCTGGATGCCGACGATCGCGTGCGCGTGATCGTGCTGCGTTCGCAAGGCGAGCATTTTTCCAGCGGCGGCGATATCAAGGGATTCCTGGAGGCGTCGCCCGAGCATGTCTCGCAACTGGCCTGGAACGTGGCGGCACCGGCGCGCTGCAGCAAGCCGGTGATTGCCGCCAACCGCGGCTACTGCTTTGGCGTGGGCTTCGAGCTGTCGCTGGCGTGCGACTTCCGCATCGCCACCGAGACCACGCAGTACGCGCTGCCGGAACAGAAGCTCGGCCAGATCCCCGGCTCGGGCGGCTCGGCGCGCCTGCAGAAGATGGTGGGCATCGGCCGCACCAAGGACATCGTGATGCGCTCGCGCCGCATCTCGGGCAAGCAGGCTTATGAGTGGGGCATCGCCGTGGAATGCGTGGCAGACGCCGAGCTGGAAGCCGCCACCGATGCGCTGGTCGACGAGCTGCGCGGCTTCTCGCCGCTGGCGCAGCGCACCGCCAAGAAGCTGCTCAACGACACCGAGGACGCGCCGCTGTCGATCGCCATCGAGCTGGAAGGGCATTGCTATAGCCGCCTGCGCAGCTCGGACGATTTCCGCGAAGGCGTGGAAGCCTTCCACGGCAAGCGCAAGCCGGCGTTCCGCGGCAGCTGATGGAAATCGCGGGCGCGCCGGCAAGGCACCGCCCGCGCGTCATAGCTGCCGTAATGATCCAAGCAGAGATCCAAATCAAAGGAGACAACAATGGAAGCCGTAGCAAAGAAGAGTGCAGCGACGATCAGCGAGGCGCTGCCAGCGGCGAGCAATCGCCAGGTGTTTGGTGCCGTGGCGGCGTCCTGCATGGGATGGGCGCTGGACCTGTTCGACCTGTTCATCCTGCTGTTCGTGGCGCCCGTGATCGGCAGGCTGTTTTTCCCGTCGGAGCACGCGATGCTGTCGCTGGCGGCGGTGTATGCGTCGTTTGCCGTGACGCTGCTGATGCGGCCGCTCGGCTCGGCGATCTTCGGCTCCTATGCCGACCGCCACGGCCGCAAGGGGGCGATGGTTGTTGCCGTCACTGGTGTTGGCTTGTCCACGGCGGCGTTCGGCCTGCTGCCTACGGTGGGTCAGGTGGGGCTGCTTGCGCCAGCCTTGTTTATCCTGCTGCGGCTGGTGCAGGGTATCTTCGTTGGTGGCGTGGTGGCATCCACCCACACCATCGGTACCGAATCGGTGCCCCCATCCTGGCGCGGCGCCGTCTCCGGGCTGGTCGGTGGCGGTGGCGCGGGTCTCGGGGCACTGCTGGCTTCCATTACTTACATGGCGATGACCGCGCTGTTTCCGGGGGAAGCGTTCGATGCCTGGGGTTGGCGCTGCATGTTCTTCTCCGGCGTCATCAGCTCGTTGCTCGGCCTGTTCATCTTCAACTCGCTGGAGGAGTCTCCGCTGTGGAAGCAGTTGCAGGCGGCCAAGGGGCATGCCGCGCCGGTTGAGAACCCGCTGCGCGTGATCTTCTCCCGCCAGTACCGTGGCGTCCTCTTCGTCAACATCCTGCTCACCGTGGGCGGTGGCAGCGCCTACTACCTGACCTCCGGCTATCTGCCGACCTTCCTCAAGGTGGTGGTGAAGGCATCGGCTGGCGAGTCTGCCGCCATCCTGATGGCCAGCAGTTTGGGTGTGATCGTGGCATCGATTCTTGCCGGCCACCTCAGTACGATGATCGGCCGCAAGCGAGCCTTCCTGTTGATCGGCGCGCTGAACGTGGTGGTGCTGCCGTTGCTCTACCAGTGGATGCCGGCGGCGCCGGACACCACCACGCTCGGCCTGTATGCCGTGGTGCTGTCCATGCTGGGCTGCAGCGGCTTCGCCCCGATCCTCATTTTCCTGAACGAACGGTTCCCCACCAGCATCCGTGCCACGGGGACCGGCCTGTCATGGAATATCGGATTTGCCGTCGGTGGCATGATGCCGACGTTTGCTTCGCTGTGCGCCAGCACCCCGGCCGAACTGCCCATGGTGCTGGGCATCTTCCTGGCGGTTGTCACCATCATCTACCTGGTGGGTGCGTTCATCGTTCCGGAGACGGCAGGGCGCCTTGGCGACAATGGAGCGTAGAGATCCAGCATGCGGGGGCTGCATCTTCCCCATGAAAGGCGGGGGGGCGCGAGCGCATCCCGATGTTCGTAGCGGTGGCAAACGCGGCTAGAATGCAATGACCCCGCGGTTTGCGCACGTGCGATGCCTTTGGGTCCGACGCGAACAGATGGCCCCAAACAAAATGGAACGACAGCCTGACTTTTGTCCTCCCCGCCCGAAAGATGCCGGCGCCCGACAGCCCGCACCGCCTCACCTTGGTGACCTGCTTGATAGCCTGAGCGACGGATTCATGTCGATAGACAGATCGTGGCGCTTCACCTATCTCAACCATACAGCCGAACGATACTTGCAGCAGGAGCGGCAAAACCTGCTGGGGCGCGACATCTGGCAGTGTTACCCGGACTTGGTGGACTCCGGCTACTACCGCGTCTATCAGCAGACGGCGGCAACTGGACTCCCCGGTCGGCATACTGACTATTACGCACCGCTCGACACCTGGTTTGAGGCTCGCTCATTTGCCCACGACGATGGCATTACGGTACTCTTCCGCGACGTCACGCGCGAACACGAGCACGCGGCGCTGTTGGAGTTTGAAGCTAGTCACGACTATCTGACTGGTTTGCCCAACCGGCGCAAGTGCATGGAAACGCTATCAGGCGCGGTCGCCGAGGCCGCTTCACCAGGCTTTACGCAGGGTGCTTCCCTGGCTGTGCTGTTTATTGACCTGGACCAATTCAAGGAAGTCAACGATGCGTTCGGTCATGCTGTCGGCGATGATCTGCTGCGCGGCTTTGCGAAAAGGCTAGTCGCAATTCTCGAACCTGAATGTTTCGCCGCGCGCGTAGGGGGCGACGAGTTTGTCCTGCTGTTACGCAATACGACCGAGAACGCGGCAGAAGCGTTCGCGCATGCGGTGCTCCGTGAGCTCGCGATGCCATTCGAGGCATGCGGAAGATCCGTCTGCCTGTCGGCTAGCATTGGCATCGCGCTACTGAGAGAAGCACCGGAATCGGCCGAGGCATTGCTGAGTCGTGCCGACACGGCCATGTACGCAGCGAAGTCATCTGGCCGATTTCAGGTGCGCGCGTACGATGGCGCACTCGATCGGGGCATGCGTGACCGCCTTGCCTTGCGCATGGATCTTCGTGAGGCGTTTGCCGCGAACCAGTTCGAGCTTCATTTCCAGCCTCAGATAGCACTCGCGGATGCTTTACCAATCGGTGCTGAGGCGCTGCTTCGCTGGCGTCATCCTGAACGAGGATTGCTGATGCCGCACGCATTCCTGGATGTGTTACTTGAGTCCCCATATGAAGCAGCCCTCGTCGAATGGCTGCTCAATGCAGTTTGCCGCCATATCGGTGCCTGGCGACGGCTGGGTGTATCCATACCGCGGATCAGCCTCAATCTGTCGGCTCGGCAACTTCTCTGTGTGGAACTTACCGATATGATTCTCCGTATCGCGAGGGCATACGACGTCTCCCCCGCAATGCTCGACATTGAAGTCACGGAGGACAGTCTGGTGAGCGATATCGAGAAGGCAACGTCCGTGCTCGCGGCGCTGAAGCTAGCCGGCATATCCACATCGCTGGACGACTTCGGCTCTGGATACTCCAGTCTCGGCTATCTGGTCCGACTGCCCATCGACACCCTGAAGATCGACAAATCGTTCGTTCGGGCGCTGGCCGATTCGGAGAAGGCGTCTGCGATCATCCGCAGCATTGTCTCTCTCGCTCGTTCGCTGGGAATGAAAACAATCGCGGAAGGCGTCGAGTGCCAACGCCAGGCTGCGGAGCTGAAGGATGCCGGATGCGATGCCATTCAGGGCTATCTAGTCAGCCGCCCGCTTGACTCGGAGGCCTTTGCGGAATTCATGCTGCGTGTGTGATTGCGCCATTCAGGCAGAGGGGAGAACACCGAGATGCGGGAGCCCGCCATGGGCTCCCAGTACCTCACCCCAGCCTGAACTGCCCCACGACCCCCGCCAACGCGCCGGCCTGCCCCTGCAACGCCTCGGCCGCCGCGGTGGATTCCTCCACCAGAGCCGCGTTCTGCTGCACCATCTGATCCAGCTGGCTGACCGCCCGGTTCACCTCCTGGATGCCCCGGGTCTGCTCCTGCGCCGCATTGGTGATCTCGGAAATGATGCTGGTCACCTTGTCCACGTTCCCGACGATCGCATTCATCGTGTCTCCGGCGCGGCGTACCTGCCCGGAGCCGGACACCACGCTGTCGACGGTGGTCTCGATCAGCGTCTTGATCTCCTTCGCAGCCTGCGAACTGCGCTGCGCCAGCCCGCGCACCTCACCGGCAACCACGGCAAATCCACGGCCCTGCTCGCCGGCGCGCGCCGCTTCCACCGCAGCATTCAGCGCAAGGATGTTGGTCTGGAATGCAATGCCTTCGATCACGCCGATGATGTCGGACACCTTGACCGAAGCCCGCTCGATCTCGCTCATGGTCTGAATGGCCTCGCCAATGGCGGCGCCACCATTGCCAGCGACCTGGGAGGCTGCGATCGCAGACGCATCGGCCTGCTTGGCCGACATGGCGGACTGGCTCACGGTCGCGGTGATCTGTTCCATCGACGCCGCCGTCTCTTCCAGGCTCGCCGCAGCCGATTCAGTTCGCCGCGAAAGGTCGATGTTTCCGGCCGCGATCTCGTCAGCGGCCGCATGTACAGATGCACTGGCATCCCGAATCTGGCGCATCACGCTGACCAGCTTCTCGGCGAAGGCGTTGAACGCCTGCGCAATCTGCGCCACCTCATCGGAGCCATTGGCTGGCAGGCGGCGCGTCAGGTCGCCATCCCCGCTACCGATATCCCGCATGGCGTCGCGAATCACCGACAGCCTTCGGAATGAAACCGCTGTCACCCCGGCGACGATGGCGGCCGCCACGCAAGCGATCACGATCAGCACGAACACCGATGCCATCAGCATGGAGCGCATGCCTGCGGTCGCCTCGCCCTGGTCCAGCGCGATCACGGCAATCCAGTCCGTGCCGGGCACGCCGCGCGCCCGCAGCAGCTTGGGCGCATTGTCCACATCGACCTGCAACGGGGCCTTGGCGCCTTCGAGCGCTGCGAGCTTGTCGATGGCAAGCGCGGGCATCAGATCCGTCAGGGGCTTGAGCGTGAGCTTATCGTCCTGGTGGGCCACGATCTTGCCGTCCTTTGTTACCAGCACGCCGAAGCTGGCAGGCGTGGGGTGGATGGCCTTGATGGTGGCGATGACGCTGTCCATGGACACGTCGCCGGCCACCACGCCCTTGAGCGCGCCGTCGCGCAGGATGGGCACGGCGAAGGTCACGACCAGCTTGCCGCTGCTGGCGGCCACGTAGGGCGGCGTGACCACCGGCTTGCCCGCGGCCACGGCCTGCTTGTACCAGGGGCGGGACGTGGGATCGTAATTGGGCCGCAGGCCTTCGGTATCAGAAAACCGGTGGGACTTGTCGGGAAAACCGATGTAGGTCATGACGAAGCCGCCGGCGCTGCCTACCTGCTTGAGCGCGGCGATGGCGGCGTTGGTGTCGGGCTGCGTTGCCGCGTCCTGCAGCGAGTCGATCATCTGCATGTGGCTCGCCACCCAGTCGGCGATGGCGCCGACGTGGCCGTTCTGCACGGCGGCCAGGTTGCTGTCGATGGCGTCGTCGTTGTACGAACTGGCCACCACGTGATTGATAACGGCATTGGCGATGAGCGCCACCACGACGATGGCCACGGATAGGGCCACGATGCGCGCGCGGAGGGAGGACAGCATAGTTGGATCTTTTATGTTTGGCTCATCTGGCGGATAGCCTTTGGAGCGGTGGGGGCGAAGGGTCCTGGCTCGCTCTTACGGCATTGTTGCCGGCGAATTTAGGACCATCGGGCAGCCTATTTTTAAAGTGCGAAGAGCGCCATTCGGATATCCGGATGAAGCGCGATCTGGCTGTTCGGATATCCGGATGCTCGGTTTTTTCGGGTGTTTGGCACCGAAGTGGTGCGTCTGTTGGCATGGACGGAGCCTGCCTCGCGCAAAAAAAATGGCCTCCGAAGTGGAGGCCTCTCGTCTTTGTGAGGTCGTGTTCTGCGCGTGAGAGCGCTGTGTCTTTTCCGCTGCCAGTGCGCACGGACCTTCAACTGCTAACGTGGCGGCAAGCGAAGGGTCCCGAGGGTCAAGCGCGCCGCCATACCGGCGACTCCGCCACCACGACCTTGCGCGGCAGGATCTTCTGGCTGGTGAACGCATCGGCGATGCGCTGCTGCTCATCGAGCGAGGCCGCATCTACCGTCTGCACCTGGTACGTCCGGCGGCGGTTGGCGGCTTCCACCGTGGGCGCGTCCAGGCCGATCAGCGGCGCATGCCACTGCGCGGCGGCCGCGGGGTTTTGCTTGATCCATTCGCCGGCGCGGCGCAGTTCTTCATAGACCACGGCCAGCACGTCCGCATGCTTTCGCGCGTACGGCGTGGCGGCGAGGTAGAAGCGCCGGTAGCTCGAAAGCCCCTTGCCATCGCGCAGGATGCGCGCGTTGGCCTGGCGTTGCACTGCCGCCAGGAACGGGTCCCAGATCACCCAGGCGGCCACGCTGCCGCGCTCGAAGGCGGCGCGCGCGTCGGCCGGGCTCAGGTAGGCGGGCTCGATATCGCGGATCGACAGCCCGGCGCTGGCCAGCGCTTCGAGCAGCAGGTAGTGCGCGCCCGCGCCCTTGGCAAAGGCAATGCGCTGGCCTTTGAGGTGGGCGATTTCCTTGATCGGCGAATCCTGCCGCACCACAATGGCCTGCGCTTCGGGCGAGGGCGTCTCGATGGCATAGTAGGTCAGGTTGGCGCCGGCCGCGAGCGCGAAGGGCGGCACCGCGTCGGCCACGTCCGCGCTCAGGTCGAGGTTGCCGATATTGAGGGATTCCAGCAGCGGCAGGCCCGAGGTGAATTCATACCATTGCACCGATGCGCCCTGCGGCGCGAGCGCCTTCTCCAGCGTCTCGCGTGATTTCAGCAGGATCATCAGCGTGGACGATTTCTGGAAGCCGATGCGCAGTGTGTGCTTTGGCGCCTGCGCGCGTGCTGGCAAGGCCGTGCCAAGCGCGCCGGCCGTGCCGGCGGCCAGCATGCCGCTGACAACGATTCTCCGCCGCCGCTGGTTGAGTTCGTTTGTCATTGCCGCTCCCCGCGTGTCTTTCAAGTTGTAAGGGGAAGAGGGTAGGCGAAAGCCATGCCGCAAGGAACGAAGAATGCCGCAGTTGCTTATGCGGGGAGGTGTGAAGAAGCCGGCGCCGGTGCGTGCCGATGTGCATGATGGCGCGTCAAAGAAAAAGAGCCCCGCATGGGGGCTTCCTGACAGCGCCGCGCCATCGGTGCGCGGCCTGGCTTAGCGCTGGTAGGCCGGCGGCAGGAAGCCGGCAAAGCGTTGCTGCGTGGTCGCCTTGAATTCCGGCGACTGGTAAGCCTCGCGGATGTCCTTGACGAACGGCTTGCCGGTGTCGGCGGTGCGCACGGCAACCAGGTTCATGTAGTAGTCGGGAATCTTTTCCAGGCTGAGCGCTTCGGTTAGCTTGAGGCCGGAGGACAGCGCGAAGTTGCCGTTGACGAAGGCGAAGTCCACGTCGTCGAGCGAGCGCGGCAGTTGCGCGGCTTCGAGCTGGATCAGCTTGAGCTTGTTCGGGTTGCCTTCGATGTCGCGCTCACTGGCGCGGATCGGGTCGGTGCCGGCCTTGAGCGTGATCCAGCCGATCTGCTGGAGCATGGCGATGGCGCGTGCCAGGTTGGACGGATCGTTAGGCAGCGACACCGACGCGCCCGGCTTCACTTCCGTCAGCGACTTGTGCTTGCGGCTGTAGATGCCGATCGGGGCGGTGGGGACCTGGATGACTTCCGACAATTGCAGCTTGCGGTCGCCGGAGAACTTCTTCAGGTAGGCCACGTGCTGGAAGGCATTGGCGTCGATGGCGCCATCGGCCAGCGCCAGGTTGGGCTGCACGTAGTCGCTGAACTCAACGATAGTGACCTTGTAGCCTTTTTTTTCCAGCAGGGGCTTGATGCCGTAGCGGATCTGGTCGGAGTAGGGACCAGCGGTGGCGCCGAAGCGGATTTCCTTTTTGTCCGGATCAGCCGCGCCGGCCGTCTGGATCGCGCCGAGCGCGAGCACCGCGGCAATCAGTCGAATTCCGAAACCCAGTTTCATCTAAAGCTCCCCGTATTGTTTGTGTGCATCGTGGCTTACCGGGATGGCGGCAAGCAAGGATGCCCATTGTAGGGAAGTGCATACGTTCAAGGAACGAGTAAAAATGCATGGTCTTATAACGCACTTGCATATGCCTGTATGTGGGTTTGCAGGCGTTCGTGTGACGCCAACGGCTGTTGCGCTGCGGAATATGCATACGCAATCGGGTAGTAGTTGCGGGATAACCCGTATTGCGGTTATGATTGAACTGTCTCCTCCAATCCCACCAAGGAATTGGATTCGCGCCCGCCTCATTGGTGGGCGTTTTTGTTTGTGCTTCCCATTTTTGGGCTTCCAAGCGGGCTTAAGCGGCGGGCTTAAGCGATCGCCAGCGCGGCGGAAAACAAGAAGGGCCGGTGGCATCCATGTGCCACCGGCCCTTCTTGTTGCGAGCGCCGCGTTGCGACGCCAGCTACTGCGCTACCCCGCCACCCCTCAGGCCGCGGCCAGCGCGCGCTCCAGGTCTTCCAGCAGGTCGTCGATATGCTCGATGCCGATCGACAGGCGCACCATGTCTTCGCTGACACCAGCGGCCTTCAGCTCGGCTGCGTCGAGCTGGCGGTGCGTGGTGGAGGCCGGATGGGTCGCCAGCGACTTGGCGTCGCCGATGTTGACCAGGCGGGTGAACAGTTGCAGCGCGTCCAGGAAGCGCGCGCCGGCTTCGCGGCCGCCGCTCTTCAGGCCGAACGACAGGATGCCGGGGCCGCGCCCGCCCAGGTAGCGCTGCACCAGCGCGTGGTCCGGGTGCTCCGGCAGGCCGGCAAAGTTGACCCACTCCACCTTGGAGCTGGCCTTCAGGTGGCGCGCGACAGCCAGCGCGTTCTCGGTGATGCGGTCCAGCCGCAGCGCCAGGGTCTCGATGCCTTGCAGGATCAGGAAGGCATTGAACGGCGACAGCGCCGCGCCGGTATTGCGCAGCGGCACCACGCGGGCGCGGCCGATATAGGCCGCCGCGCCGAGCGCTTCGGTGTAGACCACGCCGTGGTACGACACATCCGGCTCGTTCAGGCGCTTGAAGCGCGCCTTGTGCTCGGCCCACGGGAACTTGCCGCTATCGACGATGGCGCCGCCCACGCTGTTGCCGTGGCCGCCCAGGTATTTGGTGAGCGAGTGCACGACGATGTCCGCGCCATGCTCGAACGGACGGCACAGGTAGGGCGAGGGCACGGTGTTGTCCACGATCAGCGGGATGCCGTGGCTATGCGCCACCTTGGCAATGGCTGCGATATCGACGATGTTGCCCAGCGGGTTGCCCACCGACTCCACGAAGATCGCCTTGGTGCGCGCATCCACCAGGTCGCCGAAGGCGGCCGGGTTGCGGCCATCGGCAAAGCGGGTCTCGATGCCGGACAGGGGTAGCGTGTGCGCGAACAGGTTGTAGGTGCCGCCGTAGAGCTGGCTGGCCGAGATGATGTTGTCGCCGGCCTCGGCGATGGTCTGGATGGCATAGGTGATGGCCGCCATGCCGGACGCCAGCGCCAGCGCGCCCACGCCGCCCTCGAGCGCGGCCAGCCGCTGCTCCAGCACGTCGTTGGTGGGGTTCATGATGCGGCTGTAGATATTGCCGGGCACCTTGAGGTCGAACAGGTCGGCGCCGTGCTGCGCGTTGTCGAACGCATACGCAACGGTCTGGTAGATCGGCACGGCCACGGCACGCGTGGTGGGGTCCGGGGAGTAGCCGCCGTGAACGGCAATTGTCTCGATTTTCATGATGTCGTTGTCTTTTTGTTGGAATGAATACGCTCAGGAACGGGCATGGTAGCAGCCGTGGTTCGCGTGTGCCATCCGGGGCGGACCGCGCGGGCCCGCCCCGGATTCGGGCCTTGGCCCCTTACTGGCTGGCCAGGGGGAAGCTCGCCTGCCAGACGTTGTCCTTGACCTTGACGGCGGTGGGGATCAGTTTCTGCTCATGGAACAGGTCGGCCACCCGCTGCTGGGCGGCGATCACCTCCGGCGTCACCGGGGTGGCGCCGTACGGCACGCGCTTGAGCCAGGTCTCCACGACCTGCGTGTCCAGGCCCACGGCAGGCGCGAGCAGGGCGGCAGTCTCGCCGGGGTTCTTCACCACCCACAGGCCGGTCGTGCGCAGTTGCTCCAGGATGGCATTGACCACTTGCGGCTGCGCTTTGACGAAGCCGTTGGCCGCTTCATAGAAGTTGAAGGGGGAGGGCACGCCTTCATAGTCGGCGATGGTGCGCACCTTCAGCGCCTTCTGCGCCAGCGCGTAGTACGGGTCCCAGACCACCCAGGCGTCCACGTTGCCGCTCTCGAAGGCGGCGCGCGCATCGGCGGGCGGCAGGTAGATCGGCTGGATGTCCTGCAGGGCCAGCCCATGCTTGTTCAGCAACTGCACCAGCAGGTAGTTGGAGCTGGAGCCTTTTTGCAAGGCGATGCGCTTGCCGCGCAGGTCGGCCACCGAGCGGATCGGCGACTTCTCCAGCACGAACAGCGCCTCGTTGGTCTTGCCGCCTGGCTCTGCGCCCACGTAGACAAAGTTGGCACGCGCCGCCTGGGCGAACACTGCCGGCGGCGCGCCCGTGTAGCCAAAGTCGATGCCGCCGGCATTGAGCGCCTCCAGCAACTGCGGGCCGGCGGGGAATTCCTTCCACTCCACCTTGAAGCCGAGCGGGGCGAGCTTTTTCTCCAGCGAGCCCTGCGCTTTGAGCACGGCCAGCAGGCCGGCCTTCTGGTAGCCCACGCGGACCGACGCGTCGGCGGCATGGCCGGCGGCGGACCAGGACAGCGCGGCGATGGCCAGGGCGCGGCCGACAACGGGTAGCCATTGGCGGAAAGGATGCATTGCGATGTTCTCCGAAGTCGACGATGCGGTAGCAAGGGTCTGAGGTTGGGATGCGGCCCTATGGTTGCGAAATCGCGCGAGGAGGGGAACGAAGGTTATTGCATTTGCATAGAACCACGGCGGGCGCAACGCGCCGGCAAGCAGGTTTTGGCGGTCCATGGCATCCTGCTTTCCACCGCATTGCCCACCGAAATGCTCGCCGCACGCGCGTTGCGGTTTGTGCAGCTGCTTTCAAGGGTGCGCACCCCTGCGACACCTTGCCGCAGTCAAAAATGTCTCGGCTTAGTTGGGTGTTGCCTGTGAGATGGCAGAAGAAGCTGCATTGTCCGATTTTCCGAACAGTGTGTTCTAGATCACGGGTTTACCCTCAATGCTGCGATGCGGTAGATTCGCGGCCACGATGTCTGACGTACCGCGAACCTCACCCGAACACCCTGCTTGCCCACCAGGCAAGCTCGCCGGGCCGCGCCACGCCGACGTCCTCCTGTGTGGACCGCCGCAGTCCCACTTTGATCCGTCCCACAAGGACCAAGCCAGGCTGCCGCTGATCGGCGCGTCCCCCGGCACACCGGTCGCTTGACCCGGATCTGACCCAGTTTCCCCCAAGCCTTAAGCCTGCCTCTTGCTCGCGCATCTGGCAGCAGAATCACGCCGCGCCGTCGCTGCCGTGGCCAACTCAACCAGTCGTGACATGAAGATACCCAAACTTCCGCGTTGGACGCGGCTAATGCCTAGCGCCGCCGTGCTCTTGCTGGCCGGATGCAACATGGCCGTGCTAGATCCGAAGGGCCAGATTGGCGCCGACGTCAAAAACATCATCCTGATCGCGACCTGGTTGATGCTGCTTGTCGTGGTGCCGGTGATCGTGCTGGTCTTCACCTTCGCCTGGAAGTACCGCGCCAGCAACAAGTCGGCCCGCTACGAGCCGGACTGGTCCCACTCGACCGGGATCGAAGTCGTGGTCTGGCTGATTCCCTGCCTGATCATCCTGGTGCTGGGCATCATCACGTGGAAGTCCTCGCACGACCTGGACCCCTATAAGCCCATCGAATCCAACGTCAAGCCGATCACCATCGAGGCGGTTGCGCTGAACTGGAAATGGCTGTTCATCTATCCGGACCTGGGCATTGCCACGGTCAACGAGATCGCGTTCCCGGTGAACACTCCCGTGAACTTCAAGATCACGTCGGATTCGATCATGAATTCCTTCTTCATTCCGCAACTGGGCAGCCAGGTGTACGCCATGGCGGGCATGGAGACCAAGCTGCACCTGATCGCCAGCGAGACCGGCGCGTTCGACGGCATGTCGGCCAACTACAGCGGCGGCGGCTTCTCGGGCATGAAGTTCAAGGCCAAGTCGGTGTCGAACTTCGACTTCGAGGCGTGGGTCAAGCAGGTCCGCGCCTCGTCGAGCCAGCTGACCCTGGCTGACTACAGCGCGCTGGCCAAGCCCAGCGAGGCGAATCCCGTGGCGCTGTACGCCAAGGTCGATCCGCAGCTGTACCACGGCATCCTGCACAAGTACATGGACGGCGCCGGTGGCGCTATCGCCGGCAACGGCACCTCGTTTGGTCCCGTCTGCACCTCGCGCAACACCCTTGGCGTGAGCCAGGTGTCCATGGCCGCGCCCGCTACGCCGGCGCCGGGCTCGAATTCCTAGGAGTAGAGATGTTTGGCAAATTGAGTTTGGATGCCATCCCGTTCCACGAGCCCATCATCATGGGCACGTTGACGATGGTGGCGCTGGGTGGCGTGGCGCTATGCGCGCTGATCACCTATTTCGGCAAGTGGAAATGGCTGTGGAACGACTGGTTCACCTCGGTCGACCACAAGAAGATCGGCATCATGTATTCCGTGGTTGCGCTGATCATGCTGCTGCGCGGCTTTGCCGACGCCATCATGATGCGTACCCAGCTGGCGTTGTCCACCAACGGCTCGCCGGGCATCCTGCCGCCTGAGCACTACGACCAGATCTTCACCGCCCACGGCGTGATCATGATCTTCTTCGTGGCGATGCCGCTGATGACGGGCCTGATGAACCTGGTCGTGCCGCTGCAGATCGGCGCGCGCGACGTGGCCTTCCCGTTCCTCAACACGCTGAGCTTCTGGCTGTTCGTTGCCGGCGCGATGCTGGTCAACGTCTCGCTGGGCGTTGGCGAGTTCGCGCGCACCGGCTGGCTGGCCTATCCGCCGTTGTCCGGCATTGCGTACAGCCCTGGCGTGGGGGTGGACTACTACCTCTGGAGCTTGCAGATCTCGGGCCTGGGCACCTTGCTGACCGGCGTCAACTTCCTGGTGACCATCCTCAAGATGCGCGCCCCGGGCATGACCCTGATGCGCATGCCGGTGTTCACCTGGACCGCGCTGTGCACCAACGTGCTGATCATCGCCGCTTTCCCGGTGCTGACCGTCACGCTGGGCCTGCTGGGCCTTGACCGCTACCTGGGCATGCACTTCTTCACGAACGAAATGGGCGGCAACGCCATGATGTACGTGAACCTGATCTGGATCTGGGGCCACCCCGAGGTGTACATCCTGATCCTGCCGGCATTCGGCATCTTCTCGGAAATCATCTCGACGTTCTCCGGCAAGAAGCTGTTCGGCTACAAGGGCATGGTCTACGCGACCTGCGCCATCATGGTGCTGTCGTTCCTGGTCTGGCTGCACCACTTCTTCACGATGGGCTCCGGCGCCAACGTGAATGCGTTCTTCGGCATCACCACCATGATCATCTCCATCCCGACCGGGGTGAAGATCTTCAACTGGCTGTTCACCATGTACCGCGGCCGTGTGCAGATGACCACGCCCGTGCTGTGGACGCTGGGCTTCATGGTCACCTTCGTGATCGGCGGCATGACCGGCGTGCTGATGGCAGTGCCGGCGGCTGACTTCGTGCTGCACAACAGCCTGTTCCTGATCGCCCACTTCCACAACGTGATCATCGGTGGCGTGCTGTTCGGCTACATCGCCGGCATTACCTACTGGTTCCCGAAGGCCTTCGGCTTCAAGCTCGACGAGCGCCTGGGCAAGTACGCGTTCTGGTGCTGGATCATCGGTTTCTACCTGGCCTTCATGCCGCTGTACGCGCTGGGCTTCATGGGCATGACCCGTCGCCTGAACCACACCGACAATCCGGCGTGGAACCCGTACCTGTACGTGGCCGTGCTCGGCGCCGCGTTTGTTGGCCTGGGCATCCTGTTCCAGATCCTGCAGATCGTGGTCAGCGTGCGCCGCCGCAAGGAACTCCTCGACGTGACGGGCGACCCCTGGGGTGGCCGTACGCTGGAGTGGGCAACTTCGTCGCCGCCGCCGTTCTACAACTTCGCGCATACCCCGGTGGTGCGTGACCTGGACGCGTTCGCCGACATGAAGGCGCGTGGTGAAGTGCCGCAGCAACAAGCGCACTACGAGCAGATCCACATGCCGAAGAACACCGGCGCCGGCTTCTACATCGGTGCCTTCAGCCTGGCGCTGGGCTTTGCCCTGACCTGGCATATCTGGTGGCTGGCGGCGGTAGGCCTGGTTGGCATGATCGTCAGCTTTATCTTCCGCAGCAACGACGACCACATCGACTACTACGTGCCCGCGCACGAAGTCAAGGCGGTCGAAACGAGCCATTTCCAGCGCATTGCGTCACAGGCCTGAACCATGACGACTGAAGTCCTACAGCGTTATCCCGCGCATGGCGCCGCCCAGGCGCATGCCCACTCGCACGATCATTCGCACGATCACGCCCATCACGACACCAGCGCCAACACGGTGTTTGGTTTCTGGGTGTACCTGATGAGCGACTGCATCATCTTCGCCGGGTTGTTCGCCGCGTTCGCGGTGCTGCGTGGCGAAGTGGCAGGCGGCCCGTCGGGCAAGGAGTTGTTCGAGCTGAACTACGTCCTGGTCGAGACCTTCCTGCTGTTGTTCAGCAGCTTGACCTCGGGCATGGCAATGATCTCCCTGCATAACGGCCAGCGTGCCCGCCTGCAGTTCTGGCTTGGCATCACGTTCTTGCTGGGCGTGGCGTTCATCGGCATGGAAATCAACGAGTTCCATCACATGATCGCCGAGGGCGCCGGCCCCGAGCGCAGCGCCTTCCTGTCGTCGTTCTTCACGCTGGTCGGCACCCACGGCCTGCACGTGGCGAGCGGCCTGCTGTGGATGGCTGTGCTGATGTGGCAGATCTCCCGCAAGGGCCTGACCCCGACCATGACCAAGCGCCTGGCCTGCTTCGCCTTGTTCTGGCACTTTCTGGACATCGTCTGGATCGGCGTGTTCACCGTGGTCTACCTGATGGGAGCGATGTAATGGAACATAGCAACGTCTCTGCCGCCGGCGCTCACCGCGCCCACGACGGGCACGGCACCACGTCCGCAGGCGCCAGCCATGGCAGCGTCAAGTCGTATGTGATCGGCTTCGTGCTGGCGGTGATCCTGAC
This sequence comes from Cupriavidus sp. GW822-FHT03E04, assembly GCF_058801495.1. Lineage (NCBI taxonomy): Bacteria > Pseudomonadati > Pseudomonadota > Betaproteobacteria > Burkholderiales > Burkholderiaceae > Cupriavidus > Cupriavidus sp. GW822-FHT03E04. The sequence continues at coordinate 54,180 of NZ_JBXANI010000034.1, forward strand.
CGTCATCCCGTTCAAGCTGGTGATGGGCGGCACGCTGGAAGCCTCGACCACGCTGGCCGTGATCCTGGGCCTGGCGGTCGTGCAGATCGTCGTGCACCTGATCTATTTCCTGCACCTGGACAGCTCGTCGGAGCAGCGCTGGAACGTGATGGCCCTGGCCTTCACCGCGCTGATCCTGCTGATCGTGGTGGCGGGCTCGCTGTGGATCATGCACAACATGAACGCCAATATGATGGTGCATTGAGCGTGAAGGGTGGCTAAGCGCGGTTCGGCTTTCTGTCGAACCGCGTCACGCAAACGATGTGACAAGACGACCCGGTCGCGTGAGCGCCCGGGTCGTTTTTGTTTGTGCGGCAGCGGAACATGTGTTTCTGGCATCGCGGGCAGTGGGTTTTTGCCCCGCCAGGCCTTGATTCTTCGTTGTATACAACATGTTCTATGTGGTCGAGTATTCCCCCGAAATACGCTGCCTGTCTTCTCGTTACTCTCTGGTTCTTCGCGTTTTATCGACGTTTACCCTCGGTTTTCAGCTTTCACATTGCCTGGTCAGTTTATTGTGGATACACTCTGTATTCAACAGCGGCCATCTTGCATCACCGGACACGCTCGCCCCCACAATGAGAGACAGCGCATCATGCAGACCGACAACGACAACGACAATCTCAGCGACAGCAAAGCCGGCGCCAGCGCTTCCCAGGCGGTCCGGGCCCTGCTCGGATTGCGGGAGCTGATCCTCGGCGGCGACCTCGCGCCGGGTGCTCGCATCTCCGAACTGTGGGTGGTTGAGCGCCTCGGCGTCTCCCGCACCCCGATCCGGGCCGCGTTGATCCGGTTGCAGGAAGAAGGCCTGGTCGAGCCCATCCCATCCGGCGGCTTTGCGGTCCGTTCCTTCGCCGAAAGTGAAATCAGCGATGCGATCGAACTGCGGGGCACGATGGAAGGCATGGCGGCACGGCTTGCCGCGGAGCGTGGCGTCGGCCAGACCATCCTGAGCGGCTTGCGCGACTGCATCACGCAAATCGACACGGCGCTCACCGGCGAGCTGACCGCGGTCAAGTTCTCTGCTTACGTCGATCTCAACGCGCGCTTCCACCAGTTGTTGGCTGAGGCGGCCGGCAGCCCCCTGGTTGCACGGCAGATCGAGAAAGTGATGAATATCCCGTTCGCCTCCGCCAGCGCCTTCGTGATGGTCCAGTCCATCGATGAAAGCGCGCGCGAAATGCTGCTGCTCGCGCAGGCGCAGCACCGCTCGGTGGTCGAGGCGATCGAGCTGCGCGAGGGCACCCGTGCCGAAGCGCTGATGCGCGAACACAGCCGCATCGCCAACCGTAACCTCAAGATCGCCATGCAGAACCAGCAGGCGATGTCGCAGGTGCTCGGCGGCAGCCTGATTCGCCGCGCGGGCCGCCCGGCCTGACCTAACCCACTTTCGTAAGTCACTGAACCTTGGCGCGATCGGGCGCCAGGGAGGGGATCGCTATGTTTCTGAAAAACACTTGGTATGTGGCCTGCACGCCGGACGAACTCACGGGAAAACCGCTTGGCCGCACGATCTGCAATGAAAAAATGGTGCTGTTCCGGGGCGAGGACGGCAACGTCGCCGCGCTGGAGGACTTTTGCCCGCACCGTGGCGCGCCGCTTTCGCTGGGCTTTGTCCGCGACGGGCAACTGGTCTGTGGCTACCATGGCATGACCATGGGCCGCGACGGCAAATGCGCCAGGATGGCCGGGCAGCGCGTCGGCGGGTTTCCGTCGATCCGCAGTTATCCGGCCGTCGAGCGTTACGGTTTTGTCTGGGTCTGGCCTGGCGACGCCGCGCTGGCCGATGCGGGTGCGATCCCGCATCTGGAGTGGGCAGTGAGCGCGGACTGGGCCCACGGCGGCGGGCTGTATCACATCCATTGCGACTACCGGCTGATGATCGACAACCTCATGGACCTGACCCATGAGACCTACGTCCATGCCTCCAGCATCGGGCAGGCCGAGATCGAAGAGTCGGCACCGGCCACCAAGGTCGAAGGCGACATGGTCGTGACCGGCCGGCATATGGAGGGCATCATGCCGCCGCCGTTCTGGGCCGCGGCGTTGCGCGGCAATGGCCTTGCGCACGATGTGCCTTGCGACCGCTGGCAGATCTGCCGCTTCACGCCGCCAAGCCACGTCATGATCGAGGTGGGCGTGGCGCACGCGGGCAAGGGCGGCTATCACGCCGAGCCGCAGCACAAGGCGTCGAGCATCGTGGTGGACTTCATCACGCCGGAGACCGAGACCTCGATCTGGTACTTCTGGGGCATGGCGCGCAACTTCAAGGCAGACGACGCGCAGCTGACCGAAACCATCCGCGACGGGCAGGGCAAGATCTTCGCCGAAGACCTGGAAATGCTGGAGGCGCAGCAGCGCAATATCCTGGCCAATCCCGAGCGCAAGCTGCTCAAGCTGAATATCGACGCCGGCGGCGTCCAGGCGCGGCGGATTCTCGATCGCCTGCTGCAGCAAGAACAGGCCGGGCAGGCGGAGGGCGCGTGATGCAGGTCAGGATCGCAAGCAAGGCCGACGCGGCGTCGGGCATCGCCGTGTTCGAACTGGTCGCGCCGCACGGCGGCACCCTGCCGGCATTCACCGCGGGCGCGCATATCGACGTACGGATCGCGCCGGGACTGGTGCGTCAGTACTCCCTGTGCAACGACCCCGCCGAGACCCACCGCTACCAGATCGGCGTGCTGCGCGACCCCGCCTCCCGGGGCGGGTCGGTGGCCATGCACGCGCTGGCAGTCGGCGCCACGCTGGAAATCAGCGAGCCGAAGAACCACTTTCCCCTGGCCGCCGGCGCCGCGCATTCGATCCTGCTCGCCGGCGGCATCGGCGTCACGCCGATCCTCGCCATGGCGCAGCGCCTTGCGCAATCCGGCGCCTCGTTCGAGTTGCACTACTGCACCCGCACGGCGGCGCATACGGCGTTCCGCGAACGCCTTGCGCACGAGGATCTCCGGGACCGCACGCATTTCTATTTCGACGAGCCGCCGGGCCATCGGGCTGACCTGCCACGCTTGCTCGTCGCCCCCGGCGCACGGACGCATCTCTATGTGTGCGGCCCCGCCGGCTTCATGGACGCGGTGCTGCGCCAGGCGAAGGAGGCCGGCTGGCCGGAGGCGAATCTCCACCGCGAGTATTTTGCCGCGCCCGAGGTGCCGGGCGCCGTCGCCGGGGCGTTCCAGGTGAAGGTCCAGAGCAGCGGGCTGGTGATCGATGTTGAGCCGGACCAGACGGTGGTGCAGGCGCTGTCGGCCAATGGCGTGGAGATCCAGACATCCTGCGAGCAGGGCGTGTGCGGAACCTGCCTGACGCGGGTGCTGGCGGGCGAGCCGGAGCATCGCGACGCCTATTTGACCGACGAGGAACGTGCCGCCAACGATCAGTTCCTGCCGTGCTGCTCGCGCGCCCGGACGGGTTTGCTGGTGCTGGATTTGTAGTTGCCGTCAATCCAGATCGATCGGATCGGCCGGGTAAATCAAAATAAAACCATGGAGGTAGACAATGAAGCTCGACATCAGGGAAACCATCAACCAGGGCGAGATGAGCCGGTTCCAGATCATGGCGGTAGCGATCTGCATCGTGCTCAATATGCTCGACGGCTTTGACGTACTGGCGATGGCGTTCACCGCCTCGCATATCTCGGCCGACTGGCACCTTAGCGGCAAGGAGATTGGCGTCCTGCTCAGTGCCGGGCTGTTCGGCATGGCGGCGGGATCGCTGTTCCTGGCGCCCTGGGCCGACCGGCTCGGGCGCCGCCCTGTCATCTTGCTCTGCCTGGTGACGATCTCGGCGGGCATGCTTTGTTCCGCCTTCGCGCAGAGCGTGACCCAACTGGCGGCCATGCGGGCGATCACCGGGCTGGGCATTGGCGGCATGCTGGCCAGCATCAACGTCATTACCGGCGAATACGCCTCAGACAAGTGGCGCAGCACCGCGATCGTGCTGCAGGCCACCGGTTATCCGGTGGGCGCCACGATTGGCGGCGCCATCGCCGGCGTGCTGTTGCTGCACTACGGCTGGCGCAGCGTCTTCGTTTTTGGCGGGCTGGTCACGCTGGCCATGATCCCGGTCGTGCTGGCACGCTTGCCTGAATCGCTGGACTTCCTGATCGCCAGGCGCCCGGCCGGCGCGGTCGACAAGCTCAACAAGCTTCTCGCCGGCATGGGGCGCGAACGCATTACCGAAATGCCGGCGCGCGCCGCCGCGCAGACGCCAGCCCAGGGCGGGGTTCGCAGCTTGTTTGGCGGTCGCCTCGCCATGCAGACGCTGATGATCTGGACTTCGTTCTTCCTGGTGATGTTCAGCTTTTACTTTGTCCTGAGCTGGACGCCGAAGCTGCTGGTGGCGGCCGGCATGTCGGCGCAGCAGGGGATTACCGGCGGCGTGCTGCTCAACGTCGGTGGCATCGTGGGCGGCACGTTGTTCGGTTTCCTTGCCGCGCGCATCGGGCTCAAGCCGCTGCTGTGGAGCTGCTTTGTCCTGACCGCCTTGTTGCTGGTGGCATTCGGCATGTACGCCAATACCTTGTCGGTGGCGTTCGTGCTGGCCCTGTTCATCGGTGGCGGCATCTTCGGCTGCATGGTCGGCTTGTACGCCTACGCGCCCATTCTCTATCCGGCGCAAAACCGCACCACGGGCATGGGCTGGTCGATCGGCATGGGCCGCTTCGGCGCGGTGCTGGCCCCGCTGGTCGCCGGCGCGCTGGTCGACGCGGGCTGGCCCACCTCAAACCTGTACTACGTCTTCGCGCTGCCGCTGCTGGTAGCCATCGCCAGCGTCGGCTTGCTTGGCCGGTCCCCGGCCGCCGACGGACAAGCGGTACGTATCGCCGCGCACTGAGCGGTACCACATAGAACGCGCAATAGCGTGCCGACATTGGGCGGCAGGCCCCCGGCTTGCCCCAAATCTTAGAAGAAACGGGAGGATGACAATGAAACTTGGACATACGGTCGCAGCCATCGCGGCAGCGATCCCGGTGGTTGCCGCGGCGCAGAACGTGACGGCTTATGGGGTGGTGGATACGGGCGTGGAGTACATCTCCCATATCGGCGCGGCGAAGGACAATGTCTTGCGCATGCCGAACCTGACTGGCACGGTGCCGTCGCGCTGGGGCTTGCGCGGCACCGAGGACCTGGGCGGCGGCATGAAGGCAATCTTCTGGCTGGAGTCCGGGTTCGGGCCCGATAGCGGCGCCAGCAACCAGGGTGGACGCCTGTTCGGCCGCCAGGCGCTGGTGGGCCTGGCGGGGAACTGGGGGCAGGTCGCGCTGGGACGGCAGTACACCATGCTGTTCTGGGCCATGGCCGATCCCGACATCCTGGGGCCGAACGCCTTCGGATCGGGCTCGCTGGATAGCTACCTGCCCAATGCACGCACGGACAATGCCATCTCGTACAAGGGTACCTTCGGCGGCCTGACCGCCGGCGCCACCTACAGTTTCGGCCGCGATACGGTCAACGCGGGCCCGAGCCCCTCGGGCACCAACTGCGCCGGGGAGAATCCAGCGGACCAGCGCGCCTGTCGGGAGTGGTCCGCGATGCTCAAGTACGACACCGCGACCTGGAGTGTGGCAGCCGCCTACGATTCGCTGCGCGGCGGCCCAGGTGCCTTCGCCGGGCTGAACCGCAGCAGCCTGACGGATGACCGCCTGTCCATCAACGGCTATGTACTGGTCAACCGGGACACCAAGATCGGCCTGGGCTGGCTACGCCGGGACAACAGGGCCAGCCCGGCCCCCGTGAGCGACATGTTCTACGGCGGCGTGACGTATCAGGTGACGCCGGCCTTCAGCGTCGACGGCGAGGTGTTCAACCTGCGCTATCACAACAGCGCGGACAAGGCATGGCTGTTCGCGGCGCGCGGCGTCTATGCCTTTACCAAGCGCACGTCCGTCTACGGCACGGCCGGCTTCATCAACAACGGCGGCAACCTGGCGCAGTCCGTCAGCAATGCGGGAACGGGCACCAATCCCGCACCCGGCGGTAGCCAGCTTGGTGCCATGGTCGGGATGAAACACGTGTTCTGACCATGCAAGCATGGCTGTGCTTGCGCAGCCCTGTCGCCTCGGACGGGCCAACTGGCAACCCTTGCTTCTTCGCAAGGCAATGCCTGGCCTGTCAGGCCACCTGCCGTGTGTCGCCAAACGCGCGCGGATGCGCCGGCCGCGCCAGGCCCAGGTGCTCGCGCAAGGTGCTGCCCGCGTAGCGCTCGCGAAACAGCCCGCGCCGGCGCAGCTCTGGCAGCACCAGTTCGATGAAGTCGTCGAGGCCGCCCGGCAGCCATGGCGGCATGATGTTGAAGCCGTCGGCGGCGCCGCCTTCAAACCAGGCCTGCAGCTGATCGGCGATGCTCTCGGCGGTGCCATGAATGGACCAGTGCCCGCGCGCGGTAGCCACGCGCAGGTAGAGCTGGCGAATGGTCAGTCCCTCGCGCCGGGCTAGCCCGGTCACCAGCTGGAAACGGCTCTTGGCGCCGTTGGGCTCGGGCAGGTCGTCGGGCAGCGGCCCGTCGAGCGAGTAGCCGGAGAGATCCACGCCGCCGAGGTTCTGCGACAGCAGGGCCAGCCCCACGGCTGGATGGATCAGGCTTTGCAGCGCCTCGAATTTCTCCTTCGCTTCGGCCTCGCTGCGCCCGATCACGGGGAACACGCCCGGCATGATCTTGAGCTGGTCGGGTGTGCGGCCATAGCGCGCCAGCCGGCCTTTCAGGCCTTGGTAAAAGGCCTGGGCATCCTCCAGCGACTGCTGCGCGGTAAAGATGACCTCCGCCGTGCGCGCCGCCAGTTCCTGTCCGGCCTCGGACGAGCCCGCCTGCACGATTACCGGATGGCCCTGCGGCGGGCGTGACACGTTGAGCGGCCCGCGCACCTGGAAATGCTTGCCGTGGTGATCCAGTGCGTGCAGCTTGTTGGCCGCGAAATGCAGGCCGCTTTCCTTGTCGTAGAGGAATGCGTCGTCTTCCCAGGTGTCCCAAAGCCCCGTCACCACATCCACGAATTCCTCGGCGCGCGCGTAGCGGTCAGCGTGCTCGGGGTGCTTGTCCAGGCTGAAGTTGCGCGCCTCGGCGTCGGACCACGACGTCACCACATTCCAGCCGGCGCGGCCGCCGCTCAGGTGATCGAGCGAGGCGAATTTGCGCGCGACGTGAAAGGGCTCGTTGTACGTGGTGGAGACGGTGGCCACCAGGCCGATGCGCTCGGTCACCGCGGCCAGGGCCGAGAGCAGTGTCAGCGGCTCGAAGCTGGCGGCGCGCGCCGTGCGGGGCAGGGTGGCGTCGTCAAGCGCGCGGATTGCGACGCCGTCGGCGAGAAAGATCGTATCGAACTGCGCGGCCTCGGCGCTTTGCGCCAGCCGCACATAGTGCGCAAGATTCTGCCCGGCGTCGGCCTGCGCGCCGGGGTGGCGCCAGCCGGCCACATGGTGGCCGGTGGCTTGCAGGAAGGCGCCGAGCTTGAGCTGGCGCTTCTGTGCGGGTTGGCTCATCTGCGGCTCCCTTATGCGGCGGCGCGCGCCGGCGCCGCGTGGTTGGCCGGCTCGGCTTGCTTGGGCGCGGCGGACTTCACCGATACGCTGCGGCGTCCGTCCACGCTGACCGGCACATCGCCCGCGATGGTCACCCGGCGTACCACGCGTTTCGCATCGCCGTAGTCGTTGATGGCGTAGTGCTGGGTGGCGCGGTTGTCCCAGATCGCCACGTCGTTGGCGCGCCAGCGCCAGCGCACCGTGTTCTCAAGGCGATGGACGTGGTCTTGGAGTACGGAGACCAGATGCTGCGAGTCGGAGGACGAGTAGCCAAGCAGCTTCTTCACGAAATGCCCCAGCACCAGCGTGCGCTCGCCGGTTTCCGGGTGCACGCGCACCACCGGATGCTCGGTCTCGTAAATGGCGGCGGTGAAGACCTCGCGGTAGCGCTTGATGGCTTCGGTGCTGACCGTGTTGCGGGTGGCGGCGTAATCGTAGTCGTTGGTATGCAGCGCCCACAGGCGGTCGGCCAGTTCGCGCAGCGCCTCGGGCAGATCCTGGTAGGCTGCCGCCGTATTGGCCCATACGGTGTCGCCGCCGGCGGCGGGAATGACCACGCCGCGCAGCACGGACACCTGCGGGTAGGCCAGGTCGAAGGTCACATCGGTATGCCAGGAGTTGGCGCGGCCGCCGTGCTCGGAATCGAGTTCGAGCAGGAACCGCGTGCCGTCGCGCGAGGGCACGGTGGGGTGGGGCACGGGCGTGCCGAACAGGCTGGCAAAGCCTTCCTGGGCTTTGTCGTCCAGGTGGTCCTGATCGCGCAAGAACAGCACCTTGTGGCGCAGCAGCGCAGCGCGCACGGCGCCGAACGTGGTGGCGTCGAGGTCCGGCGCCAGCTTGATGCCGCGGATCTCGGCGCCGATGCGCCCGGCTACCGGGTGGATGTCTAGCCTGACTTGTGCTGTGGCTTGCTGCTGGGTCATCTGGGATTCTCCTGTGGGCGAGGGGCGCGATTCAGATCGCGAACTGGATATGGGGTGGCAGCCGGTCGGTGGTTTCCGGATCGGGTTCGCGCTTGATGGGCGCTTCCGCGAGATCGGCCGGGCGCCCGGTGAATTCCTGCAGCACGTCGTCCTTGACGCGTGCGAAGCCCAGCGCGGCGCGGTCGCGCGGATGGGCCAGCGGCACCGGCAGGATGCGCCGGATGCGCCCGGGCCGCGGCTCCATCACCACCACGCGATCGCCCAGGTAGATGGCTTCTTCGACATCGTGCGTGACCAGGATCATGGTGATGCCCTCGGCCTGCCAGATGCGGTGCAGCTCCTGCTGCAGGTAAGCGCGGGTCAGGGCGTCGAGCGCGCCGAAAGGCTCGTCGAGCAGCAGGATCTCCGGGCGCGTGACCAGCGCGCGGGCAATGGCCACGCGCTGGGACATGCCGCCCGATAGCTGGTGGGGGAACGCGGTCTCGAAGCCGGCCAGCCCCACCAGCGCGATATGCTCGCGCACCGTGCGGCGCTTCTCGGTCTCGGTCAGGTTGGCGTTGAGCAGCGCCGTGCGGATGTTCTGCTCCACCGTCAGCCACGGGAACAGCCGGTGCTCCTGGAACACGATGCCGCGGTCCAGGCTGGTGCCCACCACGCGCTTGCCGTCGAGCAGGATCTCGCCCTTGTAGTCCTCCTCCAGCCCCACCACCAGCCGCAGCAAGGTCGATTTGCCGCAGCCGCTGGCGCCGACGATGCTGACGAACTCGCCGGGCGCGATGGACAGCGTGATGTCTTCGAGGACGGGCAGGGGCTCGCCCTTGACTTCATATTGCTTGCGCAGGTGCGCGATATCGAGCGTGCCGGCTCGGGCCATGACAGGTCTCCGGGATGGGTTCAGAAGCAACGGGTTCAGAAGCAATGGGTTCAGGATCAGAAGGCGGCGACTGAGCGCCCGCGCCACGCCAGCAGGCGGCTCTCGATACGGCTGGCGATCCAGTTCAGCGTAAAGCCGACCAACCCGACCACGATCACGCCGAAGATCACCAGGTCCATCCAGAAATTCTCGCGGCCATCGGTCAGGGTGTTGCCGATGCCCTTGCCGGACACCAGCATGTACTCGGCGCCGAGCGTGGCCAGCCAGGCGTAGATCAGTGCCAGGTGGATGCCGGCGAAGATCGACGGCGAGGCCGACGGCAGCACCACGCGCAGCAGCACCTGCCGGCGCGAATACTTCAGTACGTTGGCCACTTCCAGCAGATCGGCGGGCACGGCGCGGATCCCCTCGAAGGTGTTGAGCACCACGGGGAAGAAAGCCGCGAGCGACAGGAACACCACCTTGGCGGTGTCGCCCAGCCCGAACCAGACCGAGATCAGCGGAATCCAGGCGAACAGCGAGATCTGCTTGATGGTGTGGAACGTCGGCCCCACCAGTTGCTCGAACAGCCGCGACAGCCCCAGCGCGGTGCCAAACAACAGGCCCACGCTGGCACCCAGCGCGAAGCCGGCAACGTCACGCCACAGGCTGGCCGACAGCGCGACAAACAGCGCGCCGCTGCGCACCTGCTCTACCGCCGTGGCCCAGACCTTGGACACCGGCACCAGCAGCGGCGACGTGCTCCAGCCAAAACGCACCGCGGCCCACCACAGGATGATCAGGCCGATAGGAAGTACCCAGCCGCGCAACGCGCGCGGGAGGTGCAGGGAGCGCGGGTTGCCGGATTTCGTTACCAGCGTCGCGGAGGCATCGGCCATGTTGTTTTCCTTTGCTGTTGGTTTGCGCCGCAACTCAGAGTCCCGGCTTGCGCCAGCGCAATACCGCGCGCTCGGCCAGCGCCAGCACCTTGTCCAGCGCGAAGCCCACCGCGCCCACCACGATCACCGCCGCAATCACCATGTCGAGCTGGAACAGCTGCCGGCCGTACACGATCATGTAGCCCAGCCCTTCGGAGGAGGCCAGCAGCTCCACCACCACCAGCGCCAGCCACGCGTGCGTCAGGCCGTAGCGGATGCCGCTCCAGATCGGCGCGGCGGCGGCGGGAAACACCACCCGCGACAGCAGTTGCCAACGCGTGAAGCGCAGCACCCGCGCCACCTCGATATAGCGCGTGTGCACGTTCTGGATGCCCTTGTAGGTATTGAGCGCGATCGGTACCAGTGAGGCCTTGGCAATCAGGATGATCTTGAGCGCTTCGTCAATGCCGACCAGCAGCATCAGCAGCGGCAGCCAGCCCAGCACGGGCACCTGGCTGAAGGCCTTGAAGGTGGGGTAGACGTAATCGCGGAAGCTGGGCGACAGGCCCATCGCCACGCCCAGCGCCAGCCCGCCGGCCAGGCCCAGCGCAAAGCCGAGCGCCACGCGCAATGCGCTGACGGCCAGGTTGGCCTGCAGCTCGCCGCTTTGGTACAGCTCGGTGAGCGTGTGCCAGACGGTGTCGGGGGCGGGCAGCACCTGCGGCGGAATCCACGCGAAACGCGCCGCCACGTACCAGACCAGCAGCAGCGTCAGCGGCACCGGCCAGGCCAGCAGCCACGCGGCATGCTGCCGGGTGGGCCGCCAGCCGTGCAACCGCTTGCCGCGTTGCGCGGGGGCGGTGCCCGCCGCACCCGGCAGCGTCAGGGTATCGTTGGCTGCCATCGCGTCAGGCTCCGAGGATCTTGCCGTTGGGCTGGTAGACCGGCCAGTAGCTCTGCAGGCTCAGGTCGTTCAGCGCGGCCTTCAGGAAGCTCGGGTCGATCCACTGGTCCACGTCGAACTTCGCGCGTGAGAGCCGCAGGCGGTACGCCTGCTCGGTGGCGTCCTTGTAGCGGGTCACCAGGAAGGGGTCGAAGTTCGGGTTCAGCCGCACGCGCAGCGGTTCACCTTCGTAGTCTTCTTTCCAGTGCTCGTAGGGCGTGCCGGCGCGCGCCCAGGTACGCAGCACGTCTTCGCGGTTCTTTTCGTCGGAGGCCCAGCGTGCGGCCTGCACCGCGGTCTTGACCAGTTGCTGGGTGGCTTCGGGGTACTTGCTGGCGAACGCATCGGTCACCAGCACATGGCTCTGGCGCGTGTAGATCGGCGACTGGTTCTTGCTGGAGTACAGGATGCGCACCGCGCCCTTGTCGCGCAGGCGCAGGATATCCATGGCGCCGATGGCGCCGTCGATATCCCGCGTGGTGAGCGCGGCCAGGTAGCCGGCAGTGTCCAGGTTCAGCAAGCGCAGGTCCTTCTCGGCCAGGCCGTTGGCCTCAAGCAGGCGCAATGCCGGCAGATGCATATTGGTGCCCTTGAACAGCGACACGCGCTTGCCGCGCAGGTCCGCCACCGTCTTGAGCGGGGAGTCGGGCGGCACGCCGATATAGATATTGGTGCGCACGCCCGTGGCCAGCACCAGCCGCGTCTTGAGACCGGCGGCGCGCGCCACGATGGCGGGCAGGTCGCCCTGCATCGCAAAATCGAGCTGGTTGGTGCTGATGGCTTCATTCACGGCCGGCCCCGCGCCCTTGAAGAACAGCCATTCGATGCGCGTGCCTGACGGCTTGAACGCTTCCTCCAGCCAGCCGCGCGCATGCGCGATGGCCATGGAGCTGCCCGCGAAAGTGGGCGGCGTGCCGGTGGCCGGCTGCGCCACGCCAATGCGGATCACGTCGGGCCTGGCGCCGCCGCTGGCGCTGAATGCGCTCAGCGGGCTGGCGGATGCGGCGGCACCCAGGCCGGACACGGCAAGGCGTTTGAGGAGGGTTCGTCGCGTGATTGCCATCTTGGATGTGGTCCTGTGTCTTGTGCTCGTGGGGAGAATTCCACCAACGGCTCTCAAGATACGCGGCGCCATCGGCACAGCAGAACGAATGTTTCTGCTTTTGGATATGGCCTGCGCGCATATGCACCACAGATGGCGATGGTGACGCGGCAACGCATATGGGCATGCGCTTTCCTTCGTTCCGTGAGGCGGCGCGCTGGCATAGAGTGCGCCATTTTCGCTATGTGCCGAACGCACAAGGGCTGAGCCAATGACCAGCAACAACGAAAGGAACGGGCAGCCGCAGCCCGGCCGGCGCCGCTTCCTGCGCCAGGGCGCGGGCCTGGGTGGCGTGGCGCTCGCCGCCGGTGCGCCCGCCCCCGCGCGGGCCGAAGTACTGACGGTGCCGCCCTGGACCCGCACGCCCGGCGAGCCGGTGCTGTGGCACGCCTACGGCCAGCCCTCCGCGTTCGAGAAGAACGTGATCCGGCGCAACCGCGGCCCTGCGCCGATGCCCGGCGCGAACTCCTCCATGACGCCGCTGCAGGATCTGCGCGGCATCATCACGCCCACGGGCCTGGTGTTCGAGCGCCACCACGCCGGCATCCCGCAGATCGATCCGGCGCAGCACCGCCTCGCTGTGCATGGCCTGGTGGAGCGCCCGCGGATCTTCACCATGGACGACCTGGTGCGCTTGCCATCGGTCTCGCGCATCCACTTCCTGGAGTGCTCAGGCAATACCGGGCGCGAATGGCGCGCGCCCAGCGCCACTTCGGTGCAGATCAGCCACGGCTTGCTGTCGTGCTGCGAATGGACGGGCGTGCCCCTTTCCGTCGTGCTGGAGGAGGTGGGCGTGCGCCCCGAAGCCGCCTGGCTGCTGGCCGAGGGCGCTGATTCCGCCACCATGACGCGCAGCGTGCCGATGGCCAAGGCGATGGAAGACGCGCTGCTGGTCTACGCGCAGAACGGCGAGATGCTGCGGCCCGAGCACGGCTACCCGCTGCGGCTGTTCCTGCCGGGCTTCGAGGGCAATATGAGCATCAAGTGGCTGCGCCGGCTCAAGCTCGGCCGCGCGCCCTTCATGACGCGCGAAGAGACATCCAAGTACACGGACTCATTGCCGGACGGCAGCGCGCGCCAGTTCACCTTCATGATGGACGTGAAGTCCGTGATCACCTTTCCCGCGCCGGACCACCGGCTGCGCGACAAGGGCTTTTACGAAATCTCCGGCCTCGCCTGGTCTGGCTACGGCCGCATCCGGCGCGTGGAGGTGTCGGTGGATGGCGGGCGCAACTGGCGCGAGGCGCAGTTGCAGGATCCCGTGCTCGACCGCGCGCTCACGCGCTTTCGCCTGCCATGGCGCTGGGAGGGCGGCCCGGCCGTGCTGCAAAGCCGCGCCATCGACGAGGCGGGCAATGTGCAGCCCTTGCCGGACCAGTTGGTGGCCGCGCGTGGCTATGAGTCCACCTATCACTACAACGCCATACAAGCCTGGCGCGTCAGCGCCGACGGGAGCATTGCCAATGCGCGCGCTTGAATCCCACCGTACCCACATTGCCGCCGCCGCGCTGGCGATGGCCGCGGTCTGCGCGCAGGCACAGGCGCAAACCTACGGCATTGGCTTGCTGGCCAGCGAGCGCGATCTCGCCGCCTGGAACATCGATGTCACGCCAGATGGCGCCGGGCTGCCGCCAGGCAGCGGCAGCGTGACACTTGGCAAGCAGGTCTACGAGAACCAGTGCGCCGCATGCCACGGCTTGAAAGGAGAAGGCAAGCCGGCCGATGCGCTGGTCGGCGGGCACGGCAGCCTGAAAGGCGGTGGCGTGAATGGCAAGGCGCCGTTGAAGACCATCGGCAGCTTCTGGCCGTATGCGACGACGGTGTTCGATTTCATCAACCGGGCCATGCCATACAACGCGCCGCAGAGCCTCAAGGCGGATGAGGTCTATGCCGTCACCGCGTATCTGCTGCACCTGAACGGCATCGTGCCGGCGGATGCCGTGCTGGATGCGCGCACGTTGCCGCAGGTGCGCATGCCGAATCGCGATGGCTTCGTCGCGGACGCGCGGCCCGATACGGCGAACGTGCCGTGCCGCCGCAGCTGTGGCGCACCGGCACGTTGAGACTACGCTGAAATCACGCGAGACGCCCATATGCGATAAGCGAATAAGCGGCAGCGATTACATTCGTTGACCGCTCCAATCCGAGGTCACTACAGTGCAAAGCTTAAGAACAAGCGGTGCAGGCCTGCCTATTGCCTTGAACAGCCAGGTGCGGTGCTGCGCGCGTTTCGCTACGTACTTTCGGTCCCCCGCCTAAGAGCCTGTCATGACGATTGGAACCCACCCGGCCTCAACTTTCCGTGGCACCGCGCCCGCCGCTTTCACCGGCAGCGCCCGGTTCGAGATCCGTCCCTTCGATGCGCCGCTGGGCGCCGAGATCGTTGGCCTGGACCTGGCCGAGCCGCTGTCCGCGGAAGACTTCGCCCGCATCCACCGCGCACATCTGGACTACCACGTGGTGGTCTTCCGTGATCAGCGCATTACGCCAGCGCAGCAGATCGCGTTCAGCCGCCGCTTTGGCCCGCTGCAGATCCATGTGCTGCACCAGTTCCAGCTTGCCAACCACCCCGAGATCCTGATCGTCTCCAACGTGCTCAAGGACGGCAAGCCGATCGGGCTGGGCGATGCCGGGCATTTCTGGCATTCCGATCTCTCGTACAAGGAAAAGCCCAGCCTGGGCTCGCTGCTGCATGCCCAGGAATTGCCGGCCGAGGGCGGCGACACCTTGTTCGCCAACATGCACCTGGCCTGGGAAACGCTGCCCGCGCATCTCAAGGCGAAGGTGGATGGGCGCAAAGCCGAGCACACCTACCTGGCCAAATACGCCGAGCTGCAGCAGCGCAGCCCATGGCGTCCCAACCTGACGCCCGAGCAGATCGCGCAGGTGGCCCCCGTGCTGCAGCCGGTGGTGCGCACGCACCCGGAGACCGGCCGGCGCGCGCTGTTCGTCAGCGAGCATTTCACCACGCGCATCAAGGGGCTGCCCGAAGACGAAAGCCGCGACCTGCTGGCGCAGCTGTTCGCGCATAGCGTCAAGCCCGAGCATATCTACCGCCACGCCTGGCAGGAGCATGACCTGGTGTTCTGGGACAACCGCTCGCTGTTGCATCTGGCAGCAGGCTGCCCGCAGGCCATGCGCCGCGTGATGTACCGCACGACCATCGAAGGCGATCTGCCCGCCTGAGCGGCATGCGTCGCGCGCGGCGGGGTGGCTTGGCCCGCCCTGCGCTCTATCGAATTCACCGTATCCACCGTATCCGCAGTATCCGCAGTATCCGCAATATCCACCGGAGTCTCGCATGTCCCTGCTACGTTCCCGTCTTTTCTCCGCCCGCTGGCCGCGTGGCGTCGTCGCGCTGACGCTCGCCGCCGGCATGGCGGCCACGGGCGCGGCCCACGCGGAAGGGAAGATCCGCATCGCCGAGCAATTCGGCGTGGTCTACCTGCTGCTCAACGTGGCGCGCGACCAGCAACTGATCGAGAAGCAAGGCAAGCAGCAGGGCGTGGACGTCAAGGTGGAATGGACCCAGCTCTCCGGCGGCGCCGCCGTCAACGATGCGCTGCTGTCCGGCGCCATCGATATCGCCGGCGCGGGCGTGGGCCCCTTGCTGACGGTGTGGGATCGCACGCACGGCAAGCAGAACGTGAAGGGCGTGGCATCGCTGGGCAATTTCCCTTACTACCTGGTCAGCAACAATCCCAAGGTCAAGACCATCGCCGACTTCACCGACAAGGACCGCATCGCGCTGCCCGCGGTATCGGTCTCGGTGCAGTCGCGCGTGCTGCAACTGGCTGCGGCCAAGCAATGGGGCGACAAGGAGTTCAACCGGCTGGACAAGTGGACGGTGGCGGTGCCGCATCCCGATGCGGCTGCGGCCATCATCGCCGGTGGTACCGAGATCAGCGGCCATTTCGGCAACCCGCCGTTCCAGGAGCAGGAGCTGGCCGGCAATCCCAATGCGCGCATCGTGCTGAACTCGTATGACGTGCTGGGCGGCCCCAGCTCGGCCACGGTGCTCTATGCCACCGAGAAATTCCGCAACGACAACCCCAAGACCTACCGCGCCTTTGTCGATGCACTGGCCGAGGCGGCCAGGTTCGCCACCGCCAATCCGGAAGCCGCCGCCGATCTGTATATTCGCGTCAACAAGGCCAAGATCGATCGCGCGCTGCTGGTCAAGATCCTGAAGAACCCGCAGGTGCAGTTCAAGGTCGCGCCGCAGAACACCTTTGCGCTGGCCGAGTTCATGCACCGGGTGGGCGCCATCCGCAACCAGCCAAAATCCTGGCAGGATTATTTCTTCCAGGATCCGGTCACCGCGCAGGGCAGCTGACATGACCGCGCAACCTTCCCCGCTACGCGTGGTTTCCGCGCGCGCTGCCCCCGCGCCGCTGTTGCAGGTCGACGGTGTCTCGCTGGAATACCGCACCCCCGAGCGCGTGGTGCGCGCCACCCATCAGGTCAGCTTCGACGTTCATGCGGCCGATCGCTTTGTGCTGCTCGGCCCGTCGGGCTGCGGCAAGTCGACCTTGCTCAAGGCCGTGGCGGGCTTCGTTGCGCCGTGCGAGGGCGAGATCCGGATCGAGGGCGCGCCTGTCAGCGCGCCCGGCCCCGACCGCATCGTGGTGTTCCAGGAGTTCGACCAGTTGCCACCCTGGAAGACGGTGCGGCAGAACGTGATGTTCCCGCTCATGCAATCGCGCGGCATGGCGCGCCGCGAGGCGTCCGAATGCGCGCTGCATTTCCTCGGCAAGGTGGGGCTGGCCAACTTTGCCGATGCCTATCCGCATACCCTGTCGGGCGGCATGAAGCAGCGCGTGGCGATTGCCCGCGCGCTGGCGATGCGTCCCAAGGTGCTGCTGATGGACGAGCCCTTTGCCGCGCTGGATGCGCTTACGCGCCGGCGCATGCAGGAGGAGTTGCTGGCGCTGTGGCACGACGCCGCCTTCACGCTGCTGTTTGTCACGCATTCGATCGAAGAGGCGCTGGTGGTGGGCAGCCGCATCCTGCTGCTGTCGCCGCATCCGGGGCGCGTGCGCGCCGAGCTCAACAGCCACCAGTTCGACCTGGCCAGCCAGGGCGGGGCGGAGTTCCAGGCTACCGCGCAACGCATCCACCATCTGCTGTTCGACGAGACGCCGCACCCGGCGCCGTCGCCGGCGCGCACCGCGCAGGCGCGCTGAGCCCCTGCCAGGATCGACCATGACGAGCACGCACACGAGCACGACATCTTTTTCCGCCACCACGGTGGTCCGCGCCGAATACGAGTGCAAGCTCGAGCCCTTCACTGCCTTGCTGGTGGCGCGCGCCTTGCCCTGGCCGCAACGCCTGTGGCAGCAGGGCTGGCTGCGCAAGGCGCTGATCCTGGTGGTGCTGGCCTGCCTGTGGGAAATCATCGCGCGCGTGCAGGACAACGACCTGCTGTTGCCGAGCTTTCTCGCCACCGCACGCGCCTTTGCCGAAGGCATCGGCAATGGCGAGCTGCTGACCAAGGCCGGCATCTCCATGTCGGTGCTGTTGCAAGGCTATGCCGGCGGCATTGTGCTGGCCTTCGTGCTGACCACGCTGGCGGTGTCCACCGAACTGGGGCGCGACGTGCTGGACACGCTCACCTCCATGTTCAACCCGCTGCCGGCCATCGCGCTGCTGCCGCTGGCACTGCTGTGGTTTGGCCTTGGCAGCAAGAGCCTGGTGTTCGTGCTGATCCATTCGGTGCTTTGGCCGCTGGCGCTCAATACCTATGCGGGTTTTCGCGGGGTGCCGGCCACCTTGCGCATGGCCGGGCGCAACTATGGCCTGCGTGGGCTGCGCTATGTGCTGCTGATCCTGGTGCCCGCCGCGCTGCCGGCCATCCTGTCCGGGCTGAAGATAGGCTGGGCCTTTGCCTGGCGCACGCTGATCGCGGCGGAGCTGGTGTTTGGCGCATCGTCGGGCAAGGGCGGGCTGGGCTGGTACATCTTCCAGAACCGCAATGAGCTGTACACCGACCGCGTCTTCGCCGGCCTGGCCATGGTGATCCTGATCGGCCTGCTGGTGGAGAACCTGGTGTTCAGGACGCTGGAGCGTGTGACCGTGCGCCGCTGGGGCATGCAGCACTGAGGCGGCGGTAATGGGCAATAGTGCTGTTGCCGGCACGCGGAACCAGGGGCGGCTTCAGGGATCGACCGGAGGCGGCAGAACCCGCTCGCTCAAGCCCAAGCGCTCCAGCACGCGGCCGGCGGCATTCGCCACGCTG
This sequence comes from Cupriavidus sp. GW822-FHT03E04, assembly GCF_058801495.1. Classification (NCBI taxonomy): domain Bacteria; kingdom Pseudomonadati; phylum Pseudomonadota; class Betaproteobacteria; order Burkholderiales; family Burkholderiaceae; genus Cupriavidus; species Cupriavidus sp. GW822-FHT03E04. The sequence goes on from NZ_JBXANI010000034.1 coordinate 72,670, forward strand.
TCGCCATGCGGGGGCATGATCAGGTGCGCGGTCTCGCGATACAGCGGGTCGCGCACCTGGAACAGCGCTTCCAGCGTGGCGCGCGGGTTGGCGACCTGCAGCAAAGGGCGGTTGCGGTTGCGCCGCGTGCGGTGCCACAGCTCGGCGGGCGAGGCGCACAGGTAGATCACGCAGCCGCGCGAGCGCAGCATCTCGCGGTTTTCCGGGCGCAGCACGGCGCCGCCGCCGGTGGCCATCACGATGCCGCGGCGCTGGCTGAGCTCGTCCAGCACCCGGCTTTCGCGTTCGCGAAAGCCTTCCTCGCCTTCCAGCTCGAAGATGGTGGGTATCCGCACGCCGCAACGCGCCTCGATTTCGTGGTCGGAATCGAAAAAAGGCAGCCCGAGCCGGCGCGCCACCGTCCTGCCGATGGTGGTCTTGCCGGCGCCCATGAAGCCCACGAAGAAGAGGTTATCGAAATCCAAGTTTGCGTTGAGCCGTTTTCGGCTCCGGATCCGGTCTTCTCTACGGTAGCACGAGATGCGTGGCGATCAAAACGGGGGCGGTAAAAAGCTCATGCCAGGCCGAGCAGCTGGCGGGCCTCTTGCGGCGTGGCCACGGCGCGGCCGTACTGCGCGCACAGCGCCGCCACCCGGCCCACCAGCTGCGCGTTGCTGGCGGCCAGTGTGTCCTTGTCCCAGCGCACATTGTCTTCCAGGCCGGTGCGGCAGTGGCCGCCGAGCTGGAGCGTCCAGTGATTGACCTCCAGCTGGTGCCGGCCAATGCCCGCCGCGGTCCAGGTCGCGCCGGGCAGTACCTTGCCCAGTTGCGCCACCTGGAATTCGAGGATGTCCTTGCGCGCCGGCAGCGCATTCTTGATGCCGAACACAAATTGCACATGCACCGGTGGCAGCAGCAAGCCCTCCTTGACCAGGTCCGCCGTGTTGTAGAGCATCGCCAGGTCGAAGATCTCGATCTCGGGCTTGATGTGGTAGTCGCGCATGGCCTTGGCCAGCGCGCGTACGAAGTCGGGCGGGTTCTCGTAGACGGTGGTGGGGAAGTTGACCGAGCCCGTGGCCAGCGAGGCCATGTCCGGGCGCAGGTCGAGCATGGCGCCGCGCTGCTCCATGGCGCGTCCGCGCCCGCCGGTGGAGAACTGCACGATCATGCCCGGGCAATGCTTGCGGATGCCCTCCTGCAGCTCGGCGAAGCGCGCCGGGTCCGAGCTGGAATTGCCGGCTTCGTCGCGCACATGCAGATGCACCAGCGTGGCGCCTGCCTCGAAGCTCTGGTGCGTGCTCTCGATCTGCTCGGCGACCGAGATCGGGATGGCGGGATTGTCTTTCTTGCGGGGCACCGAGCCCGTGATGGCGACTGAGATGATGCAGGGATCTTGCATGTGAGGCTCCAATGTGAGGCTCCAATAAGGGATGACGCTGGCGGCTTCAGGCCGGACGACCCTGGCGGTTGCGGCTGGCCAGGGCTTGCGCGGCCATGCGCAGCGAGGCGTTGGCCGCGCCGAAGCCTAGGTAGCCATCGCGCTGCACCAGCTCGAAGAAGAAGCGGTCGTGGAAGGGCTCGGTGTACGCGTGCAGGAATTCACCACCGCCATCCCGGTCGTATAGCAACTGGTGTTGCCTCAGGCGTTCTAGTGCCGCATCGTCCAGCCCGAGCCGGGCGCCGACATCGTCGTAGTAGTTGTCCGGCACGTGGAGCATGGCGGCCTCGGCTGGCGCGACTTGCGCCAGCGTCGCGCACAGATCCGGCGTACGGAATGCGATGTGGTGGATGCCCGAGCCCGCGTAGGCGGTGATGAACCGGCCGGTTGCGGTGCGGCTGCTTTCCGAGACATTGAGCGGAATCCGCAGGCTCTGTTCCGCGCTGACCATGGCGCGGCTCTTGACCAGCCCATAGGGATCGGCGATTTCGTGCAGCGCCTGCGCCTGCAGGCCGAACACCGTCTTGTAGAACAGCACGAAGCTGTCGAGCCTGTGCGGCGGCAGCGCCTGGGCGATATGGTCGATGGCCATCAGCCCCGCGCCCGCGCTGTCGGCGCCGCCAGGTTCCAGCACGAAGTCGCTTTCGTAGATGCTGCGGTCCGAGCCCTGTTCGTCGATCAGGTAGAACAGCATGCCATCGGGCGCGCGCAATGCCGGAATGCGGCGCTCGTGCGGGCCGATGCGCTCGCGCCACTCCTTGCACAACAGGGTCCGGGCACGCGTGACGGCGCGTTGGGCATCGTCCACCTTCAGGCCCAGCGCGCACACGGAGGGGCCGTGCAGCTGGAAGTGCTCGGCCGCGGCGCTGTCCTGCTCGGCATTGAGGATGATGTTGACGCCGCCCTGCCGGTACAGCTCCACCGCCTTGGAGCGGTGGCGGCCCGCATGGCCAAAGCCCAGCGAGCGCAGGCGCGCGCCCAGCTCGCGCCCGGTCACGTAGTCCACCGCGAACTCCAGGAAGTCCACGCCGCCGAAGCGCGGCGGCGCCGGCAGGGGCGGGCCGCCCGCCTCGGACTCGAGCCAGATCAGCGAGCGCAGCCCATCGAGCGCGGTCAGGCGCGCGGGTGCCGCGCGGAATTCGTCGTTGAAGATCTCCAGCGAGAGCGGCCCGCGATAGCCCGCGTCCATTGCCGCGCGCGCAAACTCGGTGACGGCCAGATCGCCCTGCCCGGGGAAATTGCGGTAATGCCGGCTCCACGACAGCACGTCCATGCTCATCCGCGGCGCGTCGGCCAGTTGCATGAAGAAGAGCTTTTGCGCTGGCACTTCGCCGATGCCTTCGAGCGTGTCGCCAAGCGCGAGCGTGTGAAAGCTATCCAGCACCAGGCCCAGCGCGGGGTGGTCGGCTTGCCGCACGATCTCCCACGCCTGGCGCCAGCGCCGGGTGTGGCGGCCCCAGGCCAGCGCCTCATAGGCTACCGACAGCCCGCGTTTCGCCGCGGCCTCGGCCATGGCGCGCAGGTCGGCCGCCGCGCGCGCGGGATCGTCGATGGCGATCTCCTGCACATTGCTGCAGACCAGCACCATGCGCGCGCCGAGCTCTTCCATCACGTCGAACTTGCGCTCGGCCCGCGCCATGTTGCGCTCGCGGATCGCATCCGGCATGGCCTCGAAATCGCGCAAGGGCTGGTACAGCATGATGGCCAGGCCGAGGTCGGCCGCGATGCGGCGCACGTCGGCTGGCGAGCCGTCGAAGTTCAGCAGGTCGTTCTCGAAGATCTCGACCCCATCGAAGCCGGCCGCGGCGGCGGCCTCAAGTTTTTCAGGAAGCGTCCCGGAGAGCGATACGGTGGCGATTGATTTCGGGTGGCGCCAGATTGTGGTGTCCATGTCAGATCCTGCGTGCTTCGTGTAGGGCAAGATTAGGACTGATCGTAGGTGACAACAAGCGCAATTCGCGCGTAGGCGTGCGACAATCGCGCGTATGCGAGCGACTGGCGCTCGGGATTAGGGTTTTCGCTATGGATAAAGAACCATTGAGCCGTCGGGACTGGATTGCCGGGCTGGAGAAGGGCCTGGCCATCCTGGAGGCATTCGATAACGACCATCCGCGCCTGACACCCACGCAGGCGGCCCAGCTCACCGGTCTCACGCGCACCGCGGCGCGGCGCTACCTGCTGACCCTGGAGCATCTGGGCTACACCACTAGCGATGACACCTTGTTCAGCCTCACCCCGCGCGTGCTCAAGGTCGGGTGGTCGTACTTCGACTCCGCACGCCTGCCGCGCACCGTGCAGCCTTTCCTGCAGCAGATCACCGCCGCCATTGGCGAGCCGGCTTACCTGAGCGTGCTGGACGACTGGGAACTGGTGTTTATCTGCCGCACCGGCACCAGCCGGGTGATGAACACAGGCTTCGTGCTAGGCGCGCGCGTGCCGGCGCCGCTGGCGTCGGCCGGCGTGATGATGCTGGCGTCCGAGCCGGAGGATAAGGTCAAGGCCTGGCTGGAAGGCTGTGTGCTCACGCCTTACACGCCGTACACGATCATGCAGCAGGATCGGCTGATGGCGGAAATCCGCCGTGCCGGCGCCCAGGGTTATGCCTTGGTCGAGCAGCAATTGCAGATCGGCGTGCGGGGGGTGGCGGTGCCGCTGCGGGATCGCCATGGGAAGGTGATCGCCGCGCTCAGCGTGAATATGCAGATCGGGGACGAGAGCGCGGAGCAGGCGCTGGAGCGGGTGCTGCGGGTGCTGCAGGATACGGCGATCTCGATCATGCGGGTATTGTGAGACTCGCCGCGCCCGGCAAGCCTGTCAGGGGAGCGCGTGAAATGCACCGAGCAAAAAGAGCAACGCGCTCAGCGTGAAGAAGGAAGCGATGGTTGTGATCAGCAAGGTCACAGCGCTGAAATCTTCCTGCCCGTAGGCCTGGCCCAGGGTGGCGTAGATGCCCATCATGGGCATGGCCGCCATCAGCACGGCCGCTGCGCTAAGCGAGCGGTCGATCTCGGGCAGCCCGAGCATCGGCAGCATCGTGATCGCCAGCAATACGCACAACGGATGCAGCACCAGCTTGCCCACGACAATGGGCACAATCCGCGAGCCGAGCCCGCCCATGGGCAGTCCGACCAGCGTGCCGCCGATGACAAACAGGGAGAGCGCACTGCAGGCGGTTGCCAGCGTATCGACGGTACGCGTGACCGGCGCGGGCAATGTCAAGCCAAGCACCGACACCGCCAGCCCCGCGAGCAAGCCAAGGATCAGCGGGTTGCAGATCAGCCGGGCCAGCGCTTTGCCTAACGTTTGCCACCCGCCCGTGCTGCCCGGTTTGCGCTCCGCCATGAAGAGCAGGAAAGGAATGACCAGCAGGTTTTCCACCACCATGTTGAGCGCGAGCGAAACGCCCGCTACCGGCGCCAGCGTCAACAGGAGGATGGGATAGCCGATGAACCCGCTGTTCGAGCACGACATGCCCATCGCATAGAACGCGCTGGTGGCCGGATTCAGCCGGCTGACGCGGCGGCACCAGGCATAGCCCAGGCCGATCACCGCCCACGATCCGATGCAATAGGCAAGCAGGTAGCTGACGTTGAGAATCTCGCCAACCTGGCGTTGCGACAGCGCGCGCAATAGCAGCGCCGGCAATGCCAGGTTGATCACGAACTTCCCGAACACGCGCATGTCGGCCTTGGCAAACAGCCCGGCGCGGGTCGTCGCGAATCCGATCAGAATCAGGATGTAGATCGGCGCGATGATCGCCAGGATATTGAGCATGCGAGTCTTGTCGGTATTCTTGTCGGTATGCTTGCCGGCCTATCTGCTTGCCTGTTTATGTCCGGCTATGCGCCTCAGAACTTGTGCCGCAGGCCGGCCATGAAGCCCAGCCTGGTCGTGTTGCCGAACATATTGCCGCTGTTGTTGAAGTTTGGCGAACTGTTCAGCGGGATCCAGGCGCCGCTCAGGTGGGTGTAATCCACTGCCACATAGACGTCCGTGCGCTTGCTGAAGTTGTAGTCCAGCATGCCGGCGGTGGTCATGCGCTTGCCGCTCTCGCCGGCATGCTTGAGCCAGTCGTACTGGAAGGTGCCGATCAAGCTGAGGGCTTCGGCGATATTCACGCGCGTGCCGATATAGCCCACGTTGTTGCGGTAGTCGGCCACATCCAGGCGGTTGTTGGTATAGCCCAGGTAATACTGCGCGCGCGACGCCTTCCAGGTACCCCCCAGGCCCCACACGGTTTGCTTGCTGGCCTGCGCGGACGGCACGGCGCCGAAGAAGGCGGAGGAGACATCGTGCGTGACCTGGTAGACAGCGCCAACCTCGATGGGCCCGGTGCTGTAGACCAGCGAGCCGGCACTGGCGTTGCTGGCCTTGATGCTGCCCGCGACCTCGCCGAAGGTATAGGCCGCCGCCGCCTGCAGCCCGCCGAACGATTTGATGTACTTGATGGTGTTGTCGTAGCGCAGGCCGGTGTAGTTGCCGCCCTGGTAGCCGACGATGGAGTTGTTGGCGAAGGCCATGGCCTCGTAGGAGGACAGGATTTCGTGGGCGAGCGTGTATTGCCGGCCCAGCGCAAGCTTGCCGAAATCGCCGTCCAGGCCGATCACCGCGGTGCGCCCGAACAGGCGGCCGCCTTGCTGGCTGCTGCCGGTATCCGGGCTGAAACCCGATTCGAGGATGTAAAAGGCCTTCAGGTTGTTGCCGAGATCTTCGGTGCCGCGCAGGCCCCAGCGGCTGCCGGTGAGTTCGCCATCGGTCATTTCCCACTTGCTGTTGCCGGCGGCGTTCGCGTGGGTGCTGTAGCGGATGGTGGTGTCGACAAGACCATACAGGGTGACGCTGGATTGCTGGGCGAATGCGGGCAGGGCGGCGCTCCCCAGAACGAGCAGGGCGGCGGCTTTCTTGTTCATGTCGATACTCCTCCAGATACTTTTCATGTGGATATCAATATTGATATTGATTTTTTTAAAACGTGGGCTTGGTAATTCGATTCAATTCGATTTCATTCGATTGCGCTTTTGTGTTTCAGCGCTTTCAGGGAAATGGGCCCCCCTCGGTGCGTGCGATCGCACTGACATCAGGTGAAAGGAGCGTGACAGGGCCGTGATAGCACCGATATCGCCGATATCGCCAACAAGTGCATATCGGTGGCGGGCGACGGAGGTAGAACCTGGCCTCAGAGAGCGCTGGTCCGCGGCGGACCGGCTGCTCTGTGCTCCCTAGCCAGGCTGTGGTGCGCTCAGGCGGCTGCCCGGGCCACCTTTGTCTCGCCCATGGCCTCGGCGCGCAGCCGGTCATAGTCCTGCTTGTCCATGGGCGCGGCGTCGGGCTCGCCGAGTTCGCTCATGCGGATGCGGTGGGTTTCGCGGGCACTCAGGGCCGCCAGGGCTGCAACGATCGTCACGGCGAAGGTAATCGCGCCGATCGTCAGCGGGATATTGGCCGATCCCGGAGGTGCCACGGTGGCGAACAGCGCGGGAAGCAAGGCGGTGACGGCGGTGCCGATATTCTGCGCGATGGCCATGGCCGACACGCGCGAGCGTGTCGGGAATAACTCGGGGAAGAAGCTCGGGAAAATCGCGTTGTAGCCCTGGTAGACGATGCCCCACATCAGCAGCGATGCCACGATGGCAAGCGGCACGTTATGGATGCTGATGGCGTAGAGATAGAGGAAGGAAAGCAACCCGGAGCTAAGCGCGCCAATGACGATCGGCGGCTTGCGGCCGAACTTGTCGGACAGGTTGCCGACAATCGGAATGACCAGCACTGCGAGGATATTTCCTGCCACAGGAATCCACAGGTAAAGGCTCTTGTCGAAGCCGATGCCGTACGCCGGCTGCACCGCGTAGGCTGCGCCGAAGATCGTGGCTACCACCGGGATCACGTTCATCAGGGCCATGCACACCACGCGGATCATGTCGCGCCAGCTGAACTTGAAGGCTTCGATGATGGGCGAACGCACCACTTCGCCAGCCTTGGCTTCCTTGGCAAACGCCGGCGTCTCGGAGACTTCACGGCGGATGATGAAGCCGGCCACCAGCACGACGGCGCTCAGCAGGAACGGAATGCGCCAGCCCCAGGCATTGAACGCGTCCGACGGCATGTAGTAGGCAAGCGGCAGGAAGACTGCGGCGGCCAGGATCTGGCCGGCCTGCACGCCCTGGAGCGTGAAGCTGGCGTAGTAGCCGCGGCGCCCGAACGGCGCGTGCTCCAGGATCATCGAGCTGGCGCCGGAGATTTCACCGGCGACCGCGAAGCCCTGGATCAGGCGAAGGATAACCAGGAGCACCGGGGCGAGCATGCCAACCTGGCTGTAGGTCGGCAGCAGGCCGACTGCCACGGTCGAGAAGCCCATCAGGAACATGCACAGCACCAGCACGTTCTTGCGCCCGTGGGTGTCGCCCCAGTGGCCCAGGAAGAGGGCGCCAATGGGCCGGGCGATATAGCCGACACCGTAGGTTGCCAGCGAAGCAACGATGGCGACCTTGGGGTTGCCTGAGGGGAAGAAAATCTGGGGGAAGAGCAGCGACGCTGCCGTCGCATAGATGAAGAAATCGTAGTACTCGAGTGCCGAGCCGATCCAGCCGCTCGCGGTCGCCTTCTTGGTCTGGCGCTTGCCGTGCAGGTCACGGTCATTGAGGGTAGTAGCCAATTTCGTCTCCAATCATTGTTGGCTGGAAATTAAGCGATCCCTTGATCGTCGACAAGGCGAATTCTCGCAATTTGCGCGTATATCGCGCAGACTGCGCGATATACGCGCAAAAGCCGGGTTTCTACCAGCGGGATGGCACCCCCAATCCGTTGCAAGGAGCGGTCGGATCCCACGCCCGTCTCAGGAGCGTGGCAGCCTCACCGGGGTTGTCTGCTTCATCATAAAAGTGATTTTTAGGTCATGCGGCGCTGGTTGGTGTCAGTTCACGCCCGTTTCCGACGTGCGGCACGCTACGCTGCTCCGGCTTCCAGGCTGGTTGCCAGCGCGTGTGGTCCTTGCGTGAGCTGCACCTTGAGGAAATCGATGCAGGCCCGCATCTTGGCCGAGCTTGAGGCGCGCGCGGTGGTCACCGCCCATACGTCGGCCGGCTGGTGGTACGCGGGCAGCACGCGCACCAGTGCGCCGCTGCGGATGCTGCTGGCCACGTCCCATATCGAAGCCATGATGATGCCGTAGCCTTCGTGCGCCCACTGGCGCACGATATCGCTGTGGTTGGAGGCCATGGGCCCGGTGATCTTGACGGTTTCCGTGCCGCTGGGCCCGGCCATGCGCCATACCCCGAAGCGCTGGTCGCGGTCGCGAAAGGGCAGGCAGTCGTGCTGTGCCAGTTCTGCGAGAGTCCGGGGCTGGCCGTGCCGGACCAGGTAGGAGGGCGCGGCGCAGAGGATGCGGCTGCCCGGGGCGATCTTGTGGGCGATCAGGTGGGGTTCCTGGACTTCGCCCACGCGGATGTCGAGGTCGAAGTTCTCGGAGATCAGGTCGACGCGGCGGTCCAGCAGTTCCAGCCAGACTTCGAGCGCGGGATGGCGCTGGCGCAGCAGGGACAGCGCCGGGCAGAGGTGGTCGCGCCCGAGCCGCAAGCTGGTGCTGATGCGCAGCAGGCCCCGTGGCTCCGCGCTTGCGCCGCCAACCGCTTCCAGCATGCTCTCGACGTCATCCAGGATCTTCTGCGCCCACAGGAAGGCCGCTTCACCGTCGGCGCTCACGCTGACACGGCGCGTGGTGCGGTGGAACAATTTGACGCCGAGCATGGCCTCGAGGGTGGCGATGCGCTTGCTCACATGCGCGGCGGACAGGCCCATCTCGTTGGCGCCGGCGCTAAAGCTGGCGCGCCGGGCCACGGTGCAGAACAGGCGCAGATCCCGGAGGAAGGGATCATTGTTCGCCAATGGGACATTGTGACTTTCCATGACGCCTGATTATCGTATCGACGTATAACAGTACGCTGTGCTGATGGCCCCTGTCCAGGCGGCCGGATACGGGGCTCACCCCGGGGGCTCACCCGGGGTGAGCCCCACGGTCATCCCTCACCAGCACAGCAAATGACAAAGCTCAGAATCGGCATTGCCGGCGCCGGCCTGATTGGCCGCCGCCATATGGAACTGGTGCAGGCCAGCCCGGCCTGCGAGCTGGCCGCCATTGCCGACCCCGCAGCGGCCGCGGCCGAGGTGGCGCGCGCTACGGGCGTGCCCTTGTACGCTTCGCTAGATGCACTCCTTGCAGCGCAACGGCTCGATGGCGTGATCCTCGCCACGCCAAACAAGCTGCATGTGGCCGACGCGCTGGCCTGCTTGCGCGCGGGCGTTCCGGCGCTGATTGAGAAGCCCGTGGCGCACAGCCTGGAGGAGGGCATGCGCCTGCGCCGGGCAGCCGAGGCGGCCACTGCAAAGCTGCTGGTAGGACATCACCGCGCGCACAGCCCGCTGCTGGCCCGTGCACGCGAAATCGTGCAGCAAGGCGTGCTGGGCACGCCCGTGGCGGTGGTTGGCACGGCGATGTTCTGCAAGCCCGATGACTACTTCGCGGCGGCGCCTTGGCGCCGCCAGCCTGGCGGCGGGCCGATCCTGATCAACATGATTCACGAGATCGGCAACCTGCGGGCCTTGTGCGGCGAGATCGTGGCGGTGCAGGCGATGGCGTCGAACGCCGCGCGGCGGTTTCCGGTCGAGGACACGGTGGCGATCAACCTGCGCTTTGCCAACGGCACGCTCGGCACGTTCATGCTGTCCGATAGCGCGGCTTCGGCGCGCAGCTGGGAGCAGACTTCGCGGGAGAACGCGGACTATGCCAGCTATCCGGACGAGGATTGCTATGTGATCGCCGGCACGCGCGGCTCGCTCGCGGTGCCAACCATGCGGCTCAAGACCTATGCGCAAGACCAGGACCGCTCGTGGTTCAGGCCCTTCCAGGCCAGCGTGGTCGAGCTCACGCGCGAGGACCCGCTCGCGCGCCAGCTCGCGCATTTCTGCGACGTGATCCGCGGCGCCGCCGCGCCGCTTGTCACCGTGCATGACGGGCTGCAGAATCTGCGCGTGACCGAAGCCATCGCCGAAGCTGCGCGCAGCGGGCGCATTGTCGAGACGGTGGACGCCTGAGCCGGGCGTCTTCAAGCCGGCGGCAACCGGCCGGCAGCAATCAACCAGACCCATCAGAGGAAACCAGAGGAACCACCATGAAATCCGTACTCGTCCTGAACGGGCCCAACCTGAACCTGCTGGGCACGCGCGAGCCGCAGATCTATGGCTCGACCACGCTCGCCGATGTCGAGGGCAGCCTGCGCCAGCAGGCCGGCCAGCTGGGTTTGTCCCTGGCCTGCTTCCAGAGCAACCATGAGGGCGCCATCGTCGATCGCATCCACGCAGCGCGCACCGAAGGCGTCAGCTTTATCCTGATCAATCCGGGCGCCTTCACCCATACCAGCGTGGCGATCCGCGACGCGTTTGCCGGGGTCGCCATTCCCTTCGTCGAGGTACATATCTCGAATGTCCACAAGCGCGAGGCGTTCCGCCATCACTCCTACCTGTCGGATATCGCGGAGGCGGTGATGGCGGGGTTCGGCACCCAGGGGTACGGGCTGGCGTTGCAGTTCATCGCCGCGAAACTGGCGGGCACGCCAGCCTGACAAATCCAATGCACAGGCCGAAGCCGCCGAACAGGCCAAAGCCATACGCTACGACGACGGCTGCTCCCAGTCTGCTCCCTCTCCCCCGGCCCCTCCCACAAGTGGGAGAGGGGAGCCAACCAGCGGCAAGACCAACCAACTGTGGTAGCCGTGTTTCCCGCCCGAAGGGGCGGAAAACACCCAAGCGCGATGCGAAGCGAGCCGTCAGGGTGTACCTAGGCCGTATGGGGCGCCTCGGGATTCGGCGAAAAGAGCGGAAAAGAGGGACCCATGTCTGAGTATCGCCTCAAGGCGATGCGAGTTTGGGTCCCGGCCGCTCTTTTCGCCGAAGCCCGAGGGGGTAGTCGCCCCATCCGGCGCGCCTT